>JAZDGQ010000108.1:0-15769 GCA_043806835.1 Pseudomonadota bacterium | reverse complement strand
TATAAAGAACATAAGCAAGTTTGCTGGGTTGAAATCCCAGCAACGCAGCGACATCATGTAACGAACTGCATTTTTTTAAATGCTCTAATCGAGACACATAGCTCTCCCCAAAAAAATAGGCTTATGGACACTCCTTTGCGTTACAGACGTAACGGCTATAGATGCATACAGAAACGCATAAAGAACCCATGTGGCGAGCGATACCACCTAGCATTATTTCCATATATTGCGATGGCGCAATAATAAATCTGTCCATAAGCCCATGAGATGGATAGCATCTTTTTCTAGAAAAATCAAAAATTACAAGCTTAAACTTGTAGTCTTCATGCGCTGAGAAGACTATACATACGCGTCCCCCGAGTATTGGTTCTTATAAAGAAAATGGCAACCAGAAAACAAAACAAAAATAAAGAGTCTCAATGGTTTGGCGACAAACGCGTCGATCCGGAGGAAAAAGCGCGGCTGGTCGTGAACGTCTTCGACTCCGTCGCAAGTCGTTATGATCTGATGAACGACCTGATGTCGGGCGGCATTCACAGGCTATGGAAAAGCAGATTCGTCTCCCTGCTGCATCCTTCCGCACGCAAGACCCTGCTGGACGTCGCGGGCGGGACGGGCGATATCGCCTTCCGCTACCGGGAACGCGCGGGTGACAGCGCGAAAATCACCGTCTGCGACATCAACGCGGAAATGCTGAAGGTCGGTCAGGACCGCGCCATTGATCGCGGCTACCTGAAAGGGTTTGAATGGGTCACCGGCAACGCGGAGTCCCTCCCCTTCGACGATGACAGTTATCATCTTTATACGATCTCCTTCGGCCTGCGGAACGTGCCGCGGATCGACGACGCGCTGGAGGAAGCATATCGCGTGCTCAAGCATGGCGGGCAGTTCTTCTGCCTCGAATTCAGCCGCGTGAACAACCCGCTCTTCCGCAAGATATACGACGAATATTCCTTCCGCATGATCCCGAAGATCGGCGAGCTGGTCGCCAAAGACCGCGAGAGCTACCAGTACCTCGTCGAAAGCATCCGCCGGTTCCCCAAACAGGAAGACCTCGCCGGCCGCATGAAAAAGGCGGGGTTCGAGCAGGTGCGGTTTGTGAACCTCTCCGGCGGAATCGCGGCGATTCATACGGGAGTGAAGCTGTAGATTTTCCTGTCCGGAAGGCCGCCCGGGGATTTCATTTTCCGGCGGCCGCTTTCTTCTTCCCCAGAAGATACAGGACGCCGAGGCCGAGCGTTGCGGACAGCATGCAGTTGTACCCCGCCAGAGAGATTCCGAACAGCGTCCAGGAGACTTTGTCGCATCTGACGACGGTGGATTGCCGCGCGAGGGCTTTGCGGATCTCCTCGATGGAAAGCCCTTCCGTCGAGACGATCCCCGTGCCGCAGGAGGGGGAAATCCACTCCCACCATTTTTGCTGCACGCCGACCTGGAAGCCCGCGACGGCGGCTCCGGCGAAAAAGACCAGCGCGGCAAGGAGCAGCAATGCCGCCGCCGGACGCGGGCGTCTGGACGCCGCCCAAAACGCCAATGCCCCGAGAGCGATGTTCGTGAAGTAGGGGACGCGCTGGTACAGGCAGAGGATGCAGGGCTTCAGGCCGAAGCCGTACTGGGCGGCATAGGCGAAAATCAACGCCGTGATGCTGGCGGCGGTCACGGCGGCTGCGAGGTGTTTCGGTGGTTGAAAATACCCGATCAGATGCTTTATCAGATGCTTCATAGCAGATATTTTAAGCCGATAAATCCGCCGATCAACAGGGCAAAGAACAGAATCGTCAGCAGACCGAGATATTTTTCAATAAACGCCTGGATAGGCATTCCATATTTCCAGAGCAGCGCGGCCACCAGATAAAACCGCGCCGCCCGTCCCGCGACCGAAGCCATGCAAAAAACGGCGATGTTCATGTGCGTCACACCGCTGGCGATCGTGATGACCTTGTAGGGGATGGGGGTCAGCCCCCCCGCGAACACGATCCATCCGCCCCAGGCGTTGTATTTTTCCTGAAAGGAGGCGAACTGCTCCATCAGGCCGTAAAAATTCAGGACGGTCTTCCCGACGCTCTCGAACAGGAAATAGCCGATGGCGTAGCCGAGAATCCCGCCGAGAACGGAAGCGACCGTGCAGATCGTGGCGTACCGGAAAGACTTGCTGCGGTCGGCGAGGCACATCGGCATCAGCACCACGTCTGGCGGGATCGGGAACACAGAGCTTTCAATGAATGAAATGCCTGCCAGTCCCCACGCGGCGTGTTTGTGCGCGGCAATCCGCATGGCCCTGTCGTACAGGCATCTCAGGGGGTTCGTCATCATGAGGGCTGGTGTAGCATATCTGAACGGCGATGGACAGGGATTCCCGCAAGATGCACGCTTATGGAGGCCGTCCGTCGATCCCGCCGGAGCAGTCGCCTTGCCATCGTCCTTGACTGCTTAAGGCAAAAATACCGAAATCTGCACGACCTACGGCGACGGCTGGTTTGAGGACAGGGAGTGAGGTTTTTTTGTTAACGAGGAGCCCGTTTTTTTATTCACAGATGTTGCCGTTGCATTGTAAACGACCTCCCAGTCGGCAAGCGTCTCGATATGGCGCGGGTCAAATAGTTCCGGCTTAAGATACATCCTGGAAATTTTAAGAGGATCGGAACCTATATATTTTAACTGGCCCGTGCCGACCCCGACCATTTCATCCAGTACACGCTGCTTTTCTCTTTGGTATTCTTCCGGGAAGCTGTCTCTCAGTATGTGATGAACTATTTGCAGGAAATATCCGGATATCCGGTTACCCTCCAAAAAAGAAGGGCGTTTGGTTTCAGGGTATAAGATAGCGATTTTTTTCCTGGGGTACTTGAAAAAAGCAGCAGTAGGGAAGTCGGCGTACACAACTGAAAAAAAATCCGGTTTCTTATCCACCGCAGAATGGAATGCCTTCAGCAGTTTTTTGTCGTCGCTTTTTTGACGCTTTGCCGCCAGGGGCAGGAAGTCCCTCATATTCTCAATCAGAGCCATGCTGTATCCGGGGCTCATTTCGTGATCTATGTCCCAATTTTTGGAATCAACTTTTGTATTTATTTGAACCATAAGTCCGCGACCAAATTGACAGACAGGTTTCTCCGCTGCATATTTACTACGAGCGCGAGCTTCTTCTTCAGTACGGGTGCCAGCAAACGCCCGAGCTACTTGCGGATCCAGACTCACATAAAAGCCTTGATCCTGACCCCCGGTATCAAGACTTTTGCCGCTGTGGGCGCCGGCAACGATAAAACCTTCCAAAAAGAGAGCGTCTTTTCCCGTTTGCGTCCCATGATAAAGAGCGGTCATTCTCTTTCACGCTTTAGGTGAACCTTACATGTACCTCAACATCTTGCCGGATACTTCTCATAAGAGTAGTCAATTTGTATCCATATGTAAAGATAAATTTAGTCATATTATGTTTAGTCCTACGGTGTGATGGTATAGCGTACGGCCCTTTACGGAGGGACAAGTTATGGGACAAGTACTTCACAAGTGGAAGCGGCGGAAGTTCACGCATGACGCAGAGATGGGGGCAAAGGAAGTGCGCTCGACGGTGTAACTGTGGCCAGGAACAGTCATGGCATCACCGCGTTGCCGGGTATCTGCGTTCCAGCTTTTCGACGATAGCCCCGGCGACGTCTATGCCGGCTATTTGCATAACTAAAATCATTCTTCCACCCGATTTTCAGGCAAAAAGGCACTACTTTTGAGATTTATGGATTGCAAGTTCCTTCATCGTTTCAAAGGTATTGAATTCCGGAGCCCACGAATCGTACCAGTTATAAGTGTCATAGGAGAGAATCTTAACTTTTTCCTTTAACCCCATATCACCCCCGTGGAGGGGATAGATAAACTGTATTTCCTGCTTCGAAAAGAAATTATCCGCAGTTATCAGAAACTCTCTGGCCTCATCCCCCGTCAGCTCCTGACTGAATACGCCGAGAGGGCTTCTTCCGCCACCGCCGTAGTCGATCCGGGCGAAGATCGGCAGGCCGAGTTTTTCCCGGATTTGCTTCGTTACGTCGTCCCACAATTTTTCATCGAACTGCCCGATCTTGCCCGTCACCCTGTCCTTGATCTCGTTGGATTGCGGGGAGATCATGGCGATATCGACGTTGGTTTTCGGGATGACTTCAACGACGCCGTGTTTCCTGTCCGCGACCCACGTTATGACGTAGATATATTTGCCCTTCGTGTATCCGTACTCGTGGATTTTATCGACGATCTTCCAGATGGCGTCATAGCTTTCCCGCACCGCCGGGTGCTTTTTATCCTTCGTCAATTCTTCAAGCAGACTGGGCTGCACATACAGCATATCGATCCATATTGCATCCACTCCGGCATCTATCTGCCGGTAAATCCTGTTGAGGAACGCTTCCTGAAAGCCGGGGTCGGTGACGTCCGGGAAATAGTATCTCATGGACGATTTCAGATCTTCCTCGCCGGGGCAGGAGGGGCCTTTTTCGGCCATGCCCCATCTTTTCGCCCAGTAGCACTGCGCGTCCCGGCGGCTTCTGCCGAGGCCCCATTTCGCGGGATTGAAGGTCATTCCCCAGGCTTTGTCCCGCTGTTCCTTCTCATCCCTGCCGCCGATCTCGCCGGGATAGAAAAATTCAAACTGCGTGCCTCCGCTGAAGATGACATCGGGCAGTTCTTTTTTGATCGTCGCGACGGCGTTCCGGAGGTTTTCCGCGCTATAGCCAGCCATTTCGCATTTTTTTATTATGTTCTTGGGCAGATCGGAGCATTTCTCCGGAAGGGGGTGCTGGGTCAGCCAGCCCTGAAAGATAAAATCCGCCTTCGCCTCCCTGAAGATTTTGATGACATCGTCCAAGCTCCTGTTGAGGGCTTTTCCGTCGGTGACGTACCTGTACTGAACGACGACCCTGACCTTGGCGAGTTTCTGCAGGGTTTCCTGTTTGAGAGCATCGGGGGCTTTCGCCATAAGCGGAGTTGAACTGGAAACAAGGGCAAGGGCGGCTGCCAGTATTGCGGCTGTATTCAGAAATCTCACGCCACTTCTTCCTTCTTTTTTTCCAGGCTTTTCGCTTCATCCCAGAGAGCCATGCGTTCCTCGGGGGTGGAGGTCTTGAAATTCCTGCCGATGCGCTTGAGTCCCTGTTCCATGTAGCGGAACCTGCGCTCGAAGCGGTTGTTGGTGGCGCGGAGCGCGTCCTCCGCGTCGAAGCCGTACCATCGGGCGAAATCGACCAGCAGGAACATCAGGTCGCCCAGTTCCGCGGAGACTTTTTCCCGGTCGATTTTCTTCGCCTCGATTTCGTCGCGCAGTTCGCCGACTTCCTCGTTGATCTTGCCGAGGAGGACGGACACGTCCGGCCATTCCCATCCCTCCCTGGAGGCGCGACCCTTGAGCTTGGCGGCGCGGAGGAGGGCAGGGAGGCCGTGCGAAACCTCGTCGAGGATGCTGGCGTCGGGGCGTATGCCTTTCTTCCGGCGTTCCCCTGCCTTGATCTCCTCCCATCGGCGGTCGATCTCCTGCGGCGTTTTCAAAGTATTGGCCTCGCCGCCGAGAATGGTCGGGTATCTGCGTTCCAGCTTTTCGACGATAGCCCCGGCGACATCGTCGAACGTGAACGCCCCGCGCTCCGACGCGATCTGCGCGTGAAAGGCGATCTGCAGCAGGATATCCCCCAGCTCGTCCCGCAAATCCTCATCCGCTTTGCCCTGATCGATGACATCGGCGGTCTCGTAGGTTTCCTCGACAAGATAGGGGACGAGGGACTTGTGCGTCTGCGCCTTCGTCCACGCGCAGCCGTCAGGATTGGTGCGGAGATATTCCAGGATATCGAGGAGTCTGGGGAGATGTTTCCTGCCGGAGCTTTTCGCAAGATGATCGAGGATGAAGCCCTGCGTTGCGGCGTCGTCAAGCGCCGGCACATGCCCGGCTTTCGGGCATATGTGCACGATGGCTTCCGGTTTCAGGGCTTTCAGCCCCTCGATTTCTTCCGCCGTGCAGAGGTCGGAAACGCCGCCCGCCACCAGCGCGATGGGGCAGGTGAGCTTCTGGACGCCTTCCGAGAGGTCATACACCTTTTTCAGTTCCGACAGGGCGCGGCGCGCGATCAGGGGGTCGTGGTGGAGCGCGTAGACATCGCCGGTCTTCCGCAACTGGTGTTCCGCATAATGCCGCCAGACATGTTCCGGCACGTCGCCCAGCAGCAGGTGTTTTTTCAGCCCCGCCGTGTAATGCTCAATGCTTGTGAAAACAGGCAGGGTTTCCGTGATGAGCCCGAAAACGCGGTCCAGCCCGTCGCGGCGTGGCTTGTGCGTGATGTCGATCAGGGTCAGGGAACGGAAAAGTCCGGTGTGCCCCTTCGCCGCCATGTGGAGCGCGATAAGGCCGCCCATCGAGGTTCCGATCCAGTGCACCGGAGGAAACTTCATCTGCTTCAGGAATGTGGAGAAGACATCGGCATAGACGCCGTTGTAATAGTTCTGCGGATCCGCGAACCGGCTGCTTTCCCCGCGCCCCGGCGCATCCACGGCCCAGACGTCATAGCCCTCCTTTACCAGCGTTTCCGCGATAAAGTCGAAATCGCGCTTTTGGCGGGTCAGGCCGTGAACGGCGACGACCGTTCCGACGGCGCCGTTTTCCGGCTGCCAGCGGGCATAGGCCAGCCTCACCTTTTCTCCTGCCACGGTTTCCGCGATATCTATCGTTCCGATAGTCGGAACGGTCTGCGCTTCAGCGCCTTTCATTTTTTATTCCTTCATGCCGGGTCCCTGCCGCCGGCCTTGTAAAGAGCGATGAGAGAGCCTGGGGAGGTTCTTTCTGTCGGGGCTCTTTGCAAGATGGTCGAGGATGAAGCTCTGCGTCGCGGTGTCATCAAGCGCCGGCACATGCCCGGCCTTCGGGCATATGTGCACGATGGCTTCCGGTTTCAGGGCTTTCAGCCCCTTGATCTCTTCCGCCGTGCAGAGGTCGGAAACGCCGCCCGCCACCAGTGCGATGGGGCAGGCGGTCTTTTTGAGCCCTTCCGAGAGGTCGATATCGCTTTTCAGATCCAGTAGGGCGCGGCGCGCGATCAGGGGATCGAAGTGAAACGCATAGCCGTCGCCTGTCTTTCGCAACTGGTGTTCCGCATAATGCCGCCAGACCTGCTCCGGCACGTCGCCCAGCGGCAGGCTTTTCTTCAGCGCCGCCGCGTAGTGCTCGATGTTCTCGAAAACAGGCAGGGTTTCCGACATGATTCCGGAAATTCGATCCAGCCCGTTGCGGGACGGCTTGTGCGTGATGTCGATCAGGGTCAGGGAACGGAAAAGGCCGCCGTGCCCTTTCGCCGCCATGTCGAGCGCGACGAGCCCGCCCATCGAGGTGCCGATCCAGTGCACCGGGGGGAATTTCATCTGCTTCAGGAACGCGGTGAAGACGTCGGCATAGACGCCATTGTAATAGTTTTGCGGGTCTGCGAACCGGCTGCTTTCCCCGCGACCCGGCGCGTCCACGGCCCAGACGTCATATCCCTTTTTCACCAGCGCTTTCGCGATAAAGTCGAAATCGCGCTTTTGGCGGGTCAGACCGTGAACGGCGACGACTGTTCCGATGGCGGCTCCTTCCGGCTGCCAGCGGACGTATGCCAGCTTCACCTTTTCCCCCGCCACGGTTCCCGCGATGTCTATCGTTCCGAAGGTCGGAACGGTCTGCGCTTCAGTGTTTTTCATTTTCCAGTCCTCCCTGCCAGCCCCCGCCGACGGCCTTGTAAAGGTCGATGGCGGCGGCAAGCCGGTCAAGATTTGCTGAGACGAGATTGTCTTTCGCCGAGAGCAGGCTGCGCTCGGATTCCAGCATGGTCATGTAGTCGATGGCGCCTTCCCTGAACATCGTTCCTACCATCTTGTAGGCTTTGTCCGAGGAGAGAAGCGCCCGCGTATAAGACCCCTGGCGCCGGAGGGCGCTTCTGGCGCCGGTCAGGGCGGCCTCCACTTCCTGAAAGGCCGTCAATACCGTGTGCCGGTAATTTTCCGCCAGTTCTCTTTCACGCGCCTGACTCTTTTCAAGCCCTGCTTTAAGGCTTCCGCCATTGAAAAGCGGAACCGATATGGCCGACGCTATTTGCAGCGCCGACGTCGCCGGACTGGAAAGGGGCGAAACCGCGATGCTGGGGGCGAGGCCGAGGTTGACGGACGGGAAGAAAGCCGCGCGCGCGACGCCGATGTTCGCGTTGGCGGCGACGAGGTCCGCCTCCGCCTTGCGGATGTCGGGACGCCGCTCCAGAAGCGCCGAAGGCTGTCCCGGCGCTATGACCGGAAGGGTGAGATCGCCGAGGCTGTCTGCCGAGATGCTGAACCCCTGCGGGGATTCGCCCACAAGGACGGCCAGCGCGTGCATCGTCACCGCCCGGCTGTTTTCCAGCGTTGCGATGCCTGCGTCCGCGTTGGCGATGCCCGTTTTCTGCAACTCGATCTCCAGAACCGTCCCCAGACCCTCCTTGAAACGCGCTTTGAGGATATCGAGCGTTTTCACCATATTCTTTCTGTTGTTCCGGGCGATATGAATCCGGCCATTGAGCGCCAGCGCTCTGGCATAAGTCTTGGCGACTTCCGACGACACGACGAGCGCCAGGGCTTCGCGGTCGTAAAGGCTGCTTGCCACGCCGGCCTGAGCCGCAGCCCTTGCGGCGCGATTTCCCCCGAAAAGATCGAGTTCATAACTGATATTTACGCCGCCCCCGCCTGTTGGCGCGTATGTGGAGGATCCGCCTCCTGTCTTTTGCGTTGTGCCGGAAAGGCTGCCTGAAAGCGCCGCCTGCGGGGAAAGCGCGGCTCCTGTGATTTTCGCCGTCGCCCGCGCCTGTTCCACGCGTGCAAGTGCGGCGCGCAGGGTGAAGTTCTGCTTCAGTGCTTTTTCTTCAAGAGCCGCCAACTCAGGGCTGTTGAATTTCTGCCACCAGTTCGCCAGATCAGGGGCGGGCGCGGCTTTTCCCTCCAGCCAGCTGTCGGGCGTTTTTACCTCGGGGCGGCGGTATTCCGGCATAGACGAGCAGGCCGCCGCAAACAACACGATCGAAAGGATAAAAACTTTTTTCATTTTTCACTCCGATGCCAAAGCTGTGACGGGATCAAGTCTTGCCGCCTTGCGTGCCGGAAGATACCCGAAAATCACTCCGGTTGCAAAGGCGCTGGCAAAAGCCAGAAGCGCGGGTCCGGCGGAAAAGACCGCTTTCATGCCGAACGATCCGGCCGCCGTGCCCGCCGCGAAACCGGCCAGCACGCCCAGAACGCCGCCGACCGCGCAGACGACGACGGCCTCGATGTTGAATTGCAGCATGATATCGCGCATCCGGGCGCCTGCCGCCATGCGGATGCCGATTTCGCGGGTGCGCTCGGTCACGCTGACCAGCATGATGTTCATGACCCCGATGCCGCCGACCAGAAGAGAAATCGCGGCGATGGTTCCCAGAAGGAGGGTCAGGGTGTTCTGCGTTTCCGTCACCGTGGCGATGATCGACTCCATGTTCCGGATGCGGAAATCCTCCGTATGGTGGCGTTTGACAAGAAGCGCGGTGATCGCGTCCTGCGTAGCGTCGATCTGATCCAGATTTTCCACCCGGATGGTCAGGTTGCTCAGGAAGTTCATTCCGAACAGGCGGGCGATGCCGGTCGTTACCGGAATGAAAACGACGTTATCCTGATCTCCGCCGTGAGCCGACGCGCCCTTCGGCGTCATAACCCCGATGATTTTGAAGGGGATATTCCTGATAAGCATATAGCGTCCGACGGGACTTGACCCGTCAGGGAAGAGAATATCCTTTACCGTCTGTCCGAGCACCACCACCGCCGCCCGGGTTTTTATGTCGCGGTCATTGAAGAAATACCCATCGGCCACAGGCCAGTCGCGCACAAAGGGCAGGCCGGGCCCCACGCTCTGGGCGGAACTTGCATAATCTATGTTGCCGTAGCGCATGGTCGCGCGCCCGGTGCGGGCGGGGACGACGACCGCGACGTTGCCGATTTCCCGGACGGCCTCCGCATCCTCGAGCGTCAGCGTGACGGGGTCGTCGTCCCCGCGTATGCCGGGCGCACCGGGCTGGATATACAGGAGATTGGTGCCCATGGCGCTGATCTGATCCAGAATTTTCTGTTTGCTGCCGTTTCCGATTGCCAGCATCGCCACGACCGAGGCGACGCCGATGATGATGCCCAGCAGTGTCAGCGCGGTGCGGAAGATATTCACCCTGAGCGCGCGAAAAGCCATGGAAACGGCCTCGGAGGCGCTGGACAAAAGTTCGATGGAGGCTCCCTCAACCCCCCTCTCCCCCGAAGGGAGAGGGTGTAATGACGAGCTTTCTTCCCCCTTTTCCGCAAGCGGGAGGGTGTCTTCGTGCGTAATTTTACCATCCGCAAGATGAACGACACGGCTGGCGTTTTCAGCTACGTTCCGGTCATGCGTAATCAGCAGGATGGTGCGTCCGGCGGCGTTAAGCTCTTTCAGGAGAGTCATCACTTCCGCGCCGCTTTTGCTGTCGAGCGCGCCGGTCGGCTCGTCGGCCAGAATCACAGGCGGATCGTTCATCAGGGCGCGTGCAATCGCCACGCGCTGTTGCTGTCCGCCGGAAAGCTGCGGGGGGCGGTGGCTCATGCGGTCGCCGATCCCCAGGTTCTCCAGCAGTTTCTTTGCGCGGGAGAAGCGTTCAGCCTTGCCCGTTCCGGCATAGATCGCCGGGATTTCGACGTTCTCCAGCGCCGTCACGGTCGGCAGAAGGTTGTAACGCTGGAAAACAAACCCGAATGTCTCGCGCCGGAGAGCCGCCAGCTCGTCCCGGCTTAAGCCCGACACCTCGCGCCCCCGCACGGCGTAACTGCCGGAGGTGGGCTTGTCCAGACAGCCGATCACGTTCATCAGTGTTGATTTCCCGGAGCCCGACTGACCCATCACCGCCAGAAACTCGCCCGGATAAACGGTCAGCGTCACATCGTCCAGCGCGCGGATTTCGTTGTCGCCGCTTGGAAATATCCGGCTGACGCCCTTCAGGACCAGCACTGGTTCCTGAGATGTCACAGGTGTGGCATCCCTCTGAACCCGTCGCCCGTTTTAGAGGAGCCGGAAGAGGGCTGGGAGGGCAGAATAATCCGCTCGCCCGCTTTGATGCCGTCGCGCACCTCCGCCTGTGTCCTGTCCATCAGGCCGACATGGATGACGCGATCCTCCGGTCTGCCGCCTTCATCTCCGGCGATGCTGACGACATAGGCCATGCCCTTGTCGCTGTCGGCGCTGGTCTTACGGCGGATGAGAGCCTCGACGGGGATCAGGGGAACGCCCTGGACAGAACCAATCGTGAAAAACACCTGCGTGCTCATGCCGCTCATCAACTGGCGATCCTTGTTGCCGGCGTCAATCAGCACATCGTAGAGAACGACATCGCTGACAATCTCCGGCGTCGGCAATATCTGGCGCACCGTTCCCGGCCAGCGTTGCTCCATCTGACCCAGCGTGGCGAAGGAAACCGTCATGCCTTCCTTCAGGCGCATGACATCCGCTTCGGCCACCTGTGCGCGCACGGTCATGACATCCAGATTGGAAATCCGGAGGATGGTCGGCGCGGTCTGGCTGGCGTTGACCGTCTGACCCTCGCGCAGGGGCATAGCGACGACCGTTCCCGTCATGGGCGCCTTGATTTTCGTATAGGCGAGATTTGCGGCGTCCGCGTCCAGCGTCGATCCGGACTCGTCGATCTCCGCTTTCAGGGCGGCGACTTTCGCCTGCCCCGCCTTAAGCGCGGCTTCACTCTGATCCAGAGCGTCACGGCTTACGGCGTTGGATTTAATCAGATTTATATTCCGGCCATGCTGACGGCGGGCGAGGGCGAGTTGAGCCTTCTGTTCGGTCATCTGCGCGGCAAGGGTGTTCAGGTGCGCTTTGCCGGCGGCCACACGGGTCTCATAAATCCGGGGGTCGATCTCCACCAGCAGATCGCCGGTCTTCACTTCGTTGCCGATGCCGACATGAATCTTCTCAAGCTGACCGGATACCTGAGTTCCGACATCCACATATTCTTTGGCTTCCAGTCTGCCTTGCGCCGTCACCTCTTCGCTGATGTCCCCGACGGCTATCGTCACAAGCCGGACAGCCTCCTTTTTTGCGGCTTGTATGTCTTCGCTGCCATAAACCTCCCATCCGGCGAACGCAGCCAGAGAAAGTACCACCAAAATCAATATTCCCTTGAACATCGACTCAAATCCTCTTGAATTTAACCCAGAATGTACCAATTTGCACGGAGCGGCAATATTTATATTTATTATGAATATATTGTGATTAGGGAAATAGTAAATCTGCTTCCCCAAGCAAAATTTTTCTGGAACTTCTCTGTTGATCGGAAGGAGGTTCAGGTATACAACTTGCGCCCATTGAAGCAATAACAACAATCGAATGGTCAAATCGAACGATGTGATACATTCGTTACAGAGTATTAAAAAATCATGATCGCCTTTCTTGAAGCAAAACGCGCCGGGCTTTTTTCCGGCAAGCATATCGTTAACAACCTCGTCGCCGGCCTTGTCGTCGGCATCGTCGCCCTGCCTCTGGCCATGGCATTCGCGATAGCCTCCGGCGCGAAGCCGGAGCAGGGGATTTATACGGCGATCATCGCCGGGTTCCTGGTCTCGGTTTTCGGGGGAAGCCGGCTCCAGATCGCGGGGCCTACCGGAGCCTTCATCGTCATCCTTTCCGGCATCACCGCCAAGTACGGGATCGACGGCCTTCAGGTCGCCACGCTGATGGCGGGGGTCATGCTGGTTTTCCTCGGGGTTACGCGACTCGGAAACGTCATCAAGTTCATTCCCGCGCCCGTGATCGTCGGCTTCACGGCGGGCATCGGGGTCATCATTTTTACCGGCCAGTGGAAGGATTTCTTCGGCCTCAAGGGCGTCAGCGGCGAGCATTTCCATGAGAAAATCCTCAGCCTTTTTCAGGCGTTGCCCGGCCTTCACCTGGCGACGACCGGGATAGCCCTGATGAGCCTGGCGCTCATCATCCTCACGCCCCGCGTCGTCAAGCGGGTTCCGGGGCCTCTTGTCGCCATGGTTGTCGCGACGACGCTGCAGGCTGTTTTCAAATTCGACGGCGTGGCGACGATCGGGAGCACGTTCGGAGGTATTCCGCAGACGCTTCCCTCCTTCCACCTTCCCGTCGTCACGATGTCGAGGTTCATCGAGCTGATCGGCCCCGCCTTTTCCGTGGCGATGCTGGGCGCGATTGAATCGCTGCTTTCCGCGGTCGTGGCCGACGGCATGGCGGGCACGAAGCATAACTCGAATCAGGAACTGATCGGGCAGGGCATCGCCAACATCGTGTGCCCCATCTTCGGCGGTTTCGCCGCGACCGGCGCCATCGCCCGCACCGCGACCAATATCCGCAACGGGGGGACGAGCCCTCTGGCGGGGATCACGCATTCTGCGGTGCTCATACTGATCGTCCTGTTTCTGGCGCCCCTTGCCGCCTACATACCGCTTTGCGCGCTGGCCGCGATCCTCTTCATCGTGGCCTATAACATGAGCGAGATACACCGCTTCGTCGGCATGGTGAAAGGCGCTCCCCGGGGCGACGTGATCGTTCTGGTGACCACCTTCCTGCTGACGGTCTTCGTCGATCTTGTCGTGGCGGTGAACGTGGGTGTCATTCTTGCGACCCTGATGTTCATGCAGAAGATGTCCAAGGAGGTTCGCGTCAATCATCACAGTCACGATCATCTGGACAAGGAACTGGGGGCGAACGGCGCCCTGAAGCTGGCGCCCGGCGTCCTCGTCTATTCCATCGAAGGCCCTTTCTTTTTTGGCGGCGTGCAGACACTTGAGAAGACCCTCGCGCTCATAAACGAAGTCCCGAAAGTGCTGATTCTCCGGCTCGACTTCGTTCCGTTCGTCGATATCTCCGGCATTCAGGGGCTGGAGGAGGCCATAAAGGATCTGAAGCGCCGGGATGTGCGCGTCATCCTTTGCGGAGCCAATCAGCGAGTGTACGACAAGCTTGCCCGCGCAGGTATCATCCGCAGGATCGGGGAAGAAAACGTATTCCCCCATCTGAAAGACGCACTTGGCGGCGTTGCCGCAAGGGCTGCATAAACGATATTCATCTTGCCCTTCAGCTATGGAATGTGTCAGGTTCGGCGCAATGAGGGGCAGGCATGGAAAAAATCGGGGTACCTTTGCCAAAAGAGGGCTTGCTGGCCAGATATGACCGGCCTGTTCCGCGTTATACAAGCTATCCCACCGCGCCGCACTTTCGTCATCCCGCCAGTCAGTCGGTTGTCCGAAAGTTGCTGAGAGGCATCCCGGAAGATCAGAGCGTTTCGTTTTATATACATATTCCCTTTTGTCGGCATTTGTGCCTTTATTGCGGTTGCCATACCAGAATCCTCAGCCACGAAGGGCCCGTACGCGAATATCTTGAGACGGTGTGTCAGGAAATTTCGTTGGCTGCGGCGGCTATCGGGAGGCGCCAGAAGGTGTCGCACATCCATTTCGGCGGCGGGACGCCCAATTTTGCCCTGACCGACGATCTGGGAGATTTGCTGAACGTGATCGGGCAGAAGTTCACGCTTTCCGACACCCTCGTCATCGCCATGGAAATGGATCCGCGCCTCCTGACCAGGAGGAAGGCGCAGAAGCTGGTAAAGCTGGGGGTCAGCCGGGTCAGCCTCGGCGTGCAGGATTTCCAGCCGGACGTCCAGAAGGCGGTCGGCCGCATCCAGTCCCATGAGCATGTGAGGGACTGTGTCGGCTGGTTCCGCGAGGAGGGCATCGGCGGCATCAATTTCGACATGATCTACGGCCTGCCGTTCCAGACTCCTGAGAAGATCGGCGATAACGTGCGAAAGCTCGGCGAAATGCGTCCGGAGCGCGTCGCCTTTTTCGGTTACGCGCATGTGCCGTGGTTCAAGGAGCATCAAAAGAGGCTGGAGGTGTATGATCTGCCTGACGCCGCCGCGCGCTTCCGGATGTCGGAAACGGCGCGGCGCGACCTCATGGAGCAGGGGTACGTTCCCGTCGGCATAGACCATTTCGCCGTTCCGGAGGACGCGCTCGCCCTGGCGCTGAAGGAAAAACGCCTGCGCCGGAATTTTCAGGGGTATGCCGCCGACGGCGGGGATGTCCTGATCGCCTTCGGCCAGACCGCCATTTCCGGATATGGCAACGCATATACGCAAAACACGGATCGCAACCGCGAATACCGCGACAGGGTCGGGGCGGGGGAATTTCCGGTGGTGAAGGCCTGTCTGCTGTCGCCGGAGGATATTTACCGGCGCTCCGTCATCGAAAGCATCATGTGCTACGGCGAGGTTGATTTGAAATCCGCCGGTTGCGATGCGCGTCCATGGGCCTGCGGCGTCTGGGAATCCGCCCGGCAACGCCTCGCCGCCTGTGAAAGCGACGGGCTTGTGGAACTGGGGAATATGACTGTGTCGATAACCCCGGCGGGGCGCCCCTTCACGCGGATCGTCGCCGGTGTGTTTGACGCTTATCTGCTGCAACAAGCGGCTCAGGGCGCGCCCAGACATGCCAGAGCCGTTTGAGGGCAGGGTGGTTTGATAGTGCCCTGTGGTTTTTATTTTGTTCAAGGGGGAAATCGGAAAGTTCCTTTAAAATCAAATGGTTATTTTTTCTGATTAGGCACGTAATACAGGTAATGGGACAGGAACTGAATGAATACAGGCATATAGCAACCTGTCAAAGGCTTGGTATGTCCAATATCTCCGGTTGAAACGGTAAGCAAATTCAGCGAGGAAAGCCTTGCGATATT
>JAZDGQ010000107.1:0-20554 GCA_043806835.1 Pseudomonadota bacterium | reverse complement strand
AAATATTCAGCGAAACAGCAGCGGCGGCGCATGAGGCGTTCCCGGAAGAACTGAAAAACCTTGTTGTTCTTACCACATCTTCAGAACTCCCTGCCTACATCGCGCCCGAAATCGCGGCTCACCTGGCAAACAACGTCGCCGACGTCAGAGCAGTAACAAAAGCAGTAATAGACCATGTACGCCGTCACAATGCCGCAGGGTACACCCTCAGAATTCCTCTGGCCGGGGTTGACGTCAAACTGATCGCATTGGGTGAAACTACTGAGGACATCTATACTCCTCTGTACACGAAAGAGATGGTGCTAACTGCTAATTCTGACCATGAAATAATAGGGCATCTTGCCGTCAAAAATGGACATTCTTCCCTGGGGCCCGCACATCTTTCGGAATGCGCCGCAAATGCCTATGCCGCGCTCCGGCATATTCAACGCTTCGGCAAGGAAACTGAATTTTTTGAACGCTTTAACTTCGCCGATCACGTAGTTTTAGGCTTTTCCCCAATACATTACACGGATCCAGTTGTTGAAAGAGTCAAACAACTTGCGGCGGAAACGAACATATCCGCCCTTTCCCTGCGTGAAACGGCGGAGCTTGCCGGAAAAATAGCGCTGGAATGCAGATTGAGCGACGAAACGCTCAAAAAAATCAGAACGGCGTTTCTTCCTGTTGCAGAGGCTTACAATAAAACCGAAAGAATTGATGATGCCGTTCTCCGGAAATGCATCGAAGTGATGCGGCAGCATACGGGTGATTCCGATATATACAAGGCCGGAAAGCGGTTTTTGAGCCGCCCGGACATCAAGGAATATCTGGAAGACAAGGCGAGAACGGATTCCTCCTGGAAAGACGCGCTCGGCTTCATAAAAAATCACCAGACAAAACCCGTCGTAAAACGCTCCACCCCCGCTTTTCCGGCTCTGTCATGAAAGGACTTTGAGCGATGCAGAAACCACTGGCGCAAATCTTCAATGAAATGGCCGCGGCGGCGCATAAGGTGTTCCCTGAAGAACTGGAAAACCTTGTTGTTTTTCTCCTCTCTTCTTCAGACCCGGTGATCTACGCCGCGCCCGAAATCGCGAAACACCTGGCAAACAACCCCGCCGCCGTTAAAAAGGCTGTTGAACAAGCAACGAACTACATGAGCTCCCGACATATCGACGGCATCGCCGAGCGCGATTATCCTCTGGCCGGAGACTTCGTCAGCCGGATCGCATTGTATGAAAATCCCGATGGAATCTGTTTCTCCCGGTACACGGAAGAGATGCGGGCAATTAGCAGAATTAATCATGAAATAGGACATCTGGTCGTCGAAAACGGGTATGCTTATGTCCCGGCCTCCAAACACCTTGCTGACTGCGCCGCAGATGCCTACGCCGCGCTCCGGCATATTCAGCAATTCGGCAAGGAAACGGATTATTTTGAGTATTACAGCTTCGCCCATGCGGCAGTTTTTGGCAACTCCACGAGCCATTACACGGACGATGTCATTCAAAGAGTCAAGCAACTTTCGGAGGAAACAGATATATCCCGCCTTTCCCTGCGCGAGACGGCGGAGCTTGCCGGAAAAATAGCGCTGGAATACAGCCTGAACGAAAAAACGCTCAAAAAAATCAGCACGGCTTTTTCTCCGGTAGCAGATGCCTACAAAAAAGCGGGGGGCTTGGATGATACCGTTCTCCGAAAATGCATTGAAGTGATGCGGGAACACAAAGATGATCCCGATATATTCAAGGCTGGAGCACGGTTTTTGAACTATCCGTCTTATAAAGAAGGTTTGGAAAACAAGGCGAAAACGGACCCCTACTGGAGAAACGCGCTCGACTTCATAAAAAATCACCAGACAAAACCCGTCAAAAAAACGCTCCACCCCCGCTCTACAGACTCCGTCATGAAAGGACGTTGAACGATGCAAAAATCATTGACGCAAATATTTCATGACGAAGCTGAGGCGGCGCATGCGGCGTTCCCTGAAGAACTGAAAAACCTTGTCGTCATTATCACCTCTTCGGAAACCCCGGTCTACGTCGCGCCCGAAATCGCGGATCACCTGTCAAAAAACGTCGCCGCCGTCAAAAAGTCCCTCAAGCAGGTGACAAACTATCTGCTCGATCACAACAGCACAGCCATCTCCGACTATGATTTTAGTCTCGCCGAGGTCAGCGTCAAACTGATCGCCTTGAATGAAAATTTCCGGGGCACCTTTTCCCCGCGATATACGAACGAGATGAGATTAACAGCCACTTTTGACCATGAAATAGGACATCTTATCGTCAAAAACGGAATTCCTTCTTCCACAATCCCCCTGCACCTTTCCGAATGCGCTGCAGCTGCCTACGCCACGCTCCGGCATATTCAGCGCTTCGGCAGGGAAACTGATTTTTTTGAATATAAAAACTTCTCCCATGCGATGGTCCTAGGCACAGACCCGACACAGTATACGGACGACGCCATTCAAAGGGTCAGGCAGATCGCGGCAGAAACGGACATCTCCCGCCTTTCCCTGCGCGAAACGGCGGAGCTTGCCGGAAAAATAGCGCTGGAGTACAGCCTGGACGAAAAAACACTGGAAAAGATCAGCACTGCCTTTCTTCCTGTAGCGGAGGCTTACAAAAAAGCGGGGGGGAAATGGAATGATGCCTATCCCCAAAAATGCATCGAAGTGATGTGGAAACATAAAGATGATCCCGATATATACAAAGCCGGAGAACGGTATTTGAAGCGGCCGGAGATCAAAGAATATTTAGAGGACAAGGCGAAAACGGACACTTACTGGAGAAACGCGCTCGACTTCATAAAAAATCACCAGACAAAATCCGTCAAAAAACGCTCCACCCCCGCTTTACAAACTCCGTCATGAAAGGACTTTGAGCGATGCAGGAATCATCGGCACAGAAACTCGGGAAAGCCGCGGCGGCGGCGCATAAGGCGTTCCCTGAAGAGCTGAAAGATCTTGTTGTTCTAACCACATCTTCAGAACTCCCTGCCTACATCGCGCCCGAAATCGCGAACCGCCTGGCGAAAAGCACAGCCATCCTCAGAGAAATTGTCAAGCGGGCGACAGACTATATGCGCGAGCAAAATAGCACGGGATTCACCAACACTGCCTATGCCCTGGACGGAGTCGTCGTCAAACTGCTCGCCTTGAATGAGAATCCCAAGGCCCTCTTTTCCACCCGGTTTACAAGAGAGATGAAGGTAGCTGCCGTCTTTGACCATGAAGTAGGGCATTTGGCCGTTGAAAACGGGCTTCCTTCCGGCACAGTTTCCGAACATCTCGCTGAGTGCGCTGCAACCGCCTATGCCGCGCTCCGGCATGTCCAGCAATTCGGCAAGGAAACGGAGTTTTTTGAATATCACAACTACGCCAGCCAGATAGTTTTCGGCGTATCCCCAAAACATTACACGGACGATGTTATTCAAAGGGTGAAACAACTTGCTGAGGAAACGGACGTCTCCGGCCTTTCCCTGCGCGAGACGGCTGAGCTTGCCGGAAAAATAGCGCTGGAATGCAGCCTGGACGAAAAAACGCTGGAAAAGATCAGCGCTGCCTTTCGTCCTGTGGCAGACGCTTATAAAGAAGCCGGGGGAGGATTCGAGGATGCCTTTCTCCAGAAATGCGTCCAAGTGATGTTGCTTCATAAAGATGATCCCGATATATCCAAGGCTGGAAAACGGTATTTGAACTATCCGCCTGTTAAAGAATATATAAAAAACAAGGCGAAAACGGAGCCTGGCTGGGAAGACGCGCTCGACTTCATAAAAAATCCACCGGTAACCCCCCTCAAGAAAAGCTCCGGACGCGCTTTACAGGCCTCTCCGTGAATTCTGCGAATCAAAAACCACTGGCGCAAAAATTCAACGAATTAGCGGCGGCGGCGCATAAGGCGTTCCCTGAAAAGCTGAAAAATCTTGTTGTTTTTCTTCTCCCCTCTTCAGAAATCCCGGTCTATGTCGCGCCTGAAATCGCGGATCATCTGGCAAAAAACATCGCTGCCGTCAAAAAGGATGTCGAAGAAGCAGCAAACCATCTACGCACTCACAGAGCCGAAGGCACCACCGTCGCCTGTCCTCTGGCCGAAGCCGTCGTCACACTGATCGCACTGAATGAAAATCCCCAGGATTCCTTTTCCTGCAGGTACACGAAAGAGATGGGGGTAACGGCTAATTTCGACCATGAAATAGGGCATCGTGTCGTTGAAAACGGGTTTCCTTCCGGCACAGTTTCCGAACATCTCGCTGAGTGCGCTGCAACCGCCTATGCCGCGCTCCGGCATATTCAGCAATTTGGCAGGAAAACTGATTTCCTTGAATATTACAACTTCTCCCATACGGTGGTTTTAGGCTTGTCCCCGAAACATTACACGGACGACGTTGTTCAAAGGGTCAAGCAACTTGCTGAGGAAACGGACATCTCCGGCCTTTCCCTGCGCGAAACGGCAGAGCTTGCCGGAAAAATAGCGCTGGAGTGCAGACTGGACGACAAAACGCTCGAAAAAATCAGGAAGGCTTTCCTTCCTGCTGCGGAGGCTTGCAAAAAAGCCGGAGGAATTTGTGCCGCCGTTCTCCAGAAATGCATTGAGGTGACAAGGGAGCATACAAATGATCCCGATATATACAAGGCCGGAGAACGGTTTTTGAACTATCCGGATAACAAAAAATATCTGAAAAACGAGGCGAAAACAGGCCCCTACTGGAGAAATGCGCTCGACTTTATAAAAAATCATCAGACAAAACCCTTCATAAAACGTTCCGTACCCGCTTTTCCGGCTTTGTCATGAAATCCGCGATGCAAAAATCACTGGCGCAAATATTCAATGAAATGGCCGCGGCAGCGCATGAGGCGTTCCCGGAAGAACTGAAAAATCTTGTTGTTCTTATCATCCCTTCAGGAACCCCGATCTATGTCTCGCCCGAAATCGCGGATCACCTGTCAAACAACGTCGCCGCTGTCAAAAGGGCTGTCGAAGAAAGAACAAACTACATGCGCGCCAACGATTTCGGGGGGGTTGCTTCTGATGATTATCCCCTGGCCGAGGCTACCGTCAAAATGCTTGCAATGCTCGCACTGGATGAAAAATCCGGGGGTATCCATTCTCCCCGGTATACGAAAGAGATGAGAGCGATTGCTGATCTTGACCATGAAATAGGGCATCTTATCGTCGAAAACGGATTTTCTTCTTCTGTAGCCTGCGAACACTTGGCTGAATGCGCCGCAGACGCATATGCCGCGCTCCGGCATATTCAGCACTTCGGCAGGAAAACTGATTACTTTGAATATTGCACCTACGTCGATCAGGTGGTCTTGGGCTTATCCCCTAAACATTACACGGACGCCGTTACTCAAAGAGTCAAACAACTTGCGGGGGAAACGGACATATCCGGCCTTTCCCTGCGCGAAACGGCGGCGCTTGCCGGAAAAATAGCGCTGGAGTGCAGCCTGGACGACAAAACGCTTGAAAAAATCAGCGTGGCTTTTTCTCCCGCAGCAAACGCTTTCAAGGAAGCCGGAGAATTGGATGATGCCGTTTTCCTGAATTGCATCGAAGTAATGCTGGAACATAAAGATGATCCCGATGTATACAGAGCCGGAGAACGGTTTTTAAACCGTCCGGATATCAAAGAATATTTAGAAAACAAGGCGAAAACAGACCCCTACTGGAGAAACGCGCTCGATTTTATAGAAAATCACAAAATAAAGCCTGTCAAAAAACAGACGGCGACGCAGAGCCTTGCGAAAAAGTGATTATGATATAAACTCCGGGTTCAACAATCATAACCCCAGCCCCCGGTGATCCATGAAAAAGATCGTGCGCGCCTTTAAATCGCAGCCTTCCGTTGAAACCCCCGCTAAAGCCTCCTCCCTTTCCCTCCCGACCCGGATGCGCCGCACCCGCCGCACCGAATGGATGCGGGATCTGGTGGCGGAGAATCAGGTTACGGTCAGCAACCTGATCTGGCCGGTGTTCGTGATGGAGGGCAGGAATCAGAAAGAGGCGATTGCGTCGATGCCCGGCGTCAGCCGCTTCTCGCCGGATCTGCTGGTGAAGGAAATCGAAGCCGCCGCGAAGCTGGGCATTCCGGCGGTGGCATTGTTCCCCGCCGTGCATGCCGGAAAAAAAACGGCGCTGGGCGAGGAATCGTATAATCCCGATAATCTCGTCAACCGCACCGTCCGTCTGCTGAAAGACGCCGTTCCGGAGATCGGCGTGATCTGCGACGTGGCGCTCGACCCTTACACCAGCCACGGCCATGACGGGCTGATGGGCGAAGATGGCTCCATTCTGAACGACGAAACGATAGAAGTGCTGATTCAACAGGCGCTGCGTCAGGCGGAAGCGGGCGTTGATATCGTCGCCCCGTCCGACATGATGGACGGGCGCGTCGGCGCCATTCGCGAAGCTCTGGACGCGCAGGGGTTCACCGACACGGCGATCCTCTCCTACGCCGCCAAATACGCCTCCGCCTTTTACGGCCCGTTCCGCGACGCGGTCAACTCCGGCTCCTTCCTGAAGGGCGACAAGAAAACCTACCAGATGAACCCTGCCAACGGCGACGAGGCGCTGCGTGAAGTCGCTCTCGATATAGCAGAGGGCGCGGACATGGTGATGGTGAAGCCGGGGCTTCCCTATCTCGATATCGTCCGCCGCGTCAAAGATACCTTCGCCGTTCCGACCTTCGCCTATCAGGTCAGCGGCGAATACGCGATGCTGCGGGCGGCGGCGGGGAACGGCTGGCTCGACTACGAGAAGACGCTGATGGAAACTCTTCTTTCCTTCAAGCGCGCCGGCGCTGACGGCGTCCTCACCTATTCCGCCTGCGATGCCGCGAGGATTTTGAAGGGGTGACCGGTTACTGAAGAGCCCTTCTAAAACCCGTTCTGCCATTCCGGAGAAGACAGAGGCGATCGAAGAACATCCTTTGTTTCCAAGCATCTAGAGATTCCATGCTTCGGACGGGATGACAAAAGAGAAGGTTTTTATAAGCGCCAGTAAACGGAAATCCGCCATAAAAACACCTGACTTCTGCGTTGACGCCTTCTGCCTCTGTGTGTAGAGTTAACGAGGGGTTAATAAAGGGGTTTTTCGCGCAGGATGACAGGGGTTTCTGGCGGGCGCGGTTGACAGAATAAGAACAAAAATCGGTTTCAGGCGGCGTCGATGATGGATTCACGCTCTCGGCATACATCACAGTCATCCTCCATGCATATTCCGGTGATGCTGGAAGAGGTTTTGTGCGCCTTGCATCCTGAAGACGGAGGCGTTTATGTCGATGGCACTTTTGGTGCGGGCGGGTATGCCCGCGCCATTCTGGAAGCCGCCGACTGCACTGTTTACGCCATTGACCGCGACCCTGAAGCCATTGTGCGAGCCGTCGCGATGGCAGGGGATTTTCCGGGCAGGCTCATCCCTCTTCAGGGCTGCTTCGGCAGCCTGGCTGAGCTTTTGAAGACGGTTTCCGTCGAGCGCGTCAACGGCATCGTTCTCGACGTCGGCGTGTCCTCGATGCAGCTTTCCTCCGCAGCGCGGGGCTTTTCCTTCCAGACGGAGGGGCCGCTGGACATGCGGATGAGCAAAGCGGGGAAAAGCGCCGCAGATGTCGTCAACACGGCGTCCGAAAGGGAGCTCGCGGACATCCTTTTCAGTTGCGGCGGGGAACGCGCCTCCCGCCGGATCGCGGATAAAATCGTCAGGGCGCGCGCTCTTGCGCCGATTGAAACGACCCTGCAACTGGCGGACATCGTCCATAGCGTGCTGCCGCGGAATCCCGGGCTGAAAACGGATACCGCCACCCGGACGTTTCAGGCGCTCCGCATCCATGTGAACGACGAGCTGGAAGAGCTCGGAAAAGCCCTCGCCTCCGCCGAGCGTCTTTTGCTGCCGGGGGGACGCCTCGCCGTCGTGTCTTTCCATTCGCTCGAGGACGGGCTCGTGAAGGGCTTTCTGAAGGAACGCTCCGGCAGACAGGGCAACAATTCCCGCCATCTGCCCGCGAAGGCCGCAGGCCCCGCGCCGACGTTCGCAACCCTGGAAACCGGCGGTCTGAAAGCGTCCGCCGCGGAAACCGGAGCGAACCCGCGTTCCCGCTCGGCGCGCCTCAGATGCGGCCTCCGCACGGACGCCCCCGCCCGGCAGGTTGCTCCTGTAAAGCAGGAGCACGGTCATGCGTAAATCAACTCTCCTCTGGCTGACGCTCGCCGCATTCTGCGGCACCGCTCTTTTTCATACCAGCCAGAGGGTCCATGATCTCCGGGAAGAAACTGCCGCGCTCGAAACGTCCATCGGAAAAGAGGAGGAATCCATACGCGTCCTGCAGGCGGAATGGAGCGCCCTCAACAGGCCGGACCGGCTTGAAAGGCTGGCGAAAACCTGGCTGAAGCTCGCTCCCCTGAACGTCCGTCAGTTTGTCAGGATGGAGGATATTCCGTTGCGCGTTCAGAACCCGGAGACCGGAAGCCGGAAGCCGGAAAAGGAAGGCTCTCCCGGTCATCTGAAAATCGCCAACAGCCGCGAATTCGGCGATGTGATGAAAAGCCTCGAGGTCGAATGATGGCGACGGATTTTTTCCAGCAGAACAAATCCTCCATCAGCGGCGCGCACGCGCGGACGCTCGATCAGGCCAGGCTGCGCCTGCTGACGATCGCTATGTTTTTGATGATGGGCTATCTGGCGGTCGGTCTGCGGCTGATCGATCTCACCCTGCCCGGGCATTCCGGCCGCGCCGAAGTTCCCGCCGGCAGGGAGAAAGGCGCCGAAGCTCTCGTGAAGCCCCTCCGGGGATCCATTCTTGACCGCAACGGCAACCTGATGGCGGCCTCCCTGAAAATGGCTTCCGTTTACGCCGACGCCACGCTCGTGGATTCCCCGGAAACCCTGGCCCGGCAGCTTTCCGGCATCCTGCCGGAACTGGACGCAGGCGACTTCCTCCGGAAGCTTGCCTCAGGAAAGCGTTTCGTCTGGATACAGCGCAATGTCACGCCGAAGCAGGAATACGCCCTCAACGCGCTCGGAAACCCGGCTCTTGGTTTTCAGGAGGAGTCGCGCCGCATTTATCCGGACGCCAACCTGACGGCGCATGTCGTCGGCTATACCGATGTGGACGGCAACGGCCTCGCCGGCATTGAAAGAGCCTTCGACAGGCAACTGTCGGAGTCCGGAGAGCCGATCCGGCTGACGATAGACCTGCGCGTCCAGCACATGCTGCATCGCGAGCTTGGCAGGGCCGTCAGGGAATTCCGCGCTAGGGCCGGCATTGGCATGGTGATGGACGTCAACACCGGCGAGATCATCGCCCTGGTGTCGCTGCCGGATTTCGACCCGAACCGCGCCAACGACGCCACGGACGGGCAGAAGTTCAACAACGCCACCCTGGGCGTTTTCGAGATGGGCTCGACATTCAAACTTTTTTCGGTCGCCGCCGCCCTCGACAGCGGCCGGGTCCGTTTTTCCTCCACGTTCGACGCCACCGATCCGATCAGGCAGGGGCGCTTCACCATTTCAGACACTCATCCGCAGCGCCGCGTGCTGACCGTGCCGGAGATTTTCATCCACTCCTCCAATATCGGCGCCGCAAAAATGGCGTCTTTCATCGGCAACGAAGGCATGAAAAACTTCTACAGAACCCTCGGATTCATGGAACGGGCGCCGGTCGAACTGCCCGAAAGGGGCTTTACGCTGTCTCCCGCGCCCTGGCGCGACATCGACACGATGACGACCTCCTACGGATACGGGATCGCCGTCAGCCCGCTGCACCTGATCCGGGCGGCATCCGCCATCGTCAATGGCGGGATCATGCCGGTATCCACCCTTCTCAAACCTGATGAAAATTCTTCTCCGTCCCCGGCGGGAGAGCGCATCGTCAGGGCCGAAACCTCCGGGCAGATGCGGAAATTGCTGGAACTGGCGGTTGCCGCAGGCACCGGCGGCAACGCCTGGGTCGAGGGCTATGACGTCGGCGGGAAAACAGGCACCGCCGAAAAAAACACCCATGGCGGATACGAGCGCGATGTCCTGCTGTCCTCCTTTCTCGGCGTGTTCCCGATCCGGAACCCGCGTTATGCCGTCCTGGCGATTCTGGACGAGCCGAAACCGACGGAAAACACGCACGGCTTCGCGACGGGGGGCTGGACGACCGCGCCCGTCGTGGCGCAGGTGATCGGGCAGATGGGGCCTTTGTACCAGATCCCGCCGGACATGGCGCGCACACGCAAAGACATCGAAAAGGAAATGGCCGTTTACCTGAAAGAGAAAAAGAAGGAAGGATAAGCCCATGCGCCTCCTGGAGCTGATCGCTGACGCCGATATTGACACGGTGAAAATCAGCGACAAAAAAAAGGCCGCCGGCCTCGGGATCGCCGGTCTCACCTGCGACTCGCGCGACGTGCGCGCCGGGTACCTGTTCGCCGCTTTTCCCGGCGCGAAGCAGGATGGCCGGAAATTCATCGAAGCCGCGCTTGAAAAGGGCGCCGTCGCCGTGCTCGCGCCGGAGGGAACCGCGCTCCCGGCCTCCTCCGCCGTCCTGCTGGAATCCCAAAACCCCCGGCGATGCTTCGCCAAAATGGCCGCCGATTTTTACGGCAGACAGCCGGGAGTGATCGCCGCCGTCACCGGCACCAACGGAAAAAGCTCGACCGTCAATTTCTGCCGCCAGATATGGCAGTCGATGGATCGCGCCGCCGCCTGCCTCGGCACCCTCGGCGTCATCGCTCCCGGCGTCAACCGCCCCGGCGCGCTCACCACGCCCGATCCCGTCACGCTGCATGCGGAGCTCGCCGGGCTGGAAGCCTCCGGCGTCACGCATCTCGCTCTCGAGGCCTCCAGCCAGGGGCTCGATCAGTACAGGCTGGACGGCGTGCGCGCCGCCGCCGCCGGGTTCACCAACCTGACCCGCGACCATCTGGATTATCACGGCACGATGGAGGCGTATCTGGAGGCCAAGCTGCGCCTGTTCCGGGAAGTCGTGAGGGAGGACGGCATCGCCGTCATCAACAGCGATATGCCCTATTTCGAAGCCGTGAGCGACGTCTGCAAAAAACGCGGCCTGCGCGTGATCGATTTCGGGGAAAAGGCAAAGGACATCCGCCTGACGAAACAGCGCCCCCTGACCGACGGGCAGTTTATCGAACTGACGCTCTTTGGCGAACGCCATGAACTGGAACTGCCGCTGGTCGGAGATTTTCAGGCGTCCAACGCCCTCTGCGCGCTCGGGCTCGTCCTCGCCGAAAACCCCGACAACAGGCTCCTGCAGATGCAAGGCGTCCACGCCCTGGAAAGGCTGCAAAGCGTCCGGGGGCGGCTGGAATTCGCCGCGAAGCACCCGAACGGCGCCTCCATCTACGTCGATTACGCCCACACGCCGGACGGCCTCGAAACCATGCTGAAGGCGCTCCGTCCGCACACGCCGGGACGCCTCCATGTCGTGTTCGGCTGCGGCGGCGACCGCGACCGGGGCAAACGCCCGATGATGGGAGAAATCGCCGTGCGCCTCGCCGACGATGTGATCGTGACCGACGACAACCCGCGCACCGAGGACGCCGCCTTCGTCCGCAGCGAGATCATGAAAGGCGCATCCGGCGCGACCGAGCTCGCAGGGCGGCGGGAGGCCCTCCGCGCCGCCGTCCGCAACCTGAAGCCGGACGACGTCCTCGTCGTCGCCGGAAAAGGCCATGAACAGGGGCAGATCGTCGGCAAGGAGATCCTGCCGTTCGACGACGTAACCGAAGTGCGCGCCGCCGTGAACGAGGCTGGCAAATGATAAAAACAAAGGAAAACCACCATGCTGTATAACCTTCTCTACCCGCTGGCCGATCACTTCCAGCCGTTCAACCTGTTCAAATATCTGACGTTCCGCACCGGCGGCGCCATTATGACCGCCATGGTCATCAGTTTTCTGATAGGCCCCTCCGTGATCCGCTGGCTGAAGTCGAAGCAGGGGGAAGGCCAGCCCATCCGTGCGAACGGGCCGGAGACCCATCTCAAAAAAAAGGGCACGCCCGTCATGGGCGGGCTGATGATTCTTTTCTCCGTCACGCTCTCGACGGTGCTGTGGGTGGATATTCACGATCCCTATATGTGGGTCGTGCTCTGGGTGTTCCTGGGATGCGGCGCGGTCGGTTTCTGCGACGACTACGTCAAACTGACCAGAAGCAGCCATAAGGGCATTCCCGGCAGGATGCGCCTGCTGCTGGAAGGCGGGATTGCGCTGATCGCCGTGGCCGCCGTCATGCACCTGACCGCCGCGCCTCTCAATACCGGCCTTGCCGTGCCCTTTTTTAAGGATGTCCTGCTCAATCTTGGCTGGTTCTTCATACCCTTCGGCGTCCTGGTCATCGCGGGCGCGGCCAACGCCGTGAACCTGACCGACGGGCTCGACGGGCTCGCCATCGGCTCCGTCATGATCGCCGCCGCCTGCTTCGGCATCATCTCCTATCTCGTCGGGAACGCGATTTTCGCGAATTACCTCCAGATACACAACGTGCCGGGGTCCGGGGAACTGGCCGTTTTCTGCGGCGCTCTGGTGGGCGCGGGGCTTGGGTTTCTCTGGTACAACGCGCCTCCCGCCGCCGTGTTCATGGGCGATACGGGTTCTCTCGCCCTCGGCGGCGCGCTGGGAACGATCAGCGTCATCACCAAGCATGAGATCGTGCTTGCCATTATCGGCGGGCTGTTTGTCATGGAGACCCTGTCTGTTATCATTCAGGTTGTTTCCTTCAAGACCAGAGGCAAGCGCGTGTTCCGGATGGCGCCTATTCACCACCACTTCGAAAAACTGGGCTGGGCGGAGACGACCGTGGTGATCCGTTTCTGGATCATTGCGATTATTCTGGCCCTCATTGGCCTTTCAACCCTTAAGTTGAGATAAAAAAATGATCGACCTGAAACCACTCAAATCGCAACTCATGGACAAGCCGGTTGCCATTGTCGGCCTTGGCAAAAGCGGGATCCATGCCCACGCCGCCTGCGAGGCCGCCGGGATCGGAACCGTCCTTTGGGACGACAATCCCGCAGCCGTGGCGGACTCCGTGAAAAAAGGCGCCCATGTGGAAGATCTGACCCGGGCGGACTTCTCCCGCTTCTCTCTGCTTTGTCTCGCTCCCGGCATTCCGCTCACGTATCCGAAGCCGCATCCGGCGGTGGTGCGGGCGCAGGAAGCCGGTCTTGACATCGTCTGCGACATCGAGCTTTTTCACCGCGCCCATCCCGCAGTCGGGACCATCGGCGTCACCGGCACCAACGGCAAATCGACCACCACGGCGCTGATCGGGCATATCCTGAAAACGGCGGGCGTCGAATCCGCCGTCGGAGGCAATATCGGCGAAGCCGCGCTGTCCCTGCCGCAATTGTCCGACCGGGCGACGTATGTGTTTGAACTCTCTTCCTACCAGCTCGATCTGTGCCGGAAATACGCGCCGGGAATCTCCGTCCTGATCAACATCAGCCCCGACCATCTGGACCGCCACGGCGGGCTGGAGGGGTATGTCGCCGCCAAGGCCCGTATTTTCAGGAAGGGGGGGGCCGCCGTCGTCGGCATCGATGATGCGGAAGCGATCGGGATGCACAGGCGCCTGATGAAATCCGGCAGACGGAAAGTCGTTCCCGTCTCCTGCGAAACAGCCGTCCCGGAGGGGGTCAGCGTCACGGAAGGCGGCGTCCTTTTCCATGACGGCGCTGAAATCCTCGATCTGAAGCCCTGCAAGTCCCTCCCGGGCAAGCACAACTGGCAGAACGCGGCGATGGCTTATGCGGCATGCAGGCTGAACGGCGTTTCCATTCCGGACATCGTCCGGGGGCTCGGGAGCTTTCCCGGACTGGCGCACCGCCAGAGCGTCGTTGCCGTGCACAACGGCGTCACCTACATCAACGACAGCAAGGCGACCAACGACCAGGCGGCGGGAGTGGCGCTCCGCACCTACGATCCGGTTTACTGGATCGCCGGCGGAAAACCGAAGGACGGCGGCTACGCGGACTGCGAAAAACACGTCGGCCATGTCCGCCACGCCTTCCTGATCGGAGACGCGCAGGAAAAAATGGCCGCGTGGCTTGAAGCCGTAAAAGTGCCGTTCACCCTGTCCGGCGCTCTCGACCGGGCGCTGTCCGAAGCAAAGGGCATGGCGGAGAAGGAAAAACTTCCGAACGCCGTCGTGCTGCTCTCCCCCGCCTGCGCCAGCTTCGACCAGTTCAGAAATTTCGAGCATCGCGGGGAGGTCTTCGCCGGTCTTGTCAGGGACATCGTTTCCGGCGCACAGGCCGACCGCATATGAAGGTGACGGCGCGCACCGACAAGTCCGTTCTTAACTCCTGGTGGTGGTCCGTTGACCGTCTGGCCCTGGCGGCGATTGGAATTCTGGCGGTCACCGGCGTCGTGCTGGTCACCGCCGCCTCGCCGTCCGTGGCGGAGAGGCTGGGGCTGCATCCCTTTTACTTCGTCACCCGCCATCTCGTCTTTCTGGCGATTTCCGTGGCTCTGATGTTCGGCGTTTCCCTGACGGGGCGGAAGGCGGTATGGCGCACCGCTTTCGTCATGCTTGTCGTCTCCATGGTTCTGATGGCGCTGGCCGTCTTGTTCGGAGCAAACGTGAAGGGCGCGACGCGCTGGATTTCCTTCATGGGATTCTCCCTCCAGCCTTCCGAGTTCGTCAAGCCTGCTTTCGCCGTCACCGGCGCGTGGCTGATGGCGCATCACAGGCATAAGGAGAATTTTCCCGGTCACCAGACGGCCTTTGGCCTCTGTCTGGCGATTTTATGCCTGCTGCTTTTGCAGCCTGATCTCGGCATGTCGTTCGTGGTTTCCTGCATCTGGGGCGCGCAGGTGTTCCTGTCCGGCCTGCCGATGCTCCTGATCTCCCTGCTGCTGGGGCTGGGCGTTCTGGGGCTTTTCGGCGCCTACATGTTTTTCCCGCACGTCGCGATCCGCGTGGACAGCTTCCTCGATCCCGCCTCCGGCGACAACTATCAGGTGCGGAAATCGCTGGACGCCTTCGGCAACGGCGGATTTTTCGGCACCGGCCCCGGCCACGGGCAGGTCAAGATGACCCTGCCCGACGCCCACGCGGATTTCATATTCGCCGTGGCGGGGGAGGAATTCGGAATGCTGTTCGCGCTCGCCCTCGTCCTTCTTTTCTGCTTTATCATCCTTCGCGGCATCATTCGCATCTATCGCAGCGAGGATCTGTTCATCGTTCTCGCCGTCGCCGGGCTTCTGGTGCAGTTCGGTCTGCAAAGCCTGATCCACATGGGATCGTCGCTGCAACTGCTTCCGGCCAAGGGGATGACGCTGCCCTTTATCAGCTACGGCGGGTCTTCCCTGCTGGCGATGGGGCTCGGCATGGGCATGCTTCTCGCCCTGACCCGAAAACAGAAGTCGGCGGGAGCCTGGAAGGACTGGCAGACAAAAACGGGGAACGATTATGACGAAGCATAAAACGATTGTCCTGGCGGCGGGGGGCACCGGCGGGCATCTGTACCCGGCGGAAGCGCTGGCGCGGGAACTTCTCGACCGCGGGCACAGGATCGTCATCATCACCGACAAGCGCGGGAACGCTTTCCGGAAGCTCGGAAATGAAGTGCGGATCGGGCGCGTGCGCGCCGCCACCCTGAAACCCGGCCTCGTCAGCAAGATCAGGGCGGTGGCCGATATCGGCATCGGCATTCTTCAGGCGGCGGTTCTTCTCACAAAACATAAACCGTCGCTGATCGTCGGCTTCGGCGGGTATCCGTCGTTTCCCACCGTCTTCGCCGGACAGCGCTTAGGTATACAAACCCTCCTCCATGAACAGAACGCCGTGCTCGGGAAGGCAAACCTGTGGCTGGCCAATGGCGCGAACGCGATTGCGGTCTCGTTGCCGGAAACCCGTGGCATCACGCCCGCCAACAAAGTAAAGGTCACCGTGACCGGCAATCCCGTGCGCGCCGGAATCTGCGCCATGCGGGACATCCCTTATCCGGCTCTTGCGGGAACCTTCGAAATTTTCATCACCGGCGGCAGTCAGGCGGCGAAGATTTTCAGCGATGTCGTGCCGGAATCCGTCCGCCGCCTGCCGGAAGACGTCAAAAAACGCCTCCATATCGTGCATCAGTGCCGGGAGGGGGATATCGCCTCTACGGAGGAAAAGTACCGGGCGGCGGGGGTGAATGCTGAAATAAAGTCCTTTTTCGACGATATGCCGGAGAGACTGTCGGCCTGTCATCTGTTTATCGGGCGTTCCGGCGCTTCCACGGTGGCGGAGATCGCCGTCGTCGGGCGTCCGGCAATCTTCGTGCCCTACCCCGGCCACGCCGATCAGCAGCAGAAACACAATGCCGGCCTGATCGCCGTGAAGAACGGGGGATGGGTGATGATGCAGGACGAATTTACCGCGGAAAAGCTCGCGGATCGTATCGAGCATCTTGCCAAAAACCCGTTCATACTGGAGAATACAGCAAAAGCGGCGAAAGCCTGCGGCCAGCCGGAGGCCGTCAGAAATCTGGCGGATCTGGTGGAGAAAAGGTTCAGGAAAGAATAAGTCATGAAACAAGCCTTCCCCTTCAACATCGGCACCGTCCACATCATCGGCATCGGCGGCATCGGCATGAGCGGGTACGCCGAAGTCCTGCATAATCTCGGATATAAAGTGCAAGGCTCCGATCAGGCGGAAAGCGCCAACGTGCTGCGCCTGCGCGCGCTTGGCGTGCGCGTGACGGTGGGTCACGCCGCCGACAACATTTACGATGAAAAGAAGGCACTCTGCCCCGTCGTCGTCAAGTCCACCGCCGTGAAGGAGGGCAACCCGGAAATCGCCGCCGCCCGGAAGAACGGGATTCCGGTCATTCCCCGGGTGGAGCTGCTCGCCGAGATGATGCGCTCCAAGTGGTGCATCAACATTTCCGGCACGCACGGAAAAACCACCACCACGTCCATGATCGGCCATGTGCTGGAGAAAACCGGCCTCGACCCGACGGTCATCAACGGCGGCATCATCAACGCCTACGGTACCAATACCCGCATGGGCGCGAGCGACTGGATGGTGGTTGAATCGGACGAGTCGGACGGCACCTTCGCCCGGCTGCCGTCCGTGGCCTCGATCATCACCAACATCGACCCCGAGCATCTGGACTACTACGGCTCCTTCGACAAGGTGAAGGAGGCGTTCGTCGCCTACGCCCGCAACCTGCCGTTCTACGGCTTCGTCGTCGCCTGCGTCGATCATCCCGTCGTGGCCGAGCTGATCCCGCAGTTTCAGAGGAAGACCATCACCTACGGCTTCGGCGAGGGGGCGGATATCCGCGCCGTCAACCCCGTCACGACGCCGGACGGCGTCTCCTGCGACGTCCTGTTCAGGCCCTGGCTTTCCAGCTTTCCGGCGAAGATCGGGAACGTGAAACTTCCCATGTTCGGGGCGCACAACATCCTCAACGCGCTGACGACTTTCGCGGTCGGGCATGAGCTGGGGATCAGGGCGGAGAGAATCGCGGAAGCCCTGTCCAGATTCTCCGGCGTCAAACGCCGGTTCACCACGACAGGCATCGTGAACAACATCACCGTCATCGACGATTACGGCCACCATCCGGCGGAAATCGCCGCCACCCTGAAAGCGGGGCGCGACGCCCTTGTCGGCAAAGTGAGAGGGCGCGTCATCGCGGTCGTGCAGCCGCATCGCTACAGCAGGCTTTCCAGCCTGTTCGGGGAATTCTGCGCCTGCTTCGAAGATGCCGACGAGGTGATTGTCGCGGACGTCTATTCCGCCGGGGAGACCCCCGTTGCAGGGGTTGACCGTGACGCGCTGGCCGGCGGCATCAGGCGACACGGCAAGGACAAGGACAAGGACAAGGTCCATGTTATCGCTTCGCCCGCGGAACTGGCGCCTCTGGTGCATGAGATCGCCGGAGCCGGAGATTTCGTCATTTGTCTCGGTGCCGGAAGCATCACCCAATGGGCGCAGGCACTGCCGAAAGAGCTGGAGAATCTGTCCGCGAAAAAGGCGGTCGGCGGTGCACAATGACATTGTCACATAAACAAGGCGTTTCCTCCATGCTCTTCGGCGGCACGCTGCGGGAAAAACTCCCCGGGGTTCGCGGACGCCTCACGCCGAATGCTCCTCTGGGGCGCATGACGTGGTTTGGCGTCGGAGGGCCGGCGGAAATGCTGTTCAGACCCGCCGACCGCCGGGACATGATCGACTTCGTCAAAAACTGCCCGGAAACCGTTCCCGTCACGATCATAGGAGCGGCCTCCAACCTTATTATACGGGATGGCGGCATTCCGGGCGTAGTGATCCGCATGGGCGGAGAACTCGGCGAAATACGGGTGGAGGGCGCGGACATCCATGCCGGTGCCGCCGCGCTCGACATGAACGTTTCGCTCGCCTGCCTGAAGGAGTCCGTCACGGGGATGGAATTCCTGAGCGGCATTCCGGGCACTATCGGAGGCGCGCTCCGCATGAACGCCGGGGCTTACGGCAGGGAAATCCGCGATGCGCTGGTCGCCGCCGAAGTCCTTTTCCGGGACGGCAGCGTCCGGCGGATGACCCCTTCGGAAATGAACATGAGCTACCGCCACAACGGCCTGCCGGAGGATGTCATCTTTCTCGGCTGCGTGCTGAGGGGCGCCGCCGGGGAATACGCCGCCATAGAAAGTAAAATGACGGAGATCAAGGTCAAGCGCTCTGAAGCCCAGCCGATCAGATCCAAGACCGGAGGCTCCACCTTCGCCAATCCGGAAGGACGGCGCGCCTGGCAGCTTATCGACGAGGCTGGATGCCGGGGTCTTGCGGTCGGCGGCGCGCGGATGTCGGAGATGCATGCCAACTTCATGCTGAACGACGGCTCCGCGTCGGCGGCGGACCTGGAGCGGCTCGGCGAAGAAGTGCGGCGACGCGTTTATGAGAAGAGTCAGGTCATGCTGCGGTGGGAAATCCGGCGCATCGGAATCCCGCTTGAAACGGATGTTGATATTCTGGAATGGATGAAAGAGAAAAGGTGAAAAGGTTATATCAGCGTTGATATTCCACGAATATCGGTAGTGTCTCAGTTTCGATATGTGAAATAGTATAAAGCTCAATAAAAGCGGTATTTTCATGTAAAAACAGGATTTTTTACTTGACAGATTTATATTTCTTTATCGTCATGGCTGTTTAAGCGAATCAATAAGCATGATACGATAAACAGAGACGGATAGCTTAAGAATTAAAAGGAGTATCCATGCCTACAGGTCCACAAGGACAGAAAAGACCAGCAGATTCAATAGGATGTGCCGTCATGGTGGGCATGATTGCAACGGGTGGTGTTGATGATACAACCAAACCCCGTTCAGGCAGAGTAAAAAGTGGACGGGCTGGAGCAAAAGCAAGGGCTGATTCTTTAACCAAAGAAAGACGCTCTGAGATTGCCAAAAAAGCGGCAGAAAGGAGATGGAAGAATGAAGACTAACCAAAATGGAAAACACCATCTCGTGGGCTTCCAATCACGGAAGGCCGCACAGGTTTCTGCATTCTTTGCGCAAGGGGCCGGCCCGTCTATAGATAAGTTGAAACTGATTAAGTTAATCTATCTTGCAGAACGGCAGTTTATGCTTAAATATGGACAACCTATGCTTTACGATGAGTTTTTTTCTCTCCGGCATGGCCCTATTTGCTCAAATGCTTTGAATGGCATAAACGGGGATATAGACAGGGGCACATGGTCTGCTTTCATCAGTAAACAGCAGAACAAAATTAGCGCAACCAGAACATTTTCCCGCGAAGATTTTGATGAGATCAGCAATGCTGAGATTGAAGTTTTAAAATCAACGCTTGAGAGTTTCGGCTTTATGACGGCCTCTCAACTCAGAAATTACACGCATAAGCACTGTCCCGAGTACACAGAAATAGAAAGCGGCAGGATTCCTATAAACTATTTCTCTCTTTTCAAAGTATTGGGGCTGCAAGGGGCTGAGTATCTGGCTGGTGAAATAGACCAGTACAGAAAAACAGAAGCCATGCTCTCGTCTAAATGAGCGGTACTTTTCACCCCGCCAAGCGACAGACGCTCCACATATTAGGCACAGGACCAGATCATGACCCCAATCGCGGCCACTTGTATGTAGTCCTTACTAATAAATGCGACAAGGGACTGCATTTACTTGTGCCTATTTGCTCAAAGAGACATGGGTCAGATGGCACTTGCCTGTTAGGGACAGGAGACCACGGCTTTCTAAAGAATGACAGCTATGTTTCTTATCATCATGCCGCCGAATGGGATTCGGCGGTCATAGCCGAAAGAATAAAAAATGGAGATATTACTTTTCGCGGTCTTTTAGATGAGAAAGTTTTTGCCTTGGTTGCCGGGGGCGTTGAAAATTCTCTGTTCACAAAACCGAAAATAAAGTCATATTACCAGAATAATAAATTAAAATGAAAATAATGCTTGCTATTCTAAATTACCTCATGTATATAATGAGGTATGATCTGATTAGGCACGTAATACAGGTAATGGGACAGGAACTGAATGAATACAGGCATATAGCAACCTGTCAAAGGCTTGGTATGTCCAATATCTCCGGTTGAAACGGTAAGCAAATTCAGCGAGGAAAGCCTTGCGATATT
>JAZDGQ010000106.1:0-42225 GCA_043806835.1 Pseudomonadota bacterium | reverse complement strand
ACCTCTCCGTTTCGCCATGCCGCCGAAGGGCGGCATCCGGCATGCGGCGAAGCCGCTGTTTATAAAGGCGCTTCGCGCGGCCAGACCCCGCCCTTCGGCGGGGTGGCATGTCTATCAGTAATTATAAATTCAGCTATAACGCGGGTTTGTACAACTTTCTTCTTGCACTGCGCTTCCTGCACTCCTATTATTACATAACAGTAGAACAATCAGGTTTGAAGGTACAGGCATGGCTGCATTGATCGACGACACTCTGAAAAACAATCCTCTCATCAATCCCCCGCACCTGCCGTACGATGCGCCGCCGCTGGATGTGGTGAAGGCGGAGCATTTTATGCCCGCCGTCCAATATGCCCTTGCCTCCGCAAAAAAGGAGATCGAGGACATCAAAAATAATGATGCACCTCCGACGTTCAAAAACACGATCGAGGCGCTGGAGTTTTCCGGGAGCCTTCAGACGCAGGTATACCTCATATTCAAAAATATCGCCCTTACAAATAGCGACGACAAAATCGGAGCCGTAAAGGATGAAATCGAAGGTGCGTTCTCCAGGCACGGAAGCGAGATCATAACAGATGCGCCGCTATTCGCCCGCATAAAGGCAGTCTATGACGTCCGCGCCAATCTGACGCTCACCTCCGAACAAAGAATGCTGCTGGAAGAGACCTACAAGGGATTTTCCCGGAACGGCGCCAATCTTGACGCCGATGATAAGAAGGAATTGCTTGAGATCAACGAGAACCTGTCCAGGCTCAACACTGCCTTCGATAATAACGTTGTCAAATCAACGGAGGCCTATAAAAAGGTCATCGATAACGAGAACGATCTGGCCGGTGTTCCTGACCGCGTCAAGAACTTTTATAAAAAAGCCGCTGAAGATGAGGGCAAACCGGACAAATGGATCATCAGGCTCTCGCCGCCCCCAACGGATATCCTCAGCCATTGTGAGAATCGCGCGCTTCGCGAGGAAATTTACCGCGCCACCGCCAATGTCGCTTGTCAGGGGGAACATGACAACAGCACCATCGTTCTCGATATCGTCCGCCTGCGTCACAAAAAAGCCGGACTTCTGGGCTATCCCACCTACGCGGACTACGTTCTGGACGACCGCATGGCGAAAAACCCCGAGACCGTCACGTCGTTTCTGGACAGGTGCGCCAGCGTCTACAGACCCGCGGCGGAGGATTTTCTGCAACAGGTCAGGGATTTCGCCAAAAATCCAGGTTCGGGAACGGAAAGCCTGACGGATATAAAGATCTGGGACGTCGCTTTTTACAGCCGGAAGCTGAAGGAAAAGACCTTCGATCTCAACCTCGAGGAACTGCGTCCTTATTTCGAGTTTGAAAAAGTCATCAAGGGTTTTCACTCTCATGCTGAAAAACTCTTCAACATCAAGATAGCGGAAACAAGCGGGAAATATCCCGTTTATCATCCCGATGTAAAAGTCTACGAAGTGAATGACAATAAAACGGGCGAAATGCTCGGCCTGCTCTATACGGATGAATACGCCCGCCCCGGTGCCAAAAGCAACGGCGGCTGGACGTCTGGATTCAGGAAGAAGGGCATAGAGAACGACGAGAATATAACGCCGATCGCCGTCATCGTGGATAATTACAGCAAGCCCACGAAAACCCAGCCCACCCTGCTGTCGCTGGCCGATGTCAGCGAAATTTTCCATGAAGGCGGCCACGCCCTCAACAGGTTACTGGCGGAAGGGCACTACCCCTCCCTGACAGGCAGCAGCGTAAAGTGGGATTTCGTCGAGTTCTGTTCGCAATTGCAGGAGAACTACCCAAGGCAAAAAGAGGTTCTTGACACTTTTGCCGTCCATTACAAAACGGGACAGCAGCTCTCGCCGGAGATCATCAAGAAAATCAACGACATGCAAAATTTCGGCATCGCATACGAGTGGTTGCGCGTAACCTCCGGGGCAATGCTCGACATGAAATGGCACACAACAGACCCGGCATCCATCAAAAACGTTGAATATCTGGAGGACGGAATCGTTGCGAAATACTCCCTGTTCCCGCGCGAAGGCGGGCCTCTGTCTAACAAGTTCGAGCATCTTTTCTCCGACGGCGGCTATGCGTCCGGCTATTACGGCTACCAATGGGCAGGCGTCCCCGACGCCACCGCCTTTGAAGAAATCAGGAAAAAAGGCCTTTACGATCCGGAAATGTCTGACCGCCTGCGAAAAATTTATTCCAGCGGAGGCACCGTGGAGCCGATGGAACTGTTCACCAGCGCGATGGGTCGGGAACCGGATCCGGACGCGCTGTTCCGCCGCCAGGGACTGTTGCCCGATGTTAAAAAAGACAAGAACGCACCCGTTGCACCACGTCCGGCGCTCTCTTAAAGAAGAAATCCCGCAGAGGACAATTTGCGGATTTGCCGGAGACCGAAAAAGGCTATTGGCATAATAATGGCGGTTCCCTCTGCCTTTTCAGGGTGTTCTGAATGGTGTCCAGAAACCACTGGACAAAGTCTTTTAACCGGCTCTATGCTCCTCCATGAGGCTTCAAAAAACCTCGTTTTTAAACACATTGAAAGGAAACTCACATGCAAACGAACAAACCGGCAGAAACGAAAAAACCGGTTACTCCGACAACAAACAAGCCCACCACACCTCCCATGGGAAAGTCGGCCGGCTCCTGCGCCAGCAACAGCCCCTGCTGCACAGGCTCCGGAAAAAAAGATGATAAAAAAAGCGGCTCACGCTGACAGCTTCGGTTGTTTCCGATTAAAAAGAAGCCGGGTTTTCGCCCGGCTTCTTTTTTTGCGCGTTCCCAGCGCAATTGACGACGTGCCCTACAGCACCTCGAACCGCGCCTGGAAGAAGCGGAGATACTGCGGCTCGTAAACCATCTTCAGGCCGGTGATCTTGCGCCGGTTTTCCCACACCTCGTTGATCGACTCGGCGGTGACGTCCATGTGCGACTGCGTATAGACCCGGCGCGGGATGGTGATACGCACCAGTTCGAGCTTCGGCGCGTGGTTATGACCCGTGACCGGATCGCGCCCGGCGGAAACGATGCCGCGCTCCATCGTGCGCACGCCGGAGTCGACGTAAATCTCCGCCGCCAGCGCCTGCGCCGGAAAATGCTCCTGCGGCACGTGATCGAGAAACGCGCGCGCGTCCAGAAACACGCCGTGGCCGCCGATCGGCAGCACGACGGGGATTCCCCAGCCGCGCAGCTTGTCGCCGAGATACTGAACCTGACCGACGCGCGCCCGGATGTGGTCGTACTCGATCGACTCCTCGATGCCGATCGCCACCGCCTCCATGTCGCGCCCGGCCATGCCTCCGTAGGTCTGAAGACCTTCGTAAACCACCACCAGATTGCAGGCCTTTTCGGCCAGCGCGTCGTCGTTCAACGCCAGAAAGCCTCCGATGTTGGCCAGAGGATCTTTCTTCGCGCTCATGGTGCAGCCGTCGCTCAGCGAGCAGATTTCATGCACGATCTCCGCGACCGTGCGGTCCTGATACCCCGGCTCGCGCAGCTTGTTGAAATAGGCGTTCTCGGCGATGCGCGTGGCGTCGATGATGATCCGCACGCCGTGACGTTTGGCTATCTCGCGCACAGCTTTCAGGTTGGCGAGTGAAATCGGCTGCCCGCCGGCCATGTTCACCGTCGCCGCGATGCTTAAATAAGGCACCTTGCCGGGATGGGCGCGCAGCACGTCCTCGAGCTTTTTCAGATCGACGTTTCCCTTGAAAGGATGCTCGCTCGCCGGATCGTGCCCCTCGGGGATGACGATGTCGACGAACTCCCCTCCGGCAAGTTCCTGGTGCAGCCGCGTCGTGGTGAAATACATGTTGCCCGGCACAACGTCGCCCGGCTTGATGAGGATGCGCGAAACCAGATTCTCCGCGCCGCGCCCCTGGTGCGCCGGAATCATGTGCTTGTATCCGTAGACCCGCCGGACGGTTTCCTCCATCCGGTAGAAATTGCGGCTGCCTGCGTAGGCTTCGTCGCCGAGCATCATGCCCGCCCACTGCCGGTCGCTCATGGCGTTGGTGCCGGAATCGGTCAGCAGGTCGATATAAACATCGTCCGACTTCAGCAGGAAGGTGTTGTATCCGGCTTCCTTGATGGCTCGAAGCCGGTGCTCGCGCGTGGTCATGTGAATCGGCTCGATCATCTTGATCTTGTACGGCTCTGCCCAGCTGCGGCGCGCGAGTTTCATCGGCTTCCCTCCTTGAAAAAAATTTACACGGGGCACATCGTTTCATGAAAAACGGCCAATCTCAAGAAATTTCTTCCCGCCCGGACATATGGTTACAGCCGTTGATCCGCCGGGAAAAATTTTCGGCACGGAACCTGTTTGTACCTGTCTTCCTCGAAACAGCTTGGCATAACTACAAGCTTTTTTTGCCAAATCAGAGTCTTTGGATAAAAATTCTTATCTAATCACTTGATTCAATTGACTCCTTGAAAGGGATAAAAAATAAAGTTATCACCTATTGACTCGCAGATTTAAGTTCTTCTTCACGTTTCTCTCACGAATCTCGAATATTTTAAAATATCCCTTGATAACATGCACTTAGCATATGCTTATTTTTTAGGCAGCGTCTGTAAAAAACATGCCTGTATTCACAAATAAGGGAATTTATCAGATTCTTCCCCAGAGTTATCAACAGGAATCGGGGATGAAATTCAAACCATCCATTATCAATACCTCCTGTTCAGAAGCCTCATTTTAGATTATGTTTAAAATAAGCTGGGAGGGCTGGCTATATGCCAACCAAATACCATTTAAGGCAAGCGGAAGCCGATCACGACAGGATGCGTTGTGTCGTAGACGAGACTGGCGATCTGGTTTTCGCCAGTCCTGCCGTCGGCTGGGCGCTGGGAGTGAACGCCGCTTTTCTGAGCGCGAAACCCGCCGACGCAATCCTCAGCGTCGTTTCCAGCCACGACAGCCATCCCCCGCCGTTTTCATTTCCGGACATTCCTTCGGGATTTTACGAAGTCGCCCTGCTGCGGCAGGAGCGCGACCCGCTGCTGCTGCAGTCGCGCATCGATCAGGTCAGCGCGCCGAACGGCAGGAAGTACGCCGTCGTCTGGCTGGATCCGGACAGAAGGCTGAAGCGCCGGAAAAACGGCGACTTCGACCGGGCGGCGCATGACTTCGCGACCTTCATCGTGGACAACCGGAAAAAAGCCGTGGAAAACGAGCACGGACACACGCCTGATCTCGGTCATATTTCAAAGGACGACGGCGAGCTCCGGCATTTTTTCAGCCTCACCGACGATCTGCTGGTGGTGTACCGTCGCGACGGCTCCTTCGTGCGCGTCAATCCGGCCGTCAGCCGGGTGCTCGGCTACCCTGACGCCGAGCTGAAGCTCCTCCCGTTCCTCGAAATCCTCCATCCGGAAGACAGGGAGACCGCTCGGGCAGCCATGCAGAAGATGCTGCAGGCGCCCCGGGACCAGGAAGCGCGGGTCAATTTCGAAAGCCGCGCGCGCTGCAAGGACGGCAGCCTCCGCTGGATGAAATGGGCGCACAAGACGGCGGGAGACCATGTCTACATCGTCGGGCGCGACGTGACGGACATCAAGCAGCACGAAGCCGAGCTGGAGCGGCGCGAGGCGCAGTTGTCCGAAGCGCAGAAAATCGGACACATGGGGCACTGGTACTGGGAAGTCGATCAGCGCACAATGGAGTGGTCGGATCAGATTTATTCCATCTTCGGCGTGAAAAAAGAGCGGTTTTCCACGACGGTGGACAACATCGGCGCCCTGCTGCTGAAAAGCGATCTGGGCAGGACTTACAAAGCGTTCCAACGCGCCCTTGTGCGCAAGAAAGATTATGAGCTTGAGTTCAGGCTGCGGCGCCCGAAGGGAGGCATCCGCTATATCCACTGCGAAGGCCGCTGCAAGCTAAACCCCCGGACGGGGAAGGCGGAGGCTCTGTTCGGCATCATGCAGGACATCACCGAACGCACGCTCCACGAACGCGCCCTGCGGGAGGCGAAGGAGGCGGCGGAAACCGCCTATGCCTCCAAAACGCGGTTCCTCGCCAACATGAGCCACGAGCTCCGCACGCCTCTGAACGCCATCATCGGTTTTTCCGAGATGATCCAGCGCCAGCTTCTGGGGCCGGTCGGCAACGCCCGCTATCTCGATTATATCGGCGGCATCCATGAGAGCGGCGAGCATCTGCTGGATCTCATCAACGACATCCTCGACATGTCGAAAATGGAAATCGGCAAGTACGAGCTTTACGTCGAGAAGATCAACGTCGGAAAGCTCGTCCGCCTGGCGGTGCATATGGTCGAGGGGCGCGCGCACGAGGCGCAGGTGCGCCTGGCCACCGACGACATCTCCGACGACGTCCAGATCGTCGCGGATCGCCGCGCGCTGATGCAGATCCTGCTGAACCTGATGTCCAACGCGGTCAAGTTCACTCCCGCCGGAGGCTCCGTGGACCTCGGATGCCGGTATGTTTCCGGCGGCGTGGCAATCGTCGTTCAGGACACGGGCGTCGGCATCCCGAAGAACAAAATCAGCATCGTCACCCTGCCGTTCGAGCAGGTTGACAGCGCGATGACCCGCAAGCGCGAAGGCTCCGGCCTGGGACTCGCCATCACCAAAGACCTGATCGAGCTGCACGGCGGGACGCTGAAGATCGAAAGCAAAGTCGGGGTCGGAACGACGGTGACGGTGCTGCTTCCGGAGAAACCTCCCGCCGGAAATCATGTGAAGACGGCGCTCGCCGAGTCTGCGCCGGAAATGGTCTGAGGAACGGCAATTCCTGTAAAGAAAGAAAAAATGAAAAAATTGCTCATCGGTTTGCTGATTTTTGTCGCACTGGACATTGCAATCGTGATCTTTCTTCCGAAGTTGGTGCCCATGGAAAAAATCGCGGCAGAGGCCGGGAACCGGGTGAAGAGCCTTACCGGACGCGACATGGGTTTCAGCGGCGTGAAATTCGTATTCTGGCCCGATCTCGGCATCGAACTGAGGGACGTGACCCTCGGCAATCCCGCCTGGGCGAAGGGAAAGAACATGCTTTCGCTGGACAAGGCGGATATCGCGCTCGCCCTGATGCCCTTGCTGGAGCGCCGTATTGAAGTGAAGCGGTTTTCGCTGAACGCGCCGGTCATTCATCTCGAAATCGGCCCTGACGGAAGGCGGAACTGGGATTTCGCAGCAGAAAAAACGCCCGCGCCTGCGAAACAGGAGGGGCAGGACAACGCCGCCGCCGGAGGGGCAAAGGGCTTTGATGTCGCCTTCGGCCAGTTCAGAATCAGCAAGGGCCGCCTGACCTTCGATGACCGGCAAAAAAATGTTTCCATCGGCGTGCAGGATATCGATATGGAGGCCGCCCTTCCGGATATGAAGGGCGCTCTGCGGATGGAAGGTGCTCTGACCTACAGGAAAAAACGCGTCACCCTCGCCCTGACGCTGGAAAAGTCTGCTGATTTCCTCGAAGGCAGAGCATCCCCCGGCCACATGGATCTGAAAACGGAGGACGCTTCAGCGAAGGCGGACGGCTTTCTCTCCATGCAGGACATGATGCTGAAGGGCACTATCGACGCTAAGGTGGTTTCCCTCTCCCGGCTGCTGGCATGGCTAAGCGGCGGCAGCGAGCAAAAACTTCCGTTCGAGAAAATCTCGTTTTCCGGCGCAGCTGCGCTTACCGGTACGGATATTGTCCTGAAGGGCGTTGCGCTGGCTCTGGATGAAGTGCAGGCCAAAGGCAATCTGAATGTGGGCTTCGCGGGCAAGCCGGAGATTTTTGCGCGGCTGACGCTGGACAAGCTGGATCTGGACAGGTTTGCGGGCGACAGGAAAGAAACAGGAATGTCCGCCGGAGAGATTGAAAAACGGGAAGAAGGGTGGGGCGCGACGCCGCTGGACTTAAGCGGTCTCAGAGCCGTGAACGCCGATCTGGTGCTGAAAACCGGAGGGTTTACGCTCAGAGGGCTCAGCGCGGGGCCAGGCGATCTGACCGTGAGGCTGAAGGACGGCAGGTTGTATTTCGAGACATCGGAGGCGACCCTGCTTGACGGCAGGTTCAGTTCCGCGATGAGGCTCGATGCGGCAGCCAAAATTCCGGAGATGGCTTTCGCTTTCAATATGGCAGGCGTGCAGGCCGGGCAGGTGCTGACCGCTTTCGCGCACTTTAAAAAGCTGAGCGGACTTGCGGATGCCCATGTTTCCGTGACGTCTTCCGGCGTGAGCCAGAAGGACATGATTTCCGGCCTGAACGGGAATGGCTCCGTCATTTTCAGGAACGGGGTGCTGGAAGGCATCGATCTGGATAAAATCGTCAAGTGGCAGAAAAGTCTGGCTGCATCCTCCGAAACCTCTGCGGCAGAAACGGGTGCGGGAGAAGGCAGAACGGAGTTCGTCGAACTGGGCGGAACCTTTTCCATCAGCAACGGCATTGTCAACAATGCCGATCTGAAGATGAAAAGCCTTCTGCTTCAGGCGACGGGACAGGGAACCGTCGATCTTCCCAGAAAATACGTTCAGTATCGCGTGGTGCCTGTGCTGCTGGCGTCTTCGTCCGCGGAAGGCGCGTCGGGGCTGGCCATTCCGGTAGACATCAGGGGGCCTTTCAGCAATATCAAAATGAAGCCTGATTTCGCCGGCGCCGTCTCGGATATCGCCGACAATCCTGAAGCCGCGAGAAAAACCCTTAAAAACATCGGCAAGGAAGGTAAAGCCCTCGGAAAAGAGATCAGGAAAGATCCTGCCAAAGCCCTGCAGGGACTGTTCGGGAGCGGCGGCCTGTTCGGCAGGCCCGCGCCGGCTCCGGAATCGGCTCCCGCGCCGCAGTCTGAGCCGCAACCCCCGGTAGCAGGAGTTCCTTGAAAAAAACCACAGATGAACACAGATGGACGCAGATAAGTAAAAAGGATCGTTAACCATTCGTGGCGCTATAGAAAAATCTGTGTTTATCTGTGTCCATCCGTGGTTTAAATTCTTCCGTGATAATTGAAGGGAATTTAAAGATTCATTCTCTTTCTTGTCATTCTCCGCTACGCTCAGAATGACAAGAAAGAACTTTCAGGGAGTTGAGCATGATCCCCCGTTTTTCACGTCCGGAAATGACAGCGATCTGGGAGCCCGAAAACAGGTTCAAAATCTGGCTGGAGATAGAAATGCTGGCCTGCGAGGCGCAGGCGGAGATCGGCGTGATCCCGAAAGACGCCCCTGCCAAAATCCGCGCCAAGGCCAAGTTCGACATCAAACGCATCGACGAGATTGAAAAGGTCGTCCGTCACGACGTGATCGCCTTTCTGACCAGCGTGGGCGAGCATGTGGGGGACGAGGCGCGGCACATCCATCTGGGCATCACGTCGTCTGACGTGCTCGATACGGGCTTCTCGGTGCAGCTGAAGCAGGCTTCCAACCTGATTATCGCCGGTCTCGACATGTTGCTGAAGACGCTGAAGCTGCGCGTCCTTGAATACAAGGACACCCTTTGCATCGGGCGGAGCCACGGCATTCACGCGGAGCCGACCACGTTCGGCATGAAGCTGGCCGGTCATTACGCCGCCTTCGCCCGCGCCAGGGAACGCATGATCCGCGCACGGGACGAGATTTCCACCTGCGGGATTTCCGGAGCCGTCGGCACGTTCGCCACGGTGGATCCGCGCGTGGAGGCATATGTGGCGGGGAAGCTCGGGCTCGCCATAGAGCCCGTCTCCACGCAGGTCATCCCCCGCGACCGCCATGCCATGTTCTTTGTGACGCTGGCGGTGGTCGCCTCCTCCATCGAGAACCTCGCCACGGAAATCCGCCACCTGCAGCGCACCGAAGTTCGGGAAGTGGAGGAATTCTTCACGCCAGGGCAGAAAGGCTCATCGGCCATGCCTCACAAGCGCAACCCCGTCCTGTCGGAGAACCTGACGGGGCTGGCGCGACTGATCCGGGCGGCAGCCGTCCCCGCGCTGGAAGATGTGACGCTCTGGCACGAAAGAGACATCTCGCATTCTTCCGTGGAGAGGGTCATCGCGCCGGACACGACCATCCTTCTCGATTTCGCCCTCCACCGCCTGAACGGAATCATGGACGGGCTTCTGGTCTATCCGAAGCGCATGAAGCAGAATCTCGAACATCTGCGCGGCCTCGTCTTTTCGCAGCCGGTGATGCTGGCGCTGACGCAGGGGGGGCTCAGCCGGGACTACGCCTACAGGCTGGTGCAGGAGCATGCGATGGCGGCCTGGGACAGCGAAAAGGATTTTCTGGTCCTGCTTCTCGAGGACGAGACGGTCGGCGAATATATTACCGAGGAGGCTCTCAGGAATATTTTCAACTACCGGCACTGCATTGAGCGCACGGCGGACGTGATCGACCGCGTCCTCGGAGCCGCCTGATGCTGGAATGGCGGGACGACGGCATCGTTCTCTCGGCAAGGGGTCACGGCGAAACGGGCGGGGTTGTGTCAATCCTGACACGCGACCATGGCCGTGCAATGGGCTACGTTTACGGCGCGACCTCAACGAAGACGCGGGGGATTCTGGAACCGGGAAATCTGGTGTCAGTGCACTGGCGGGCGAAATCGCACGACCAGCTCGGCACGTTCATGCCGGAGCTGGAAAAAAGCCATGCGGCGGAAGTCATGGAAGACCCGGTTAAACTGACGGCGATGCAGTCCGCCTGCTCGCTTGCCGACAAAACCCTGCCTGAGAGAGAGAAGCACACCGGTGTTTACGAAGGCACGAAAGCATTGATGGCGGCCTTCGGAACAGACATCTGGGCGCCGACGTACATATACTGGGAGCTTGGTCTGCTGCGCGAGCTCGGCTTCGCCCTCGACCTGTCGAAATGCGTGGCGACGGGGGCTGTGGACAACCTGATCTATGTCAGCCCGAAATCCGGCTGCGCGGTGTCGGGCGCGGCGGGAGAACTCTATAAAGAAAAGCTCCTCTCTCTGCCGTCGTTCCTGCGCGGGGAGGGAGGATTCGAGGAGAGCGACATCCTTGACGGCCTGAAGCTGACGGGGCATTTCCTGCTCCACCGGGTGTTCTCCCAGTCCAACTCCAACCTTCCGGAGCCCCGCTTAAGGCTGGAGGAGAGGTTCCTTCAGAAATAATTAGCCAACGGATGTTCTTTTTCTGCTGTCATCCCGAGCGCATGCGAGGGATCTTGATTGCTGCGACAGAGAAGATTCCTCTGCCGTTTTGCGGCCTCGGAATGACAAAAAGCATTGGGCTCTTTTTACACTGGTTTTTCCTGAAAAAATCGGCTAAAACACCCCTATGGCCAAGAAAAGCAACATAAAAGCCGCCGTGATGAATATTCAGGACCGTGAGCTCACGGAAATCCTGAGCGAGAAGTATTTGTCCTACGCGCTGTCCACCATCATGTCCCGGTCGCTGCCGGACGTGCGCGACGGGCTGAAGCCGGTGCATCGCCGCGTGCTGTACGCGATGATGCAGTTGTCGCTCCGTCCCGAGACGCCGCCGAAGAAATGCGCGCGGGTCGTGGGCGACGTGATCGGCAAGTTCCATCCGCACGGCGACCAGTCCGTGTACGACGCGCTGGTGCGCCTCGCGCAGGATTTTTCGGTGCGCTATCCTCTGGTGGACGGGCAGGGGAACTTCGGCAACATCGACGGGGACAACGCCGCCGCGATGCGGTACACCGAGGCGCGGCTGACGGCTGTTTCGCAACTGCTTCTCGAAGGCATCGACGAGGAAGCTGTCGATTTCCGCGCCACTTACGACGGAGATACGCTGGAGCCGGTGGTATTTCCCGCCAACTTTCCGAATTTGCTGGCGAACGGTTCTTCCGGCATCGCCGTGGGAATGGCGACGTCCATCCCGCCGCACAACGTGGCCGAGCTGTGCGACGCGCTGGAAACGCTGATCGACGCGCCCGATTCCAGCGTCAAGGATTTTCTGAAACATATCAAAGGCCCCGATTTCCCGACCGGCGGCCTGCTCACAGAGGAACGCGCGAGCATCGTCAACGCCTACGAGACCGGGCGCGGCAGCTTTCGCGTGCGCGCCAAATGGCACAAGGAAGAGCTGAAGGGCGGTAACTGGCAGATCGTCGTCACCGAGATACCCTATCAGGTTCTGAAATCGCGCCTGATCGAGAAAATCGCCGAGCTGATCGTCACCAAAAAAATACCGTTCCTGGACGACGTGACGGACGAGTCTGCGGAGGACGTCCGCGTCGTGCTCGCGCCGAAAAACAAGGGCGTCGATCCCGAACTCCTGATGGAGCAGATTTTCCGCCAGACGGATCTTGAAAGCCGCTTCCCCCTCAACATGAACGTGCTGGACGGCGGCGTTCTGCCGCGCGTGATGAATCTGAAGGAGGTTTTGCAGGCGTTCGTCAATCACCGTCAGGACGTGCTGGTGCGACGCTCCGAACACCGCCTTGCCAACATCGCGCACCGGCTGGAGGTGCTGTCCGGTCTTCTGATCGCCTATCTCAACCTCGACGAAGTCATCAGGATCATCCGCGAGGCGGACGATCCCAAGGCGAAGCTGATCTCGAGATTCAGGCTGACGGAAACGCAGGCCGAGGCGATCCTCAACATGCGCCTCCGTTCCCTGCGGAAGCTGGAAGAGATTGAAATCAGGAGCGAGCACAAGAGTCTTCTGGAAGAAAAAGCGGAACTGGAAAAGCTGGTCGGCAGCAAGGCGCGCCAGATGACAGCCGTTAAAAAGCAGATCCGGGGCATCCGCGAGATGTTTGCGCCGGACACGAAGCTGGGTGCGCGCCGCACCAAGATCGGGAAGATGCCGGTCGGCATCGATCTCCCGGCGGAAGCCTTTATCGAGAAAGAGCCGGTCACCGTGGTGTGCTCGGAAAAGGGCTGGATCCGCGCGATGAAGGGTCATCTGGAGCCTGATAAAATCGGGCAGATCACCTATAAAGAGGGCGACGGGGAGAAGTTCGTCTTCCACGCCGAAACGACGGACAAGTTGGTCGCGTTTTGCACCAACGGGAAGTTTTATACCATCGGCGCCGACAAGCTGCCGCCGGGGCGCGGTTTCGGGGAACCGGTGCGCCTGATGATCGACCTCCAGAACGACGCTGACATCGTGACGCTGATGAAGCATGATCCGGAGCGCAGGCTGCTCGTCGCCGCCGACGACGGTCGCGGTTTCATTGTGCCTGAAAAAGAAGTCCTCTCGCAGACACGAAACGGGAAACAGTGCCTGCTGGTGAAAGAGGGCGTCGAGGCGCGTGTCTGCGTGTCTGCGGCGGGAGATCATGCCGCCGTGATCGGACGGAACAGAAAACTTCTGATATTCCCTCTGGCGCAGATTCCGGAGATGGCGCGGGGCGTGGGCGTTATCCTTCAGCGTTACAAGGACGGCGGCCTGTCGGATGCTAAAACTTTCAGATTGAAGGACGGCCTGACATGGCACAGCGCCGGGTGCGAGCGCACCGAAACCTCCCTGAAACCGTGGCTCGGCGAACGCGCCCAGTCGGGCTGCCTCCCGCCGAACGGGTTTCCGAAGGCGAACAGGTTCAGGGGAACATAATGTCATGACGATGCAATTCGATCTCCTGTCTTTCATAGTCGGCTTTGCCGTGGGCGCTCTTCTGGCATGGCGCATCCTGACCAGCCAGCTTGTGCAGCGCAACGCGAAGCTGGAACAACTGGAGGAAAAGTTCTCCCTTCAGTTCGAGAATCTCGCCAACCGCATCTTCGATGAAAAAACCGACAAGTTCAAAAAAGAATCCCAGGAGGGGCTCGGCCAATTGCTGAACCCTCTCAGGGAGAGGCTTCAGGAATTTCAGAAGAAGGTGGACGACTCTTTCGGCGCGCAGGTGAAGGAGCAAATCTCCCTCAAGAAAGAAATCGAGAATATCATCGCGGTCAATGAGAAGATGTCCCTGCAAACGGAAAACCTGACCAAAGCCCTTAAAGGCGACGTCAAGGCGCAGGGGAACTGGGGCGAAATCATCCTGGAGAAAATCCTCGAGAATTCCGGCCTCCGGAAAGGCACGGACTATATCATACAGGGAGCGAGCCTCGGGCTGCGCCATGCGGAAGACGGCGGCATCATCAAACCGGATGTCATCATCATGCTGCCGGAAGACAAGCATATCATCGTGGACGCAAAAGTCTCCCTCACGGCCTACGAGAGATATTGCGCGGCGGAAGACCCCGCCCTGCGCGCCCGCCACCTCAAGGAATACCTCGCCTCCATCCGCGCCCATGTGAACGGCCTCGAGCAGCGCCGGTATCAGGACACGGAAAAACTGGGAACACCCGATTTTGTCCTGATGTTCATGCCGGTCGAAGGGGCCTATTCCCTCGCCATTCAGGAAGACGCCGGCCTGCACGGCACTGCGTGGGACAAGAAAATCGTCATCGTCTGCCCTTCCATCCTGTTCGCTACTTTGAAAACCATCGCCTCCGTCTGGCGGCTGGAGCTGCAAAACCGGCACGCGCAGGAAATCGCGCGGCAGGGCGGCGGCCTCTACGACAAGATCGCCGGGTTCGTCGAGGAAATGCAGGAACTCGGCAGCAGGATAAACGCGACGCAGAACGTCTATAACGAGGCTTTCAAAAAACTATCGACGGGTCAGGGAAACATCCTGAAGCGCACGCAGGACCTGAAGGCGCTGGGCATCAAGACTTCCAAAAAGCTGCCGAAGGAACTTTCCGATGAAACGGAAGCTCCTGATGAAAATTTGAAAAAAGTCGAGAATGGTTGAATCATGGCTCTCCTCCAGATATACGTCGCGCCGCATCCGGTGCTGAAGAAAAAAGCCGCCCCTGTGAAGGGCGGCGTCACCGACGCTCTCCGCAAGCTTATGAACGACATGCTCGACGCCATGTACGCCTGCGACGGCCTCGGCCTTGCCGCGCCGCAGGTCGGCATATCCGAGCGCATCCTGGTGCTCGACATCGATCAGCCGAAGGGGGACGATCTCACGCCGGAGCAAAAAAGGAAGAAGCCGCAGTGCTTCGTGAACCCCGAGATCCTCCGGTCGTCGGAGGATCTGCGGATTTATAACGAAGGCTGTCTGTCCGTTCCGGGGCAGTATGCCGACGTCGCCCGCCCGGACAAGGTGCGCGTCAAATATATCGATTACGACGGGAAGGAGAAGGAAGTCGAGGCCGACGGCCTGCTCGCCACCGTTTTGCAGCATGAAATGGATCATCTCGACGGCGTCCTGTTCGTCGATCACCTCTCCGGCCTGAAGCGCGATATCCTGATGCGTAAACTGAAAAAATTCACCAAGGAAAATGAAGAGGATCTGGCGAAGAGTCATATCCTTTAACCTTGCAATCATATAGAGGCTGTTGTACAAAGAACATATAGGGAACACCCCTTCTGCCGCTTCGGATAATCTTCAGGAGAAAAAAATGAATGAACGTAAAGCGCAGTTTCGAAAAGAGCTAGACAGATTCTCTGTGGAATATTTCGAGACCACGACAGATAAACTAGGTAGTAATGGGATGCGTTCAGATGCGTTGACCTTATGTTACCTTCTCAGTATTAGAAATCATCTACTGCCAGGAGCAGTCCCCGATGACTTTGAAGAACTGAAAAAATGTATTTGCGATGGGTCATCTGACAGAACAGCAGATTTTATCTATTGTGATGATAATAACCATGTAACGATAATTCAATCTAAGCATCGAGCACATCATAAAGATGAATCTGAAGCTGATTTTGAATCCTTTCGTCAATGTCTTAGAAAACTTTGTCCACAAACACGATCAACGGAACCAAATCAGAAAGTCCTTGATCTGATTGCAGAGATCGATTGGGAAACAGCCAGCTTTACCCTTATCTTTCTTTCGCTTGCGCGCACATCTGAAATTATATCAAAATCTGTAGAAAGGGAACTTGACAATATTCCAAATACTCCACTTAAAGACATTGATGTTAGGGCGGACATTGTTTATCTCAGTGAGAATAAACTTAATGAAGAATGGCGGGATGTAATAGCCCAAAGAGATGGGGTGTCTCCAACGGTTGAGCTTCTGCTGTCAGAAAGCGCACATGATACTCCTTATTTTTGCTTTGAAAGTGCTTCTGGGACTAAATCGTATATCGCATTACTCTCAGCCCCACAAATTTATCGGCTTTTCGATGGGCACAAAGAAAAACTTTTCAATTTAAACATTCGTAATTATATAGGGGATACGCGAACAAATAAGGAGATTATGAAGTCCGCCGAGACTGAGAGTGATAGATTTTTCTTTTACAATAATGGACTTTCATGTGTCGCCACCAAAGTGAAAGCTGAAAAAAAGGACAACCATCATATTCTAACCTGTTCAGATTTTTCCATAATCAACGGTGCTCAAACTTTTCGTGCAATCGCAAAAGCGCACGCACGCGCAAAATCAAAATCAAATGATACAGAAGATCTACGTGTACTGATTCGTGTATCGGAGTTTAACTTTAAAAAGGGACAGGAAGCAGAGTTTCTAGATCGTATTACTCGATACAACAACACACAAAACTCTATGAAGTTGTCTGACTTTAGAAGTAATGACGCAGTTCAAGGTTCAATAGTTCACTACATGCGAGAGGTTCCAGCATTTAAGGGCAAAAAATATTTATATAGAAACAAACGTACGGGAGATAATGAAAGAAATAAAATCAGTATTAAGCTAAATGATTTCTGCCGAGCTATTTACTCTTATCAGTTTGGACCGTCAGATTTTTTTGGAGGGCAAACTCATCTTTACGATACAGCCTTGGGCGGTGGGTACGTAAAATTATTTGGGGAAGACCTTTCTGCGTTATCTCAAGATCAATTTGACAAAATTTTTGGTATTTGGTTACTTACCTCATTTTGTGATGAATTCCAGCGTCAGGAAAAGAAAGATAAAAGCGAACTAAATAAAGAAAAAGAAGAAGACGATCCATCTGTTAAAACAAGAAAAAACGCTTTAGAGCGTAAGCTCTTAACCTTTTATGCTTTAGGGGAAGTGCTCAGGGAGGTTTGTCGATTAAAAAAACATGATGAAGAAGATTTGTTACGTTTCTTTAGTAAGCCCCGTTGGCAAGAAGAGCCGTCTTGTAAATTGTTTGTAAAAGACTCTTTTTTACTTGGGTGCGATATGATTGTTCAGGCTTACCAGCTAGCACAGATGGATCCAAACTTTGTTCATCGTAATTTCTTTCGTGACACCAAAATTCTTACTACAATAAAAAGTTCACGTGCTTCTAGGCAGTGTAACTTTACCCAGCTTGTCGAAAAATTTCCCGTCAAGTCCAAGGGGGATTAAATACAACTCAGGAAAATAAAGAGATTGGCAACGCCCCCCCTCAAAATCGCCTTTATGGGCACGCCGGAGTTCGCCGTTCACGCGCTCGATGCGATTGCGAGAAGCGGGCATCAGGTCGTGTGCGTCTACTCCCAGCCGCCGCGCCCGGCGGGACGTGGGTACAAGCCGCAGCCTTCCCCCGTGCAACTCCGCGCCGAAGAGCTGCATATTCCCGTCCGCACGCCCCTGAGCTTCAAAAAAGACGCGGGAGCCTGCCGCGCTTTCGCCGCGCTTGGTCTTGATGTCGCCGTGGTCGCCGCCTACGGGCTGATCCTGCCGCAGGAGGTTCTGGATGCGCCGAAATACGGCTGCATCAACATCCATGCGTCCCTGCTTCCGCGCTGGCGCGGAGCCGCGCCCATCCAGCGGGCGCTCCTCGCGGGAGATACTGAAACCGGCGTCTGCATTATGCAGATGGAGGCGGGACTGGACACCGGCCCCGTCCTGATGCGGGGGACGGTTCCGGTCACCGGAACGACGACGGCCTCTGAACTTCATGACGCGCTGGCCGCGCAGGGTGCGGAGATGATCGTTAAAACGCTGGATCTGATCTCCGCCGGAAAGCCGCCAATCTCGCAAAAGCAATCCGAAGAAGGGGTCATTTACGCCACGAAGCTGACGCGGGAGGACGGCAGGATAGACTGGACGCAACCGGCGTTTGTCATCGAGCGACAACTCCGTGCGTTGCATCCTTGGCCGGGCGTCTGGTGCCTCTGCGGCGGTGAACGCCTGAAGGTGCTGGAAGTTTCCATCGAAAAACAGCAGGGAAAGCCCGGGCAAATTCTTGACCGCCGCCTGATCGTCGCCTGCGGAGAGGGCGCCCTGCTCTTGAAAAAAGTTCAGCCGGAGGACAGAAAGCCGATGGACGGCGTTTCCTTCGTGAACGGCACGCATATAAATATCGGAGATATGCTGTCGTGACCCGGCGATGGAAACTTACCCTCGAATATGACGGAACGGACTTCGTCGGCTGGCAGCGGCAGGAGAACGGCCTCTCCGTGCAAGAATGCCTCGAAAAAGCCGTTCACGCCTTTTGCGGGGAAACGGTGACGCTGCACGTCGCGGGGCGCACGGACGCCGGAGTCCACGCGGTTGGACAGGTGGCTCACATCGATCTCGAAAGACCATCGACCGAAAAAGAAGTGCGCGACGCGCTCAACGCGCACCTCCGCCCGCGTCCGGTCTCTGTCGTGGCGGCGGAACGGGCGCCGGACGATTTTCACGCCCGCTTCGACGCGGTGAATCGGGTGTACTGCTACAGGATACTGATGGACAGACGGGCTCCCCCCGCGCTGGAAGCCCGCACCGTCTGGCATGTCGGATGGAATCTTGATGTCCTTGCCATGCACGAGGCCGCGCAGCATCTGATCGGGAAGCACGATTTTTCCAGCTTCCGTTCCGTCAAGTGCCAGGCCAAATCCCCCCTCCGAAGCCTCAAGCGCCTCGACGTGATCGAGACGCATCATGCTATCGGCTTCGGCAGGCGCCTTGAAATCCGGGCGGAGGCCCGGTCGTTCCTGCATCATCAGATACGCAATATCGTCGGCACGCTCAGGCTTGTGGGCGAGGGGAAATGGACGCCGGACGACGTGAAACGCGCGCTGGAAGCCAAAGACCGCACCAAAGGAGGTCCGATGGCTCCCGCCTCCGGGCTTTGTCTCGTAAGGGTTGATTATCCTGAAGAAAACGATCATAAGGAAACGTAAATCATGTCAGAATACGCCGAACTTGAATCCGCCATCGATACCATCTGGGAGCAGCGCGAACAGCTCTCCGAAAAAACGAGAATTCTAGGAAAAAAAACGGTAGACGAAGCCCTGTCCCTTCTGGGGCAGGGAAAGCTGCGCGTCTCTGAAAAAATAAACGGAGCCTGGATCGTGCGGCAGTGGCTGAAAAAAGCCGTCCTGCTGTCCTTCCGCATGACCGACAACGCGCTCATCCACGGCGGCGCGGGCGGCAGTTGCTGGTATGACAAAGTGCCTCCGCGTTTCGCGGGCATGGCAGCCAGGGATTTCGGGGAGGCAGGTTTCCGCGCCGTCCCCGGCTCCATCGTGCGTGCCTCCGCCTATATCGCGCCGCAGGTCGTCCTGATGCCCTCCTTCGTCAACGTCGGCGCCTACGTCGACCGGGGCACGATGGTCGACACCTGGGCGACCATCGGCTCGTGCGCGCAGATCGGGAAGAACTGCCATATCTCCGGCGGCGTCGGGATCGGCGGCGTGCTGGAGCCCCTGCAGGCCGGCCCCGTCATCATCGAGGACAACTGCTTCATCGGCGCGCGCTCTGAAGTGGCGGAAGGCGTGATCGTCGAAACAGGTTCCGTATTGTCGATGGGCGTCTTCCTCGGCGCCTCCACGAAAATCATCGACCGCGACAGCGGGGAAATATTCATGGGCCGCGTTCCCGCTTATTCCGTGGTCATCCCCGGCTGTCTGCCCGGAAAGAATCTACCGGACGGGACGCCCGGCCCAGGCCTTGTCTGCGCCGTCATCGTCAAGCGCGTGGACGAGAAAACACGCTCCAAAACCTCCATCAACGAGTTGCTCAGAACATGATAGACCCCGTCGCCCTTTTACAGGACCTTATCCGCTGCGAAAGCATCACTCCAAAAGAAGGCGGCGCGATCACCCTTCTTGAAAAATTGCTGAAGGCGGGAGGCTTCGAATGCCACCGCCTGAAATTTTCCGACAAGGGCACGCCGGACGTCGAAAACCTCTATGCCAGATGGGGCAAGGGAAAGCCTCATCTCTGCTTCGCGGGGCACACCGACGTGGTACCGCCAGGAGATCGGAGCCTCTGGACGTGCGACCCCTTCGGCGGCGAGATCAGGGACGGACAGGTCTGGGGGCGCGGAGCCTGTGACATGAAAGGCGGGGTCGCCGCCTTCGCCGCCGCCGCTTTGAATTTCATCGGGAAGAACGGAAAGGACTATCCCGGCTCCATCAGCCTCCTCATCACCGGCGATGAAGAAGGCCCCTCCGTCAACGGGACGAAAAAAGTGCTGGAGTGGATGGACAAGCGTGGGGAAAAGATCGATTTCTGCATCGTGGGCGAGCCCTCCTCCCGCGAGGCTCTCGGCGACATGATGAAAATCGGGCGGCGCGGCTCCCTGACCGGAAAAATCACCGTCGACGGCGTGCAGGGGCACGTCGCCTGGCCACAGCTCGCCGACAACCCGATTCCAAAGCTGCTGACCCTCCTGAAAACGCTCGACGATCTGGAACTGGACCAAGGCACGGCGCTCTTCCAGCCCTCCAACCTCGAAATCGTCAACATCGACGTCGGCAACACGGCGGAGAACGTCATTCCGGGGGCGGCGCGCGCCGCCTTCAATGTGCGCTTCAACGACTTGCATTCCGGCGCAAGCCTTGAAGAAAAACTGCGCGGCGCGATGGACGCGCTCCGAATCCCTTACAAGATGACGATGCGGATCAGCGGCGAGAGTTTCTACACCCCGCCGGGCGCGCACTCGGAGATGCTCCAGAAAGCCGTCCGGAAAGTGACCGGCCTGACGCCGGAACTCAGCACCACAGGCGGCACATCCGATGCGCGGTTCATCAGGCAGTACTGCCCGGTGATCGAGTTCGGCCTCCCCGGAAAACTCCTCCACAAAACCGATGAGCGCGTCCTGGTCAAGGACGTCCATACGCTTGCGGACATCTATGCGGAAATAATCGGGGAATATCCGCGCATGACGCATTCCCCGTCCAGGGGGATTCAATAAACGAACCCCCCTCGCCCAGATGAGGGAGCTATAAATCCATACGCTGTCATCCCGAGCGCCAGAGAGGGATCTTCTTCGTTTCAGCAATCAAGATCCCTCGCTGCATGGCATGTGCCTACACCATGCAGCCATCGGGATGACACCTTCACACAGAAAAAAGCCCGGGAGAGCAACCCCCCGGGCCTTTTTTGTAGTCAACAGGCAGTATAATCAGCCCTGGATGCGGAAGAACATGCCGCAATCTTTTGACGTTCTGGCGTCGTTATAGACGGAAGCCACGCCGGCAGCGGGTGCCGTCATGCAGCCAGCAGCAGCATCAACTCCATAAGCCTGAACGAACCCTGCCAGAGGATTTCCGTCATCCATCTTCCTGTCCATTTGCGAGGCCAGAGTCGGAGTGAGTATGTTGTTGCCGACTGTCGTCACCATCACCGCTGTCGGATTGGGCACCAGTGCCAGAACCGTCCCGACAAGACACGAGTGGGGCGCACCGCACCCGACGACAGGTGCCAGCAGTTGCTCTAGCGAGCCGTTCGCATTTCCGACGACGAAGCCTCCCCCTACGCGCGCGACCGGATGCGTGGTGCCGAATCTTGCCGCGCCCGCAGCAAGCGCTTCACCCGTATAGGTAATGCCTGAAAGAAGCCCGGCCGAGGCAAGTTCTCCCCAGAACAACGTCGTCTCATCGATGCCAAGGGCACCAGCTGCCGGGTTCGCAATGGCGGCAGTGGCCTGCGATGCCGACAGGTTCCAGGCGATGGGGCCTACGATGCCATCACCGAGAGAATCCATCGCAGTGATATTTTGAAAGCCTGGAAGCCTTGTGTTAGGCGCCGTAAGATCTCCTGGCATCGCATTGTAGGTATCGCGGAAGGTCGTGGTGGCCGACTCAATCGCCTGTATCTGCGCGATGGTCGCCGTCACGCGGGCATTCTGCATCAGCTGCTGACCCTTAAGAATGCCGCCGATCAGGAGGCCGATGATCGTCAGAACGATCGCCAACTCCACGAGCGTAAAGCCCTTTTGCCGATGAATTTTTTTCATGTATTTAATCTCCCCAAAAGTTGTTGTTACAGTGTTTTAGCAAGTTGATAAAAACGATCCTTTATCTCCTACTTCCCCCCGCCTGACACTAACCATGTCCCGTCAAGGGATACGGATAACGATCAGTGTGGTGGTCTAATCCCTATAATTCAATAAAAAAGTTAAACGATTCCTTAAAAACAGACCGATTGTTCCTTAAGTTGACAAAATGATCGGCTGCAAAGGCCATATGTAAATGATCGGACTGATCTTTTGATGTACGCATGGACATGCCGCACTTTGACAAGATGATGTATCCAGACTCTGAGAATTATTCTCTGACCAGATTCCTGAATCTGTGAACCGACTCCAGCTCCGACCGGAGGGTCTCGAGTCGCCTGCGGGCTTCCGCGTCCTCGCCCCATGTTTCCAGCTGATAGAGTTCATCCGCGCAGGCGGCCTGATACGCCTCTTCGGCGGATATCCTGCCCTCCAGAAGCGCAAAAGCGATTGCGACCGAACCCGTCGTGGCCGCAGCGGCCTGAACGATTGTGAATTCATCCGCTGCAAGGCCGTTGATAAGTGTTTTTAATTTATCCAGAGAATCCTGCGGCTGGTGATGGTATTGGATGCCGGAAACGGTTTCAAGGGTGATGCCATATTTCTCCCGCATCCACGCGATCAGGGGCGTCCAGTTCAGATGGTGGCGTTTGACGAGATCCTCCGGATGCGCCGCGAAATAGCACATCAGATCGGAGCCGCCGTATTCCAGAAGATGGGCGTTCATTTCAGCGCGGTCATCCCCCCCGGCCTTGTCGATCATTGTGTTGGCCAGCCTGGTAAGCGGCATGGAGTCCGGCTTTATGTCCTTTCCTTGATGTGCCCACTCTTGCGCCACGGCCTCCGCCAAAACCTTCGACGGCAGCAGAAGGGTCTTTTTGAGCGGTGTCACCACGGGCTTCCCGTCCAGCCGGACGACATATCCGCCGGGAGCCGTTCCCGCCTCCGCGCTTTTATAGAATTTCTTCACACGTCCACATCCTCGAACGGATCCGACTTATCCTCCGGATTGAAGTTGAAGAACTTCCACGTCTTCCGCATGTCCGTGCCCAGCGGCGCGGTGATGTCGAGCTTTCTGCCCGTCACCGGATGCGGCAGGATCACGCGGCGGGAATGCAGGTACAGCACGTTCGGCAGATCCGGCCTCTCTTCCAGAAGCGGCTGGTGGTGGCAATACTTGTAATCCCCCAGCAGCGGGCAGCCGATCTCCAGCGCATGGACGCGGATCTGGTGCGTGCGCCCCGTCCTCGGCCAGAACGCCACCCACGCCAGCTTGTTCAGTGCCGTATCCATCACCTGATAATGTGTGATCGCCGTCTTGCCCCTGTCCTCGCCGACGTTTCTCATCTTCTCCCCGCCGGGACCGTCCGTCTTGGCGATGACGGATTTTATTTTTCCCTGATGCTGCTTCGGCGCCGGAACCGTGATCGCCCAGTAATATTTGCGGATATCGCGCCCCTGAAACAATTCCCCCATGCGTTTGGCGATTTTCGGGTTGCGCGCCAGCAGCAGGATACCCGACGTGTCCTTGTCGAGGCGATGCACCAGATGGGGGCGCACGCCGTCATATATAAGTCCGTCCAGCATCCCGTCGATATGCCTCCTGATCCCGGAGCCGCCCTGTGTCGCCAGACCGGCGGGCTTGTTGATCGCAATGATATGCTCGTCTTTGTAGAGGACGAGCGACTGGATGAAGTCGGTATCCTTTTTCGTCATCCCGCGCTCTTTTTTCGGCAGGGCCTGAGCCATCTGCGGCGGGACGCGAATCAACTGCCCCTTGACGAGGCGCGCATCGCCCTTCGCCCTCTTGCCGTCCACGCGCACCTGTCCGGTACGCAGGACTTTCTGCAAGTTGCTGAACGTCGTGTCTGGATATTTCTTCTTCAGCCACCGGTCGAGACGGACGCCGTCCTCTTCTTCCGCAACCGTCACGTTTTCAATCATCAGGATTTTTCTCCCTTTTCCTTACGCAACTTGTCCCAGTAATCGATGCGCTTTTTGATCTCGCGCTCGAAGCCGCGCTCGACGGGCTCATAGAAACGCCGGCGCGGCATCCCTTCGGGGAAGTAATCCTGTCCGGAAAATCCGTGCTCCGTGTCGGGGTCGTATTCATAGCCGCTGCCGTAGCCGATATCCTTCATCAGCTTCGTCGGCGCGTTGAGGATGTGCTTCGGCGGCATCAGGGAACCCGTCGATTTCGCCGCCGCCTTCGCCGCGTTGTGCGCCATGTAAGAGGAATTGGATTTCGGCGCCGTCGCCAGATAAATGAGCGCCTCCGCGAGAGCCAGATCCCCTTCCGGGGAGCCGAGGCGTTCATATAAATCCCATGCGCCGAGGCAGATCGTCATTGCCTGCGGATCGGCGAGGCCGATGTCCTCCACCGCCATCCGCGCCATGCGCCTTGCGATGAAGCGCGGGTCTTCCCCGCCGTCGAGCATCCGGCAAAACCAGTAGAGCGCGGCGTCGGCGTCGGAGCCGCGCACGGATTTGTGCAGCGCGCTGATGAGGTTGTAATGACCTTCCTGCGCCTTGTCGTAGAGGGGGGCGCGTTTCTGCACCAGCTTCGTCAGTTCTTCAATGTCCAGAGTGCCTTTTTTCCGCGCCTGAAAAACCTGCTCCGCCAGATTCAGGATGTACCGCCCGTCTCCGTCGGCCATCGTAAAAAGGCTCCGGCGCGCTTCCGGCGTCAGGGGCAAAGGCCGGTTCATGCTTTTTTCCGCCCGTTGTAGCAATATCTCCAGCGCCGCCTCGTCCAGCCGGTTCAGGACAAGCACCTGACAGCGCGACAGCAGCGCGGCGTTCATTTCAAACGACGGGTTTTCGGTCGTCGCGCCGACCAGCGTGATCGTGCCGTTCTCGACGTAGGACAGGAAGGAATCCTGCTGAGCCTTGTTGAAGCGGTGGATTTCATCGACGAACAGCAGCGTGCCTCTGCCCATGCGGCGGCGGTGGGCGGCGGATTCGAACACCTTCCGCAAATCCGCGACGCCGCTGAGCACCGCCGAAATCGCCTCGAAATGCAGATCGGTGTGAGCCGCCAGAAGCCGCGCCAGCGTCGTCTTTCCGCAGCCGGGCGGCCCCCAGAAAATGATCGAGGAAATTTTCCCCTGACCTGTCATGCGGGCGATCGGGCCGTCATCTTTGAGTAAATGATTCTGCCCCACAACCTCTTCCAGATTTTGGGGGCGCAGCAAATCCGCGAGAGGGCGCGGGGCCTCCCTGCTCTTGTCCTCCATGGCGGCTTCGAAAAGAGTGCTCATCCGGTAATCACAAGGTTCATCACCTGACCGCCGCGCTGCACCTGAATCCGCCATTGTCTGACGCCGCCGGATTTCAGCAATTTCTGCAACTGATCCACCGAAACGACCTTCTCGCCGTTGACGGAAAGCAGGATGTCCCCCTTGCCGAGCCCGAGCCGCGCGGCATTGCCTCCTTCCGCCCTGAGGATGACGACGCCCGAGTCCTGCGGCAACGAACCGACTTCCTCGATCAGCGCCGGGGAGATATTGACGACGACCGCGCCGGAAAGCGGGTTTGCCCCTTTCAGCAGGGTTTCGTCGCGGGGCGGGTCTTCCGGCGGCGCGGCGGCGGTCATGGTCGCCTCAAAGATTTTCCCCGCACGCAAGACCTGCAACTTGATGGGGCTGCCGATGGGCACCGTCGCCAGACGGAACTTCAGGGCTTCCGGATCCTGCACGTCCTTGCCGTTGATCGACAGGATCACGTCCCCCGTTTTGATTCCGGCCTTGTCGGCGGGGCCTGAAGAACGGACATGATTGACCAGCGACCCCTGCGCTTTTTTGAGGCCCAGGCTCTCGACCATGTCCGGCGTGATCGCCTGACCGGACATGCCCGTCCACGGACGCACGACCCTGCCGCCATGTCGTGACGCCTCGATGACCGTTCTCACCATGTTGGACGGAACGGCGAACCCGATGCCGAGAGACCCCCCGCTTTTAGAGAAGATCGCGCTGTTGATGCCGATCAGGAGGCCTTTCATGTCGATCAGGGCGCCGCCGGAGTTGCCGGGGTTGATCGCGGCATCGGTCTGGATGAAGAAGCTGTAATCAGAAATGCCCACATCCGTCCGCGCCACGCCGGAAACGATGCCGCTCGTCACCGTCTGCCCGACGCCGAAAGGATTTCCGATCGCCAGCACCAGATCGCCCACCTCCACCGCGTCGCTGTCCGTCAGTTCCAGGACGGGAAGCTTCTCGCCATTTGTGTCAATTTTGAGAATGGCCAGATCGGTTCTGGCATCGGACAGCAATTTCTCCGCCGTGAATTCGCGCCCGTCCGCCATCACCACGCTGATCTCGGTCGCGTTCCTGACGACGTGGTTATTGGTGGCAATCATGCCGTCCGCATCGACGATCACGCCGGAACCTAGGGAGTTTTCGATCCGCTGGCGCACCGGACCGCCGAACTGCGGCGCGTTGAAGAACTGGTTGAAAAACGGATCGTTGAAAAAGGGGCTGATGGAGCGCATCTGCTCCTGCACGACGCGCTTCGCGTAAATGTTGACCACAGCCGGGCTGGTCTTTTTGACCAAAGGGGCGAAGGAAAGCTGCATCTGCTGGACGGACTGCGGCACCTGCTGGGCGTATGCAGCCGCAGAGATGCAAGTAAAAATAAACAATAGAGCACTATAGCTGACTCGATAATTACTTACCCATCGCCCCCCCGCCGCAGGGCGGGGTCTGGCTGCGCGAAGCGCCTTTATAAATGCGGCTTCGCCGCGCCGGATGCCGCCCTGCGGCGGCATGGCGGTGAGAAAGTAAATAATTTTAGAAACAGTTATAAAAAAAATTCCCTTCATATCAAATCCTTTCCCATGCCATAGCGATCTCTTCAAAATCTTGCCCGCAACCATTGACCATGATGCGGGAAAACTCCTTCCCGCCCATATGCCGGTAAAATTCTATCGCTGGACCATTATCTTTTAATACCAAAAGAAACATGCTGTTCATACCACCTAATTTGAGACTATTTTGCACCTTTTCAAACAGCTTTCTGCCAATGCCGCGCCCCTGAGCTTCCTTCAGGATGTAGAAGGCATATAATTCCCCCTCAAAGGGAAACTCAGGCTTACGGGATTTACCGACAGCGACAAATCCCTTAACAATCCCTCCCTCCTCTGCCACAAACATTTTCCACGGGATCTTTTCCTCACGCAGAGCCTTCTTCCAATTTTCAGCCCTTTCTTCCCACGAAAGATCCCGCAGGATATCGTCCGGAAAAATTCCCGCATAACTTTCCCGCCAGCTATCGACATGGACACGCCCGATGACATCTGCATCCGCAACAGTCGCTTCCCTGATAAAGATATCTTCCATAATTGCGCCTATACAAGAAAAGGGCGGAAGCCATAAACTTCCGCCCTTTTAATACCTTATTTCCTGAAATTTAACCAGCGACGGCTTTCTTCTTGGCCGGGCCGGGAGCCTTTTTGGATTTCTTTTTCTCGGGAGCGGGAGCCGCGGCGTCCGCATCCTCCGTACCCGTGGGGCCGCTGTCCAGCCCTTTGGCGGCGCGGTCGCGATCCACCAGCTCGATGATCGCCAGAGCCGCGTTATCCCCGAAACGGTAGCCCGCCTTCAGGACGCGGGTGTAGCCGCCCTGACGGTCTTTGTAGCGGGGGCCGAGGACTTCAAACAATTTCTTGAGCATGGCGTCATCGCGCAAACGGGAGTGCGCCAGACGGCGATTGGCAAGACTTCCCGCCTTGCCCAGAGTGATGAGGCGCTCGACAAAGCCCCTCAGCTCCTTGGCTTTCGGCAACGTCGTCGAAATCTGCTCATGCTTGATGAGGGCGACGGCCATGTTCGCGAACATGGCTTTGCGGTGCGATGTCGTAACGCCGAGTTTACGGCCTGATTTTTTATGACGCATAAGTACGCCCTCCTTTTAATGTCGCCTTACGCATAAGGCGGACTCAGAAACCGGAAGCCTGAAACCAGAAATCAGAACTGCCGGGCGGGAGACCTCCCCCCTTTTATATAAAGTCCGAAACCAGAGAACTTTTCCGATTTCCGGCTTCAGACTTCTGAATTCAGAACGGCTCCTCGAGTTTCCTTGCGAGATCCTCGATATTCTCCGGCGGCCAGCCTTCGACCTTCATGCCGAGGTGGAGCCCCATGCTGGTAAGGACTTCCTTGATCTCGTTCAGCGATTTACGGCCGAAATTCGGCGTGCGGAGCATGTCCGCCTCCGTTTTCTGGACGAGGTCGCCGATATAAATGATGTTGTCGTTCTTGAGGCAGTTAGCCGAGCGGACGGAAAGCTCCAATTCCTCCACCTTGCGAAGCAGATGGCGGCTGAAGGGCAGCTCGTTCCTCTCTTCTTCCTTCGCAACGGTCTCGGGCTCCTGGAAGTTCACGAACACCTGCAACTGATCCTGAAGGATGCGCGCGGCGTACGCCACAGCGTCTTCCGGCCTGATGGTGCCGTTGGTTTCGATATCAAGAACCAGCTTGTCATAGTCCGTGATCTGGCCGACACGGGTGTCCTCCACCTTGTAAGAAACCCGACGCACCGGACTGAAAATGCTGTCCACCGGGATAAGGCCGATCGGCGCGTCCTCCGCGCGGTTCTGAGCCGCGGGGCGGTATCCTTTCCCATTGCTGACGGCCAGCTCGATGCCCAGCTTCGCCTTGTTGCCGAGCGTGCAAATGACGAGATCCGGGTTTGTGATTTCGATATCCGCGCTGGTTTCGATCATGCCGGCCTTGACTTCGCAGGGGCCTTCCGCTTTCAGGTACAGCTTCTTGGAGCCTTCTGCGTGCATCCGCAGGGAGATGTTCTTGATGTTCAGGACGATGTCCGTCACATCCTCACGGACGCCGTCGATGGACGAGAACTCGTGCAGCACGCCGTCGATCCTGATGGAGGTTACGGCGGCGCCCTGCAGGGACGACAGCAGCACGCGGCGCATGGCGTTGCCCAGCGTCAGGCCGTAGCCGCGTTCCAGCGGCTCGACGACCACGGTGCCGAAGCGCTGCGGATCTTTGGATGTGCTTACTTCGACTTTGTTCGGTTTTATAAGCTCTTGCCAGTTTTTCTGTATCAAGGTCAGCCCCTCTTTGCGTGATGGATCCAATAGGAATAAAACAGGCGACGGTTCAAAAACCTAAACTCTGCGCCTTTTGCGCGGACGGCAGCCGTTGTGCGGAACAGGCGTGATGTCTATGATCGAATTGATGGTGAACCCCACGGACTGAAGCGCGCGCAAGGCCGACTCGCGCCCGGAACCCGGGCCTTTCACAAGCACCTCCAGCGTTTTCACGCCATGCTCCTTCGCCTTGCGCCCGGCATCCTCGGCGGCGATCTGAGCGGCATAAGGAGTCGATTTCCGCGACCCCTTGAACCCCTGATGTCCGGCGGTGGACCATGCAAGGGTGTTGCCCTGCGCGTCCGTAATGGTGACAATCGTGTTGTTGAAGGTGGAGTTGACGTGCGCCGTGCCCGTTGTGACGTTTTTGCGTTCCTTCTTGCGGGCTTTGGGCGCCGTTTTTTTCTGCTCGCTCTTAGCTTCTTTGGGGTTCTGTGCTTTAGCCATTTTTTGTTTCCACTCTCAGCTGTTATTTCTTGGTCGGCGCGATTTTTTTGCCGGCAATGGTTTTGCGCGGCCCTTTGCGCGTGCGCGCATTCGTGCGCGTGCGCTGACCCCGCACGGGCAGACCCTTGCGGTGACGCCCGCCGCGGTAACAGCCAAGATCCATCAACCGCTTGACGCTCATTGCGACTTCGCGGCGCAACTCGCCTTCAACCTTGCTTCCGGACTTGATGGCATCGCGAATGCGGTTCAACTCGTCTTCGGTCAGGGCATTGACGCGCTTGCCCCAGGCGACGTTCGCCGCTTCGAGAATTTTTTTCGCGCCGGAACGGCCGATGCCGTGAATGTACGTCAGCGCGATTCCAATGACTTTTTCCGTAGGTATATTGACACCTTCGATACGTGCCACGTTTATACTCCTGTTATCCGTTCCATCAGCAGATCATCCGCCAACCGCAAGCAACACACCCGTCCCCAGACAAAGGGACACACAACCCCATCCACCCCTTTCCTGAAGGAAACGGGATCGCGCATTATAAGACGCGATAAGAAAACGTCAACCACATATTTACCCTATTTGAGGCAAACCCGGCGCTTTCTTATAGCGTCTCTCACACTCCCCTTATCCGGCGGAAAGCCTGTTACAGCCCTCATCCGCCTTTAAAACGGCCTCAATCTGTCGTGTTACCTCCTCCATACCGGCCATCCCGTTGACGGCCTTGAGCATTTTCCGGCTCCTGTAGAAAGGAAGAATCGGAGCCGTCTGGGTATGGTAGACCTCCAGGCGCGTCCGGACGGACTCTTCGTTATCATCCGTCCGGCGGGTGAATTTTCCAGAGACTCCGCATTTATCGCATGTCTCCAGGCTGAACGGTTTCTTAAAACTGTCGTGATAGACCTCCCCGCAGGCGGAACAGGAATAACGCCCGGAAATTCTCCCGACCAGATTTTCATCATCCACCTCCATCTGCACCACGCCATCCAGACAGAGGCCTTTTTCCTTCAGCATTTTTTCAAGCGCCTCGGCCTGCACCACATTGCGCGGAAAGCCGTCCAGGATGAAGCCCTTCCTGCAATCCGGCCTGTCCATACGCTCCGAAATCATCCCGATGGTGATGGCGTCAGGCACCAGCCTGCCTTCCTTCAGAATCGCCTCGACCTGCCTGCCGAGATGCGTGCCCTCCCTGACGTTCTCGCGGAAAATATCTCCGGTGGCGATCTGCGCGATGCCGTACTTCTCCGTCAGCACCCGCGCCTGAGTGCCCTTGCCGGCTCCGGGGGGGCCAAGAAGGATGATTCTCATTTCCGCGTCCCTCTCAGCTTTGCCTTCTTGATAAGACCCTCGTACTGATGCGCGATCAGATGGGAGTGGATCTGCGCCACCGTGTCCATCATGACAGAAACGGTGATCAGCAGACTCGTGCCGCCGAAATAGAACGGCAGGGCGAACTTCGCGATCAGAACTTCCGGCAGAAGGCATACGAAAACGAGATATGCAGCGCCAATGACCGTGATGCGCGTCAGGACGTAATCGAGGTAGTCCGCCGTCGCCTTGCCGGGACGGATTCCGGGCACGAAGCCGCCGTATTTGCGGAGATTCTCCGCCGTCTCGTCCGGATTGAACACGATCGCCGTGTAGAAAAAAGCGAAAAATGCGATGAGGCCGCCGTAAAGCAGCATGTAGGCGGGCTGACCGTGCTGGAGAACCCGCGCGACGGTATCCATGATTTCACTGCCCTGGCTGCCGCCTGAAAAACCGACGACCGTCATCGGCAGCAAAAGCAGCGACGAGGCGAAGATCGGCGGAATGACGCCCGACGTGTTCATCTTCAGAGGCATGTGGCTGACGTCGCCGCCGGACATGCGGTTCCCCACCATCCGCTTGGGGTACTGCACCACGACGCGCCGCTGGGCGCGCTCCATGAAAACGATGAAGGCGACGACCCCCACGACCATAAGCATCATCCCGAGAATCACCACGGTGGAAATCGAGCCCTCCCGCCCGAGCGACAGCGTCTGCGCCACCGCCGCCGGAATCCCGGCCACGATGCCGGAGAAAATAATCAGCGATGTGCCGTTGCCGACCCCCCGCGCCGTGATCTGCTCGCCCAGCCACATCAGGAAGATGGTGCCTCCCACGATCGTGATGACGGTGCTGACGCGGAAGAAAATTCCGGGATTGATGACGGCGGAAGCCGCGCCGCTCTGCATATTTTCAAGGCCGACCGCGAGGCCGTAAGCCTGGACGGCGGCAAGGACGATGGTGAAATACCGCGTATACTGATTGAGCTTCTTGCGCCCGGATTCGCCCTCTTTCTTCATCGCCTCAAGCTGAGGATTCATCGACGTCAGAAGCTGCATGATGATGGAAGCCGAGATGTACGGCATGATGTTCAGCGCGAAAATGGTCATCCGTTGCAGGGCGCCGCCCGAAAACATATTGAACATGTCCAGCACGCCGCCGGATTTCTGTTCAAAAATTTCCTGCCAGATGCGGGGATCGATGCCGGGAAGCGGGATATACGTGCCGAGACGGAAAATAATCAGGGCGCCCAGGGTGAACCAGAGCCGCTTCTTCAGTTCCTCGGCCTTGGCGAAGGCGCCGAAATTCAGATTAGCGGCAAATTGCTCAACAGCTGAGGCCATGTTCAGAACCCTGAAATCAGAAGCCGGAAACCGGAAACCTGAAACTTAAAATCCGGATACGTTTTCATTTCCGACTTCCGGTTTCTGATTTCTGATTTCTGTCTTTCTTCGGCAGCTTGCCCTTCAGGAGCTTGTTGACCTTCGCCGGCAAAATTTCGACTTTTCCGCCGGCCTTTTCGACCGCTTTCGCCGCGCCGGTGGAAACGCCCGTCACGATGAAAGTCGCTTTTGCCTTCAGGTCGCTCCTGCCGGCCAGCAGGCGCAGCCCGTCACCGGCACGGCGGACAACGCCCGCCTCCACCAGAGAATTCGCGTCTATCGGGTTCGCCGCGGAGATTTTTCCGGAGTCTATGGCTTCCTGAATGGCGTCCAGATTCACTACCGCATAGGAGCGGGCGGCAAAATTCGTGAACCCGCGCTTCGGCATCCGTCGCAGGAGAGACATCTGCCCGCCCTCGAACCCCTTGATCGCCACGCCCGAACGGGCCTTCTGTCCCTTGACGCCGCGGCCGCAGGTCTTGCCCTTGCCGCAGCCGATGCCGCGCCCCACGCACATACGGGACTTGCGGGCGCCGGGATTGTCTTTCAGTTGATTCAGCTTCATTTTCTTCGTCCTTGTTTTTCTTCGGCGCTCAGGCTGCCTCTTCCACAGTCACGAGATGCTTCACGCACTCAATCATGCCACGGACGAAGGGCGTGTCCTCCAGCACCTTGCAGCGACCACGCTTGTTGAGTCCCAAGCCTACCAGCGTATTCTTCTGCGCGTCAATGCGTCCTATCGGACTGCCGATCTGGGTCACCCTGATTTTTTTTCCGGACTTTGCGGGCGCAGAGGCTTTCTTTGCCGCCGGTTTTTTATCTTTTTCAGCCATCGGACTTCTCCTTCACATCGCCTTTGCGGCCCAGAACCTCGTTGACGCGGCGTCCGCGGCGGCCGGCCACCATGCGGGGGCTTTCCATGAGCGCGAAAGCGGCGAGAGCGGCTTTCGCCATGTTATAGGGATTGGACGAGCCCAGGGATTTCGCCACGACATCCTGAAGTCCCAGAACCTCGAACACGGCGCGGAGCGGGCCGCCGGCAATGATGCCGGTGCCGGGCGCCGCAGCCCGCATGCGCACACGGCCTGCGCCGAAATGCGCCTCGACGTCATGATGAATCGTCCTGCCATCGCGCAGCGGAACGCGGATCAGCTTGCGTTTCGCCTGATCGGTCGCCTTTTTGATGGCCTCCGGCACTTCCCGCGCCTTGCCAGCGCCGAGACCGATGCGGCCCCGCCCGTCGCCCACAACGACCAGGGCGGCGAAGCCGAAGCGACGCCCCCCCTTGACCACCTTTGCGACGCGGTTGACCGCGACAAGGCGCTCGACGAGTTCGCCACCCTCGCCGTCACGGTTCTTGTCCTTGAATTCTCTCTTGTCAGGCTTCGCCATTGTCTTTTTCCTTTAGAATGATAAACCGGCTTCGCGCGCGGCTTCTGCCAAAGCCTTGACGCGTCCGTGATACATGTAAGAGCCTCTGTCGAACGCCACTTTCTCAACACCCGCTTTTTTCGCGCGCTCCGCCACCAGCTTGCCGACGGCCTGCGCAGCATCCTTGTTGGATGTGCTTTTCAGCGTCTTTTTCAGGTCGGCGTCCACCGTGGAGGCCGCCGCCAGAGTCCGCCCTGTCGCATCGTTGATCACCTGTGCATAGATATGCAGCGTGGAGCGATGCACGGTCAGACGCGGGCGGGCGTTCTTTTCGGAAGCCTTCCTGACGACTTTGCGAACCCGCCACTGGCGGCGTTGTTTGGATTGTGTTTTGCTCATGTCAGCCCCTGCTATTTCTTCTTGCCTTCTTTACGACGGACGCGCTGCCCTTCGTACCTGATCCCTTTTCCCTTGTAAGGCTCCGGCGGTTTCAGCGAATAAATCTCCGCCGTGACCTGACCTACCTTCTGCTTGTCGATGCCGGAGACTTCGATCTCCGTCTGCTTCGGCACCTTGATGTCGATTCCCGGCGGCGTTTTGTAATTGACCTCGTGGCTGAAGCCGATCTGGAGAACCAGATCCTTTCCCTTGAGCGCCGCACGGAAACCGACGCCTTCGATCAGCAGCCTTTTACTGTAGCCCGTCGTCACGCCTTTCATCATATTCCTGACGTTCGACGCCGTGGTGCCCCACATATCCATGGCAAAGGATGCCTTGGACAACGGCTTCAGGACGACCGCGCCGTCCTTGACCTCTGCTGAAACATTGTTGACGAGGATGAGCGTCAGTTCACCCTTTTTCCCCTTCACGATCACCTTCCCGCCGTTGACCTTGACATCAACGCCGGCGGGTATCGGGATCGGGTGCTTGGCAATTCTGGACATGACTACCTACTCTCGGTTAAAAGACCCGGCAAAGCAATTCGCCGCCCACGTTCGCTTCGCGCGCCTCCTTGTCGGAGAGAACGCCGCGCGGCGTGGACAGGATTGAAATGCCGAGACCGTTGTAAAAACGAGGGACTTCCGTGATTTTCGAATAAACGCGGCGGCCCGGACTGGAAATGCGGGCGATTTCGCGGATCACAGGCTGGCCTTCCGAGTATTTCAGCTCGACGTTCAGCTCCGATGCGCCGTTCTCTTTTTTCATGACGCTGTAATCACGGATGAATCCTTCGCGCTTCAGAACCTCCAGCACGTTGATGCGGTGCTTCGAGGCGGGACTGGAAACGGCGGTCAGTCTCGCCGTCTGTCCGTTCCGGATACGTGTCAGCAGATCTCCAAGAGGATCGTTAATCAACATGTAATATCACTCCTTTTCCTCTCACCAGCTTGATTTCGTGACGCCAGGGATCATTCCCTGGGAGGCCAGTTCCCGCAACATCAGCCGGGAAATGCCGAATTTCCTGTAGTTTCCGCGTGCGCGTCCCGTCAGGGCGCAACGGTTCCGCACCCGCGTCGGATGGGAATTGCGCGGCAGCGTCGCCATCTTGAGGCGCGCCGCGAAACGCTCGTCGAACGGACGGGACTCGTCGTTCGCGATTTCTTTCAGCTTCGCCCATTTGGCTGCAAACTTCTTCACCAGTCTTTTCCGGCGGTTGTTTTTCTCGATGGAACTCGTCTTGGCCATTGTCTGTTATCCCTCAACTTAACGGTTTCTGAAGGGCATTTTGAACGCCTTCAGCAAAGCCTTCGCCTGTTCGTCATTTGTCGCAGTCGTGCAGATGATGATGTCCATGCCCCGGATCGAATCGACCTTGTCGAAGTTGATTTCGGGGAAAATGATCTGTTCCTTGATGCCGAAGGCATAGTTTCCGTTGCCGTCGAAGCTCCTGTCGGAGACGCCGCGGAAGTCCCGGATGCGCGGCATCGCGATCGTGACCAGGCGATCCAGGAACTCGTACATGCGGGCGCCGCGCAGGGTCACCTTGCAGCCGATGGGAATGTTCTCCCGCAGCTTGAAGGCGGCGATGGACTTGCGCGACTTGGCCACCAGCGGCTTCTGGCCGGAGATGGCGGTCATGTCCGCGACCGCGCCCTGTATCTTCTTGCTGTCGGAGGCGTTTTCGCCCACGCCCATATTAATGACGATCTTGTCGAGACGCGGAACTTCCATGTCGTTCTTGTAACCAAACTGCTGCTTCATCGCAGGCTTGATTTTTTCCAGATATTCTTTTTTGAGACGCGCTACCATGACTTCCCCTTATTCAAGCTGTTCGCCGGAGCGCTTCGCCACGCGCACCTTGCGGTCGCCGACCACTTTATATCCGACGCGGGTCGGCTTGCCCGTTTTCGGATCGGCGAGCGCCACGTTCGAGATGTGGATGGAGGCTTCGATCTTGTCGATGCCTCCCGGCCCCGCCTGGGACACCTTGCGGTGCTTGGTCTGCACGTTGACGCCCTGCACGGTCACTCTGGATTCTGCCGGATTCACATGCTTCACTTCGCCGCTCCGGCCCTTGTCGCGTCCTGACAGGACGACGACCTTGTCGCCCTTTTTGATTCTGACCTTGTTCATCAGAGCACCTCCGGAGCGAGAGAGATGATTTTCATGAAGTTCCTGAAGCGCAGCTCGCGCGTAACGGGTCCGAAAATGCGGGTGCCGACGGGCTCTCCCGCCGGATTGAGCAGCACCGCCGCATTGCGGTCGAAACGGATGCTGGTGCCGTCCTCGCGCCGGAGCGGCGTGGACGTGCGCACGATCACGGCCTTGTGCACGGTACCTTTTTTCACGCGCCCGCGCGGAATGGCGTCCTTCACGGAAACAACGACCACATCGCCGATGCCCGCCGTCCGCCTGTGCGAACCGCCCAGCACCTTGATGCACTGAACCCGGCGCGCCCCGCTGTTGTCGGCGACATCCATGGTGGTTTGCATCTGTATCATGTGTTTGACCTTTCTCTTAAAAAAACTCTCAGCCTTTGATTTAACGCCGCTTTTTCACAACAACCCTCTTCACGGAAACCTTCCCGTGCACGCCGTCGTCCGACGTTTTCGCATGGCTGACGCCGGTGGTCTTGCCGCTGATGACGCGCCATCTCTTCGACTTCGACAGCGGGCGGCACTCCTCGATAGCCACTTCGTCGCCGATCTTCCATACGTTGCCCTCGTCATGGGCCGCGTATTTCGCGGAACGGCGGATAATTTTGCCGTACATCGGGTCGCGCACCCTGCGTTCGACGATGACGGTCACCGTCTTGTCGCATTTGTCTCCAACAACTTTGCCTTCCAGCACACGACGAGGCATTTCACTTACTCCTTGGTTTTCTTTTTGGCGACCGGCGCCTTGCCGGATTTTATTTCATTCAGCAGCGTCTTGACTTTCGCGATGTCGCGGCGAACCTTGCGTATGCGCGAGGTGTCCTCGATCTTGCCGGTCGACTTCTGGAACCGGAAGTTGAACTGCTCCTTGCGCAGATCGAGAAGACTCTGCTCCAGTTCGTCCGCCGTTTTTGCCCTTAAATCCGATGTTTTCATTTCCTTGCACCCTACTCGCGAAACACGAAACGCACTTTGATCGGCAGCTTGGCGGAGGCGAGAGAGAAAGCCTCCTCCGCCACTTCACGCGTCACGCCATCCAGTTCAAACATGATCTTGCCGGGTTTCACGCGGCTGATATAGAATTCCGGCGACCCTTTTCCGCTCCCCATCCGCACTTCCAGCGGCTTCTTGGAGACGGGCACGTCCGGGAAAATCCGGATCCAGAGGCGACCCTGACGCTTGATGCACCGGCTGATCGCGCGGCGCGCCGCCTCGATCTGGCGCGCCGTGATGCGCTCCGGCGACGTCGCTTTCAATCCGAAAGAACCGTAGGCCAGATAAGTTCCAGAGGACGCCACCCCGTGGATGCGGCCCTTGTGCGCCTTGCGGAACTTCATTTTCTTCGGTGACATCATGGTCGTATTCCTTTTTTCTCTTCTCTTACCCGCGCGACGTTTGCTGATCCGTCAGGCGCTTGTCGTGCGCCATCGGGTCATGCGCCAGAATCTCGCCTTTGAAAATCCAGACCTTGACGCCGATGATGCCGTAGGTGGTCGAGGCGCGTGCGGTTGCGTAATCCACGTCCGCGCGCAGCGTGTGCAGCGGAACGCGACCCTCGCGGTACCATTCGGTACGCGCGATCTCGGAACCCGCCAGACGGCCGGCGCAATTGACCCGGATGCCCCCCGCCCCCAGGCGCAGCGCGGACTGGACGGCACGCTTCATGGCGCGGCGGAAAGACACGCGGCGCTCAAGCTGCTGCGCGATGCCGTCGGCGACCAGTTGCGCGTCCATCTCCGGCTTGCGGATTTCGACGATGTTGAGAGTGACGTCGCCGCCCGCGAATTTGGACAGATCCTTGCGGAGCTTCTCGATATCGGAGCCTTTTTTGCCGATGATCACGCCCGGGCGCGCCGTATGGATCGTCACGTTGGTCTTGTTCGCCGCCCGCTCGATCACGACGCGCGCAACGCCGGCCTGCTTCATGGTTTCGAAGACGTGCGCCCGCAGCTTGATGTCCTGCAGCAGCTTGACCGCATAGTCCTTGCCCGCATACCAGCGGCTTTCCCATGTGCGGTTGATGCCCAGTCTCAGCCCTATCGGGTTAACTTTCTGACCCATTCTTACTCTCCAGCTTTCGTATCTGTTTTGGCAGTCGCCTTTTTCGAACGCTTCGCCACCGCTTTCTCGTCCCCGGTTCCGTCTCTTTCGCTCACGACGATCGTGATATTCGCGAAAGGCTTTTCGACCCCGGCAGACTTGCCGCGCCCACGCGCATGAAAGCGCTTCAGGGTCATCGTGCGGCCCACCGTCGCCTCCTTCACCACCAGGCGGTCGACGTCCAGATTGTGGTTGTTTTCGGCGTTCGCGATAGCGGCCTCCAGAACTTTTTTCACCTCGACGGCCATGCGCCGGGGGGAAAATTCCAGATCGATCAGCGCCCGCGCCGCCGCCTTGCCGCGAATCATCTGCGCCAGAAGATTGAGCTTGCGCTCGCTGCCCTTGATGTAACGGGCTTTCGCGATCGCCTCGTTTTCCGCACGGCGCGGCTTGTTCGCTGTTTTTGCCATGATTCGATTATCCCCTCGTTTCCTTCGTTTTCGCGGTCTTGTCGGCGCCCGCGGCGGTATGCCCCGTGAACTGGCGCGTCGGCGAGAACTCGCCCAGCTTGTGGCCGATCATGTTGTCCGTGACCATCACCGGAATGAACTTCTGACCGTTGTAGACGCCGAACGTCAGGCCGATGAACTGCGGCAGGATCGTGGACCGGCGCGACCACGTCTTGATCACCTCGTTGCGGCCCGATCCGCGGACCTTGTCCGCCTTCTTCAGCAGATAGCCATCTATAAACGGGCCTTTTCTTACGGAACGTGCCACAGTGCTTCTCCTTTATTGACCTTGAGCCAGACGCTTGTTCTTGCGACGGCGCAGGATATATTTGTCTGTTGCCTTGTTTTTACGCGTTTTCGTGCCCTTGGCGCATTTGCCCCAAGCCGAGCAGGGATGCCGTCCGCCGGAGGATTTTCCCTCGCCCCCGCCGAGCGGGTGATCGATCGGGTTCATGACGACGCCGCGGTTATGCGGCTTCCAGCCAAGCCAGCGGTTGCGTCCCGCCTTGCCGATCTGCACGTTCGAATGATCCGCGTTCGAGACCATACCCACCGTCGCCATGCACTCGCCGCGCACGACGCGCAACTCGCCGGACGTGAGCTTGATCTGCGTGTAACCGGCGTCGCGGCCCACGATCTGCACGAAAGTCCCTGCGGAGCGCGCCATCTGCCCGCCCTTGCCCGGTGTCAGCTCGACATTATGCACGAGCGTGCCGACGGGGATATTCCTGATCGGCAGGGCGTTGCCCGGAAGGATGTCGGCCTTCTCGCCGGAAACGATTTTGTCCCCGGTCGCCAGACGCTGCGGCGCGAGGATGTACGCCAGAGCTCCGTCCGCATACCTGATCAGCGCGATCCATGCGGAGCGATTCGGATCGTATTCCAGGCGCTCGACCACGGCTTCCGTGTCGAACTTGCGGCGCTTGAAGTCGATGATGCGGTAGCGCTGCTTATGACCGCCGCCGCGGTGCCAGGAGGTGATATGACCCTGATTGTCGCGACCGTTCTTGCAGTGATGCTTGCCGTCCAGCAGCGCCTTCTCAGGCTTTCCCTTCCACAGCTCGCTGCGGTCGACGCGAACCATCTGGCGAAGGCCTGGAGATGTCGGGCGATATGATTTAAGTGCCATTTTATTCCCTCAACTTTTCCGGATCGTCGCCGCCGGATATTCGTGCGCCGGCGCTATCCGGACTTCCTTCTTAAACTCCGGTTGCCACGTCGATCGCCTGCCCTTCGGCCAGCGTGACGATTGCCTTTTTCGTGTCGCTTCTCGATGCCCTGCGGCCCTTGAAAACCTTCAGCTTCCCTTTTTGCGTGGAGGTGTTCACCTTCAGAACCTTCACCTTGAACACACTCTGGACGGCTTCCTTGATGATCGCCTTTCCCGCGTCGAGAGGGACGCGGAACGTCACCTGACTGTATTGCGACCCCATGGTCGCCTTCTCGGTGATAACCGGGGAGCGGATCATCTGATAAAGGATCTCGGAGATTCCGGCGTCTTTTTTCTTTGCGGCTGCCTTGCTCATTTCAGTCTTGCCTCCAGTTGCGCGACGGCGTCTCTGGTCAGAACCAGAGTGTCGCGGCGCAGGATATCGTACACGTTGATGCCCTTCTGCGGCAGAACGTCCACATGCGGGATGTTGCCCGCCGCGCGCGTAAAACTCTGATCGGGAGCCTCGTCGATAATCAGGGCGGACCTAAGCCCCAGACCCGCAAGAATTCTGGCCATGTCTTTCGTCTTGTGCGACACGGCTTTCGCCTCGTCCAGAATGACCAGCTTGCCTTCCGCCTGTTTCGCGGAAAGAGCCACCTTCAGCGCCAGCTTGCGGAAATTCTTCGGCATGTCGACCGCATGGCTGCGAACCACCGGTCCGAACATGACCGCGCCGCCGCGATGATGGACGTTCCGCAGGGAGCCTGCGCGGGCGCGGCCGCTGCCTTTTTGCGCGAACGGCTTCTTTCCCGTGCCGCTGACTTCGCTGATATCCTTCGTTTTATGGTTTCCGGAACGGCGTTTCGCCAGTTGCCAGTTGACCATTCTGTGCAGGACATCGGCGCGCGGCGGCAATCCGAAAACGGCCTCGCTCAGGTCGATGTCGCCCACTTTTTTGTTATCCAGACTTTTTACGGCGACCTTCATGGTTCATTCCTTCTCATCTGTTCCTCAGGCCTTCGCCTTCAGACCCGCAGGCATCGGCGCGTCCTTCGGCAACACTTTTTTCACGGCGTCCTTCACCAGCACCCAGCCGCCCTTGCAGCCGTGCACCGCCCCCCTGACCATAATCAGTCCGTTTTCGGCGTCCACGGAGACGACGCGCAGGTTCAGCATGGTGCGGGTTGCGGCGCCCATATGACCGGCCATCTTCTTGTTTTTGAAGACGCGGCCCGGATCCTGGCGCTGACCGGTCGAACCGTGGGATCTGTGGGAAACGGACACGCCGTGCGTCGCGCGCAGGCCGTGGAAGTTCCAACGTTTCATCGCCCCCTGATACCCGCGGCCTATTGTAACGCCGGTGACATCGACGTACTGGCCCGGCACGAAATGAGCCGCCGACAGCTCCTCGCCGACCCCCAGAATATTTTTTTCGTCCACGCGGAACTCGACGACCTTCTTCTTCGGCTCAACCTTGGCCTTGGCGAAATGACCGCGCTCCGCCTTGCTGACGTTCTTGACTTTTTTCTTGCCCGCGCCGAGCTGAACCGACGTATAGCCGTTCTTCTCTTTCGTCTGCACGGCGACGACCTGGCAGCCGTCAACCTTCAGGAGGGTCACAGGGACATGTTTCCCGTCCGTATCGAACATGCGGGACATTCCAAGCTTTTGTGCAATTAAACCGGTACGCATTTTCCTGTCCTTTTTTAACCTTACAGCTTGATTTCGACGTCCACGCCCGCAGCCAGATCGAGCTTCATCAGCGCATCGATGGTCTGCGGCGTGGGATCAACGATGTCCAGCAGGCGCTTGTGCGTCCTCATCTCGAACTGCTCGCGGGACTTCTTGTCCACGTGCGGCGAACGGTTGACGCAGAACTTCTCGATCCACGTCGGCAGGGGGATGGGGCCGCGCACCAAGGCGCCCGTCCTCTTCGCGGTGTTCACGATCTCCCGGATGGCCTGATCGAGAACGCGGTGATCGTACGCGCGCAACCTGATGCGGATATTCTGGGCTTCCATCTTTTTTAGCATCCTTCTTTCGTTTCAGCGCCTTCACCCGGACCCTCTCCCGCAAGGGGAGGATGAAGAATGAAGACGGTCTTTATTCCACGATCTGGGAAACAACGCCTGCGCCAACGGTGCGCCCGCCCTCGCGGATGGCGAAGCGCAGACCCTTGTCCATCGCCACCGGGCAGATGAGCTCGATGTCCATGGTGATGTTGTCGCCGGGCATGACCATCTCGACCCCCGCAGGCAATTGAACGACGCCCGTCACGTCCG
>JAZDGQ010000105.1:0-13516 GCA_043806835.1 Pseudomonadota bacterium | reverse complement strand
CTTTGATGCGGACGGCTCCCGATGTATGCCCCTTGTCGCGGCAGCGCCGGTCATAGCCTATCGGCTCGCCACGGGACTTTTGCTCCCCGCGCATTTTTTCGAGGTCGTCGGGGGTGCAGGCGCAGAAATAGGCCTGCCCCTTCGCCACCATCTCATGCGCGACTTCGGCATGGCGGTTCATGCGGGCGAACTGAAAAACCGGCTCCCCGTCCCAGTCCAGTCCCATCCATTTGAGACTGTCCAGAATGGCGTCGACGGCTTCCCTGGTGGAGCGGGCGCGGTCGGTATCCTCGATCCTCAGGAGGAAGGCTCCCTGATGATGTCTGGAGAACAGCCAGTTGAACAGCGCCGTCCGCCCCCCGCCGATATGCAGGAAGCCGGTAGGGGAGGGCGCGAAGCGGGTGACGACTTTGGTCATTTTCAGGAGCCTCTGGTAATTTTGAGCATTGTATCGTAGGTCTTTTATGGTTTTAACTCAAGGGTACCCTTATAAGTAGGGAAACCACGAATGGACACGAATAAACACGAATGAATTCCGCATACTTGTCATTCCGAGGCTGAAAGCCGAGGAATCTTGTCAGGTTGCAACAATGAAGATCCCTCGCCTTTGGCTCGGGATGACAACGGGAAAAGAAAAGCGCAATGCACCCGATAAAAACATTGCAGGCCACTTTCCTCAACCAGCGGGATCGCTGGATTCTGTGGACTCCGGTGGCGATGGCCTTCGGGGTCGGGGGGTACTTTTCCCTGCGTTTCGAGCCGCCGTTATGGATCGGGCTGGCGGCGGTGGTGGCTCTGGTCGCAGGAATTACGCCTTTTTATAGAAACAAAACAGTGCTTTTGCTCTGGCTGCCGTTATTTTTGATGGCGCTGGGCTTCGCGGCGGCGCAGGTGCGTACATGGGAGGTGAGCGCCCCCGTTCTGGCGCGCAAGACATATCCGCTCATGCTGGAGGGGCGGGTGGCGGCGGTGGATGCCCTGCCGCAGGAGGGGTATCGCGTCGTCCTCGACAGGCTGCGCTATGTCTCGGAAAGACCTCTGCCGCAAAATCCGATGCCGGAAAGAGTGCGTATCAAGCTGAAAAAAGACAGTCCCTCGCCCGTCGCGGGGGACGGGGTGCGGGTGAAGGCGATGCTGCTCCCGTTGTCGCCGCCGGTGATGCCGGGCGCTTACGATTTCCAGCGCCACGCTTTCTTCGACGGGATCGGCGCGACGGGGTTCGCCGTCGGCGGCGTGGAGGTCGTGAAAGCCGGGGACAGGGGATTCTTTTTCGAATCCCTGCGGAGATACCTTCGCACGCATATCAAGGAGAATATCGCGGACGGCGATGTCGCCGCCATCACCATCGCGTTGCTGGACGGGGAAGACCGCGACATCTCAAAAAAAACATTCGACACCATCCGCGCCGCCGGCATCGCGCATCTGATCGCGATTTCAGGGCTTCAAGTCACGATGGTGACGGGTTTTTTCTTTTTCGCGGTGCGCGCTTTACTGGCGGCCGTTCCCTTTGTCGCTTTGCGGTATCCGGTCAAGAAGATCACCGCCTTCATGGCCATGTGCGCGGCGATTTTCTACATGCTGCTGATAGGCTCCTCTGTTTCGGCGGAGCGTTCCGTCATCATGGTGTGCGTGGTGATGGTCGCGATCATGCTGGATCGGGATCCTTTTACCCTGCGGCTGGCGGCCTTCGCGGCGGCGGCCGTCCTTTTGTTCCAGCCGGAAAGCCTGTTCGGCCCCGGTTTTCAGATGTCCTTCGCCGCAGTGGTGGCGTTGATCGCTTTTTATGAATCGACCCGCGACTGGTGGGCGAGAGGGTATGAAAACCGTCGATGGTTCGCCAAGGCGGGGCTTTACATTCTGGGTTCCCTCGCGACGACGCTGATCGCGACGCTCGCCACGGCGGGGATATCCCTTTATCACTTTCTCAGGACTCCGCTGTTCCCGGGGCTGATCGCCAACCTGATCGCGGTGCCTCTGTCCACTTTCGTGACGCTGCCTGCGGCCATCGTGGCAAGTTTCCTGATGCCTCTGGGGCTGGAAAAAATTCCGCTGAAAGCGGCGGAGCTGAGCGTCGTCGTCATCGTCAGGACGGCGGAAATCATTTCGCGCTGGCCGCATGCCCTCTATCACGCGGATTCCTGGCCGATGTGGATTCTGGTGACGATGAGCCTCGGGGGATTGTGGATATGCCTGTGGCGGGGAAAAATGCGCTGGCTGGGTGCGTTGCCGATCCTCGCAGGAATGATCGCGATCCCGATGACACCCCGCGCGGACGTCCTGATATCGGAGGACGGAAAACTTTTTGCCGCCAGGGACGACAAAGGCATTCTGCGGATATCCTCCGGCAGGGCGGAAAAATTCGTCCGGGAGGCGTGGATTGCGCGGGAGGGGGGAGAGGGGTTCGCGTTCTGGACGGAGAAAGATCCCTCCGTGTCCTGCGACGGGGACGCCTGCCTTTACAGGAGGAAAGACAAGCTGGTTTCCTTCGTGAAGGAATATGCAGCGCTGAGAGATGACTGCGCCGCCGCCGATGTCGTCGTCAGTGCGTTGTATATAAAGCGGAGCTTATGCCCGAAGCCGGGGCTTCTTCTGGCCAAAAGCGCGTTGAGATATCAGGGCGCCCATGCACTCTATTTCGGGGGGGACGGTTCCATCACCGTCAGGACGGTCGCCGGAGAACGCGGGGAACGGCTCTGGGCGGCGCGATATGTTCGCAGATATTGATGTTTTCAATTTTTTTTGAATCCAGTTGACATATAATGTGCATGTTTTACAATGATATATCTCTCTGTTTTGCAATCATGGAAGTCAAAAATGACAGTCAAAACATTCCGTCTGCCGAATGGTGTCGCCTGCGTATGCGAAGAACGTCCAAAAACAGGCAGGGTCGCGATGCAGATTCAAATCAAGTCTGGTTCCGCCCACGAGCCTCCTGAAGAGAACGGTCTGACCTTCCTGACGCAGGAGGCAACCCTTGGCGGGGTTGCCGAGAGGAAGTTGATCGAAGATTGCGTTGAGTCGACAGGCGGGAGCTTCAGCCACTGGGCGGGGAAGGAGTCGACCATCTTCCAGGCCTTCTCGCTGGCGCGCCATGCCGAAGACACATTCGCCTATCTGGCCGGCCTTATCCGTTCTCCGGCTCTTGAGGGCGCGGATATCCGGATGGCGAAGAGCCAAGTGGAGAACATGATTGGCAAGGAGGGGGAAAAACCTGAAAAGAAAACCCATGCGAAATTCCATGAGGCCGCCTTCTCAGGACAGCCCATCGGCAGTCCTTCGATGGGCGCCATGGAACTGCTGGAGTCTTTCACTCCGTCGCAGGTCAGACGGATGCACGCGGAGCTTTTTTCCAATGCTGAAAAAATCGTGGTTTCTTTCGCGGGCGACATCGGCGCGGCGGAGGCCGAAAAACTGGTGCAGGAATGTTTTGGCGACCTACCTGCGGGGAAGGCGGTGGAAAAGCCGCAGACGACTTTCATCGGAGGGGATTACCGCGAGGCCGCAGACAACAACCGGCTCAACCTTGAATTCGGCTTCGGTGCTCCGTCCCGGCATGCCCCGGACAAATACATGGCCATGCTGCTGGAAGAAGTTCTGTCCGGCGGACAGTCCTCCCCTCTATTTCAGGAAATCCGCGAGAAGCGCGGGATGGTCTATGACGTGCGTGCTGATTATGTGCAGTTTGAGACCTCCGGGTCTTTCAGCATCATGGCCGGAACCGGCAAGGAAAACGCCGGGAAGATCATTACAGTCTCTCTGGATCTTCTGGGAGAGATCGTCAGGAAAGGCGTCGACGCGACTGCCCTTGAGCAATCGCGCAAGCAAATCATCAGAAAAACGAGGGAACTGTGCGAAACAGCGGAGGGCGCCTGCCTGCGCAATATCACCCACATGTTGTTTTTCGGACGCGTCACGTCTCTCGAAGAAGTTGAATTCCGGCTCGGGCAGGTGACATCGGACGATCTCCGCCGGGTGTGCGCGGACATGCTGCGGGACGGAAAATACGCGCTCGCCGCCATAGGCCCGCAGGAGACCATGCCCTCCGCACAGGAAATAAAGGATATGATGCAGACTCAGTTCGCGGGAGTCGTGATTCCGACGCGAAAGGAATCCATTGCGGCACCGTTTAATTTTGCCGCCGGAAAACCGGAGATCGACGATGCGCCGTCGGCAGAGCCAAAAATGACCGTCCTGAAAAACGGCATAAAGGTCTTGACGGTGGAGCGTCCCGGTACCCTGTCGTGCTGCGTCAGGGTCGGAGCCGGCTCAGACAACGAAACTCCCGCTTCGAACGGGATATTCCATATAATCGAACACGATGTGTCCAAAGGCACCTCCTCGTATGCGCCGGGCCAGATTGACAGGATTATCGAGGGGCAACTGGGCGGGCGGGAGAATGCCGACACGTCCAATGACGCAACACAATACCAGGTTTTCAATCTGGAGGCGAATGCTCTTGAAAAAGCGGTCGACATTCTCGGCGAGATGGTTTTCAAGGCTATTTTCGACCGAAAGGAATTTGACGGAGAAACCTTCAAAGATAAGGGAGACATTGCGGTCAAAGGCAGGGGGGAGCGCGGCGTCGTTATCGATGAAATACGCAGGAAGGGTGAGGACATTGCCGTTCACCGGATGAATCTCCTGATGGGGACGGCTTATCCGGACCAGCCGCATGGCCGCCCCGTTATCGGGATCGAGACCACGGTGCGCGCCATGACCGTGGAGAAGCTCACGGCCGTCCGCGATCAGTTTTATGTGCCGAACAACGTGGTGTTCTGCGCCGCAGGCCCGGTCAGGCATGAGGATGTCGTGGCTCTTGTCGAAAGCAAATACGGGCGACTGCCTCCGAAGGATTTTCCGCCGTTGCCGGTTCCCGTTTATCGGGGAGGGACCTCTTTCATCGAGACGAAAGCCGCCGGTTTGTGTCATGTGGTGCTTGCCGCCGAAGCCGTTTCCTGTTCAGATTCGGACAATCTTGCCTATGATGCGCTGGGGATCATTTTAGGAAAAAATGCCGGGAATATAAGCTACCGCAATGGCGGGATGTTCTCCGTCGCCGGAGCCGGGCGGGCGGAGGAAATCAGGCCATTCGTCGACTATGTTTACACGAAAATACAGAACATCGCCGTCGGTCTGACGCAAAGCGATCTCGATAAGGTCAAGGCTACGATGGAAATGAGGATGCTTCATGGTCTGGAGACCAACAGAGACGCCTGCACGGTACACGCCTCCAACGCGCTGGCCTACGGCAGGCTCGTTACGCAGGAGGAACTGGCGGAGCGGATTCAAAATCTGACGGTCGATGATATCAAACGGGTGGCTGGAAAAGTGCTTCAGTCCAATCCGACGTTCGCGATGGTTGTGCCCGAAGGAACGGATCGCCGTCATCTTCCAACACATGACGAAGTGCTGGCGCTGCGCGACGGGACGCCCCCCGCTCCTGCTGCCCTCAATATGACCGGAAGAGGCTCCTCAGCCGCCCCTGTATCCGCACCCGGTCGGGGGTGAGACGGATCGGCTGGTAGGCGTCGTTTTCCGGCATCAGCACGATGGAGCCGATCTCGCGGCGCAGGCGCTTCAGGGTGACTTCCTCCTCGTCCACCAGCGCCACGACGATTTCGCCGTCGCTGGCGCGGTCGCATTTTTCGATGACGAGGATATCCCCGTCCATGATGCCGGCTTTCGTCATGGAATCCCCCTCGACGGTCAGGGCATAGCAGGGCTGCGTGCCCAGCATGCTCATCGGGATGCCGATGGTGTCCTGCTCATGACGAATTGCCTCGATCGGCGTTCCGGCGGCGATTTTGCCGTGGAGGGGGATGTAGGCAAGTTCATCTCCTCCCTGTTGCCGCCCGGGAGAACCGGAAACCGCGCGCGGACGGTTGCTGTTGGAGGGAGGTGGCACGTTTTCGGGAAGTTTCTTGATTTCCAGTGCGCGCGCCTTGTTGGGCAGGCGCTCCAGAAATCCCCGCTCGACCAGGGCGTTTATCAGGCGGTGGATGCCGGATTTGGACTTGAGGGAAAGCCCGACCTTCATTTCCTCGAAGGAGGGCGACAGGCCGGTCGTCTGGATGTAGTCGTTGATGAACATCAGAAGATCGCGTTGTTTTCTGGTGAGCATGGAGGCCTCCCGTGAAAAAAGTTATTCTTATTTTGTTCTACTTTAGTTCCGCACCAGTGTCAATATTTTTGTTTGAGCCGTTCTTTTGAACCACTACAATGCCCCGTGGGATCGTTCATAAAATGAAAAAAATCATCCGGAGCCTGCTGTTCGTCGCTTTTCTGTCGCTGACACTCGCTCCGGAAGCGCGGAGCGAGGATAAATATCTGTCCGGTCTGGACGATATTTACTGGAACATGGAGGGCGTGCCTCCCCGGGATATGTTCGATATGGGCGGGGAAGATGTCTCCTACGACAATGACCTCGGTGCTCTGGTGCCCATGAAAGGGGACGTTCCTCCTCCTGTGTGGAAGCCGATGATCGCCGTCGTGGTGGACGACATGGGCGTTGACCGCAGGCAGTCGGAGCGTGCGGTCAGGACTCTGAACCCCTCCGTCACCTTGTCCTACCTGCCTTATTCTCCGCATGTCCAGGAGCAGGCGGACGCGGCGATGGCGCTGGGGCATGAAATCATCCTGCACCTGCCGCTGGAGCCGGATCGCGGAACGGTCAATCCCGGGCCGAATCATCTGTCGATCGGCATGACGAAAGAGCAGATGCAAAAACATCTTCTGGCGAATCTGGACGGGTTCAGGGGATACGTCGGCGTGAACAATCACATGGGGAGCAGATTTTCGCGGGACCGTCCTGGGGTCGGGATCGTGATGGAGGAAATCAGGAAACGCGGCGTGTTTTTTCTGGATTCAAGGACGACGCGGCACACCATTCTCAGGAAAGCGGCGCAGGAACACGGCATTTCCGCCACGTACCGCGATGTTTTCCTGGATCATGTGGAAAAGCCGGAATTCGTGGCGGCTGCGCTGGACAAGGTGGAGAATATTGCGCGCCTCAAGGGATCAGCGGTCGCCATCGGACATCCGAAAGACATGACGCTGGAGGCGCTGGAAGCCTGGCTTCCGGAGGTCGAGACCAGGGGGTTTCAACTGGTGCCGTTGTCGGAAGTTCTGAAATACCGCCAGTCGAAGTCTGCTGTTGCCGACACAGCGCTCCCAGAGGCGAATACGACGGAAAAATAACCCCGTCGCCGGAAATTTTTTTATTATGGCACGGGTCGCAGGCCAATTTCCGGAGCGCCGGAGGTCAAGACCTTGTTTTGCAGGGTGAAGCGATTTACAATGATGCGGAGAGAAAACATCGGGGAGACACAAAGTGACGATGCCCTATTATGATTCCATCAATCTGATCGAGCGGCTGCACCGCCAGTTTCTGGACGTTCTGAAAGTGGAGCTGGAACGCGCGGGTATTCTCGACATCAACAACGTGCAGAGCATGATCCTGCACAACATCGGAACGGACGAGCTGACCGTGGGCGAGCTGACCGTGAGGGGGTACTACCTCGGCTCCAACGTTTCCTACAACGTCAAGAAGATGGTGGAGAACGACTATCTGGTTCAGGAGCGCTCCGTCCATGACAAGCGTTCCGTCAGGGTCAAGCTCTCCGACAAGGGCCGCAAACTGAACGAGGCGATCGCCAACCTTTATAAAAAACACGGGGAGCGGCTGGTGGCCGCAGGTCTTCCCAACTCCCGCCTCGAAAGCCTGAATCAGGTTCTGCGCGACCTCGAAACTTTCTGGGGCGAGCAGATGGGCATCGGCGGCCTCGGCATGCCATCGCCGCAAAAAAACATTTAGGGTCAAAACTCATTAAATTCATGAAATTCTATAGAGATAACAAGGGTCAGATGCAAGGAAAGACAGCGACGCTGTGGCAGGACCCACAGCGAGCTGGCTTGACGCCGCAGATGCGCCGTTGTTATCTCTACCCTTCGGGCGCCGTGAAAATGTTGCCTGAGCTGCTTCAAAGGCCTCGCGCGTATGCCTCCTGCTACGCGTCTTCGGCCTTTTCATTGTCAGATCAACATTTTCGCTTTGCGTAGAATTCATGAATTTAATGAGTTTTGACCCTAGGGGTTCTTCGCTTCGTTCGGGATGCTGCAAAAGGAAGTTTTTAGAGGCGGCCTATGTTATTTCATGAGATGAATGGGTCCTGACCCTGGAATCACGGAGCAGGGGCGGAAAGAAACTCATCAGGGAAAAATCGCACATGCATCTTATGGACAAATCGGGAGTCTTGCGCCCCGTCATTAAAATTCTGACGGACTACCTGCATGACGACCTGGCGCACGACGAGGTGCGTCAGGCGCTGGTGGCGGCTTGCGTGCGGCGTCGGGTCGATTTCACAGACCTGGATGTGGGGGCGATAGCGGCGATGGACACGGTCGGAGCCGGATTCAAGACGGCGCAACTGGCGCTGAATTCGACTTTGGGATATGGCCACGTCTTCCTTGCGAACTGCGCGCCACGCAAGAATCTCGTGAGCGTCAGGAGCCAGGGCGAAAAAGTCGTGCTCGGCATGACGGCCTCCGGCGTCGCGATGCTTCTGGTCAATGCGGGGCATACGCTGGCGCCGTTCCACGATCTCGCCAAAGAGGGCGCCGCGGTGTTTTACCAGACTTCTGTCCCGGATTCCGGATCGCAGTTCCGCTCGCGGGATTTCTTTCCGGACGCTGTGGCGGAACTGGCCGCGCATCTGGCCGCACAGTCCAAAAAATTCGGAGCCGGAAAAACGGAAAAGCTTCTGGCCGAAAAATCCTTTGACGATATTCTCGGTGGCCTTTCCTTTCTGGGACAGCCCCTGCCTCTGGGCTCCCTCCATCCGATGCCGCAGGGCGTCGTGCTTTATATTGATAACTTCGGCAATATCAAGCTCAATTTCAGGCATCGCCGGCTTCTGAAACTCCATCCCTCCGGCACAACCATGGTGGTGCGCCTGGGGGATGCCGTCTGTGACGCCGTTCTGGGGGATTCCGGCTTCAGCCAGAGCGAGGGGATCATCGCCCTGACGGAAGGCTCGTCCGGCTGGCCCGATGCGCGGGGGAAAAAGGAATGCTTCACAGAGATTTTCCTGCGCGGTGGGCGCGCGGAGAATCATTTCAGGAACTTCCATCCTGGGGACCAGGCGCTCGGCATCCGCAAGACCGACCTTGAAGGGGTCATCGGCGTCCTGCGCGGCGCCGACCGCGCGGCCTCGGAAGGTCTCGATCTCGACAGCCTCTCCGAAGCGAAGATCATCGGGATGCTGGCGAAGGCCGGACTGATACGGGACGGTTTTGATACGGCGGCTTTGCAAAAGGCTCTGAAGCAGGGCACGCTTTTGAGTCTGCTTCAGGGGCAGGCGTGAGCGCGTCCGCCCTGATTTTTCCCAGTTCGGCGGCAATCTCGTGAAGCCCAAGCTGGTGTGCGCGTTCTATGAATTTATCACAGAATTTTTCGCGTGTTTCCCTGTCGAACGCGATATGTTCGCCGCGCAAAGTGGCCCCATCAGAAATAAGAAGAAACGGCTTGATAATGGACACGCCGAAGGTCTCGAATATAAAGGGGCTGGAAGAGGAAAGCGCGGTCGAAGCCAGAAGCTCCACATGGCTTTTCACTGACCCCTTGCTTTTTGAAGCATGTTTTATCTCGAAAGAAAATTCAAGGGCTGCTTGCGCTTCCAATGCGGAAGGCGTGCAGGTTACGGCGTAATTTTTGGCAGCTTCGATGGTCTCCTCAGGGGACATGGATTTAAAATCCTTAAATTGGCTGTCCCTGATAATCTGGTTGACCGCCGATGTCGTCAGATGGCTGGTCTCGCCATAGGAGATCATCTCGTAACTTCGAAAACAGCTCAAAAGGGAAAGTGCCTGCGGATCGTTGCCGAAACGCCGCAAATGACAAATGGCGGCAAAAGCATCTGCGGCATTTCCATGATATATATTTGATTTGGTCCATTTAGTCAGGATATGTCCTGCTTCGTGATCCAGCACATACGCCCTGTTGACATCAGGGGGATATATCAGGATTGGATCATTGCGTGAATCCAGAAGAACGCCATTGTACTCTCCACGAAACTCCGGCTCCTGGCCATCATATGAAATGCTGCCTGCTCTGTCTTGAATCCGATATTTAATCTCCTTAAGAATTTCCGCAAAAGCAGGGCATCTCGCCGCCGCTTCTTCAATGTCGAAACAAGCTTTGCGTCGGTTGCCGGAAGTATCCACAAAAACCGTGGTGGCGCGAAGCTGCGGAAAATCGATAAAATACTGCTCAACTTCCTTTTCAAAATCAAAGACGTAATTTTCTGCGTCAGTCACCAACGAAATCCCTCCATATAAGGCATACCTGTAGCCTATCATTTTTTATACATAAATAAAAGAATATAGTGGCCGATGCGCCGGTCGGACGTCACTTCTCGCAATATTCCGCCACATAGCGGTCGAGCAGGCGCACGCCGAAACCGCTCGCCCCTTTCGGCACGCTCGTACGCTCCTTGTGCGCCCACGCCATGCCCGCGATGTCCAGATGCGCCCAGGCGACGCCTTTCCGGATAAACCGCTTCAGGAAATGCGCGCCGACCGCGCTGCCCGCCTCGCCGTTCCCGCTGATGTTCTTCATGTCGGCGACCGTAGAATCGAGAACCTTGTCCCACGCTTCATTCATGGGCATCTGCCAGAGTTCCTCGCCCACCTCCCTGCCCGCGCTGACGAGGTGTTTGGGCAAATGCTCGTCGTTGGAGAACAGCCCGCCGTATTCAATCCCCAGCGCGGTTTTGACGGCTCCCGTCAGGGTCGCCAGATCGACGATCCGCGTCGGCTTGAATTTCTCCTGGCAGTACCACAGCGCGTCGCAGAGAACCAGACGGCCTTCCGCGTCGGTGTTTTGTATCTCGACCGTCTGGCCGGACATCGTTTTGACGATGTCGCCCGGACGGGTGGCCGATCCGGAGGGCATGTTCTCCGCCAGCGCCACGACGCCGACGACGTTCGCCTTCGCCCGCCGCCCCGCCAGCGCCTTCATCAGGCCCGTGACGGCGGCGGCACCCGCCATGTCGTATTTCATGTCTTCCATGCCGGCTCCCGGCTTCAGGGAGATCCCCCCCGTGTCGAACGTCACGCCCTTGCCGACGAACGCGATGTTTTTCTGATTTTTATTTCCGCCCCTGTACTGCATGGCGACCAGTTTTTCCTCGCGCACGCTGCCCTGACCGACGGCCATCAGCGCGCCCATGCCGAGTTTTTTGAGGTCTTTCCGGTGCAGAATCTCCACCTCGATCCCCAGCGGCGACAGCTCGCGCCGGATGATGTCGGCGAAACTTTCAGGATACAGCACGTTCGGCGCTTCCGAAACAAGATCCCGCGCCAGAAACACGGCGTCCGCCACCTTGCGGGCGGGATCGAACTTCTTCCGCGCCGCCGCTGCGGATCCCACGATGAACTCGACGGACTTGAGCGTGGGCTTTTTATCTTTCGGCTCCTTGGTCAGATATTTATCGAAGCGATAGCTGTTCAGCAGCATCCCGGTCGCCATGCGGCAGGCCGCCGCTTCCTCCGCGATGTGCTTCAGCCCGGCGCAGAAAATCACCTGCGCGGAAACCGCCTTCCGCGTATTCAACTCCGTCACGAGGGCGCTGCCGATTTTCTCGAAATCGTGCGGCTTCAGATCCTGCGCCTTCCCCAGCCCCGCGACGATGATATGGGACGCCGTGGTTCCGGCAGGCCCCGGAATCGCCAGAAGCTTGCCTTTTTTGCCCTCGAATGCCGCCGCCTGCAGAGATCGTTTGACGGCAGCCCTCGTTTTTTTGTCAAAAACGGCCAGCTTCCCGTCTTCCGCCACAAAGACGACAGTGGCGTCGGGTTTATGGCCGGATTTCGTTTCAAAGGTGATTTTCATGGCTGCTCTTTCTTTTTTGAACCAACTATTTTTCTACCATGTTCGAATTTTTTGCAAAGCCATTCATAAACCGTCCGTTGTTCTTCAATCCCGGCGCGGCGTATTTGCGACAGCAGCCAAAGGCCGGTAGGCTTTTCGCCTGTTATGTTCTTAGCCCCCTGATTGCAAGTCGAGCAAAGCGCCCGGAGGTTCGACAGTTCATCCCTGCCGCCGAGGCTTTTGTCCTTGATGTGGCCGATGTGAAGCCGTACCTTGCGCCCGGTATCCGGGTCAATATCGCCGGGGGTGAGGCCGCACATCTGGCAGGTGAAGCCGTTGCGGTCTAAAACTTCGGCGCGCAGCTTCGCGGATATGCCACGCATGAATCTTACGTTAGGCTTTTCTGCTGGCTTTTCCGTCAGCAAATATTGACCGGGCTTCAGGTCTGTACTGTCGTTGTGAGTAAGGATAGGCCAGCCTTCTTCATCACGAAGTTCGCGTACCCGACGCGCCCATTCGCTGACATCCATACCAATGGCGTCCCGAATCTGTATAGACGTGACCACCTGCCCGATATGGGCAAGCAAAAACCGCCTGATGCGTTCTTTTGAACCCGGCTTACGCATCTTCATATGCCTGCGCCTGAGCTTGTTTAACCAGAGCCATGTGGCGGAACAGTTCGCGCCCGACAAATTCGGTATAGGCTGGCGGTATGGATTCGTTGATTTCACCCTTCGTCATCCAATCAATACCCATAGCCTCGCGTGCAGCGGCAAGCGTACAGTTCCCCCCGCCAGTGACCTGCACAAAATCCTTCCACTCGTCGGTCTTGCCAAAATGAGACTTGCGGCGGTCAAAAGTGTGAACCTTCGGGTGCTTCCGGTGAGGTGGCGGTATTATTTCAAAGTTCGCCTCAAACAGCCGGTGACGAAGGACGCGCAGTTTCGGGAACATCGTTCCGCAAAGAACAACGGCGTTGAGAAGGGGAGCGCCGTCCACGTTTTCTATGATATAGGGAAGCCCGGATTTAATCAGCAGTTCACGGACAGGTTCAATCAAGCGCGGCCATTCGTCGGCGTTGCCGTTTCTCTTGGCAAGATCGGAGTATGATTGACACGGCGGCGAGGCGTGAACGGCATCGAATAACGCGATAAACTTTGGGTCGAGCGTCAAAGCATCCGCCTGAATGAACGGAAGCGGGTAGTTCGGCTGCGGCTTGATATCAACGCCTACCACTTCAAACCCTGCCCTGCTATAGCCGAGACCTGCGCCACCGGCGCAACAAAAAAGGTCGAGCAGCCGGGGCTTTCTTGGGTGCTCCTGAACGCTGCGCCTGCGTACCTTCTTTTCAGTCGAGGACTTCGGGTTGTATCGGGGAACGCTGGCCGTGATTTTATCAAGCGCGGGCAGGTCAAAAGTCATGCGGCGTTCTCCTATGCTGTAAGGGCTTGATATCCGCAACTTCAGAGAGGGAAAAAAACTGTTTTGTCATTTTCACACATAACTTATACATGGTTACCAGAACAAAATGTAAACAAAAATCGAATCTTTGACAATATGAAGTTTATAAATAATTGATATTCCTTGATCTCAAGCCTGTAGAAATCGTCGTCCGATGCTATAGAGTGATAACATGCTGATGACGCG
>JAZDGQ010000104.1:0-12804 GCA_043806835.1 Pseudomonadota bacterium | reverse complement strand
CTGCCATCACCGGAAACCTCAAGGAAATCATGGCGCAAGAGGTCAAGGCGGCGGAAAAAGCCGTCACTCAGGGTGTTAGCCAGGCGACAGACGGGCTTAAAACGGAACTGCGCGGACAGGTGACGGGCGCCGGTCTCGGTCAACGCCTCTCTAAAAGCTGGCGCAGCCAGATTTATCCCAAAGGCGGTGCGAGCGTGAACGCGGCAGGTTTCGTGTACAACAAAGCGCCTGAAATCATCGGCGCCTTTGCCGAGGGCGTCACCATTCGTAGCAAACAGGGGCAGTTTCTGGCGATACCGACACCCTATGTCATTCGCCGCGAGAACAGGAAGCTGACGCCCGCTGATTTTGAAGAAGCAGGCATTCCCCTGCGTTATGTGCCCCCACAAGGTTCCCGGCATGTGGGGCTGCTGGTCGTGGATAACTTCCGCGTCACCAGCAAAGGCAGGGCCAGGGCGGCCAGCCCGCGCGCCATCAAGGCAGGCCGCACCGCGACCGTTGTCATGTTCATCCTGGTGCCGGAGGCGCGGCTCAAAAAACGCTTCGACATCGACAGCGTCGCCAAAAAGTGGATCGACAAATTGCCCAGCCTGGTCATCGCCAGCTGGCCGGATGAGAAAACATGACAACCCGCGAAACAATACTGCAGGCCCTCTTTATTTTATTGCAGACGGTGAACGCCGCAAAGGTTCTCCGCAACGAAGTCCTGCCGGAGAAAATCCCCGCAGGCGGTCTGCTGATCCTGCGCGACGGAGACCCGGGAGAGCCGGAAGTTCTGCTGTCCCCGCTGTCGTATTACTGGCAGCACCGCGCTCAATTGGAAGTCGTTGTGCAAAAAGGCGGCGCTCCAGATCGGGATACCGCGCTTGATGATTTATTGCAGGCCGTGGCCGCAGCTATCGCAAGTGACCGGACGTTGGGCGGGCTTTGCGACCGCGTTACCGCTTTCGCGCCAGACACCAGCACTTTTGCGATTAAGGGCGGAATGTCCGTCAAAGGCGTCGTCGTTCCGATTGAATTGATTTTTACAACATCCGATCCACTCGCTTAAATCCCTAACAACAGGAGAACACCATGACACGCGCATATGGCGCCAACGCACAGCTATTGGGTAAATTTGAAACCCTCTACGGTACGCCGCCCGTCGGAAACTATATCAAACTGCCTTTCGTCTCCAGCGAGCTGGGCTCGGAGCAGGGCCTTATCGCCTCCGATCTTCTGGGGCAAGGACGCGATCCGGCGCAGCCCATCCGCGACGTTATCAGGGTTGAGGGGAATGTCGTCGTCCCCGTCGATCTCCGGAACTTCGGGCATTGGCTGAAAGCATTGCTGGGCGAGCCTGTCACGACCGGCATCGGCCCCTACGTCCACACTTTTGTTTCGGGGGTCGCCAGCCTCCCAAGCCTTGCCGTTGAAGTCGGCATGCCCGATATTCCCGCCTATTTCATGAACGCGGGCGTGCGCGTGAATTCACTCCAATTGAGTTTTGCACGATCCGGCGCCGCCAACGCCACGCTGAACTGCATCGCGCAGGGAGAGGATCGCACCGGCGCCAGCGGCGGCGGGATACCGACAACGGAAACACTGACACGCTTCAACCAGTTCCAGGGGTCGATCAAAAGGGACGGCGTTTCTCTTGGCAACGTGACCGGAGCGCAACTGACCTATAGCAATAATCTGGAGCGCATCGAAACAATCCGCTCCGACGGGAAGATCGAAGGCGCCGACCCGACCATCGCGGCGCTCACCGGAAACATCTCGGTGCGTTTTGCCGATACGATCCTGATCGATGCGGCAACGGACAACACGCCGCTTGAACTTGAGTTTGCCTATACGATTAACAATGATACCGCGCTGATCTTTACAGCGCATGAAGTCTATCTCCCGAAACCAAAGCTCGCTGTAAGCGGCCCCGGCGGCGTACAGGCGAGCTTTGACTGGCAAGCGGCGAAAGCAACCAGCCCTGCCAGAATGCTGACGGTTGTCCTCAAAAACGATGTAGCGAGTTACGCATGATTACCCTGAATCTGAAACGAGAACCCTATTGGATTGATCTGCTGCAGGGTGTCCGGCTCTTTGTCCGTCCCGCCACGACGGCGATCATCATGGCTGCCCGTGCCGGTGTCTTTAAAGAAAAGATCGAGAATGAAACAGAACGGGCGGCGGCACTCATCCGGCATCTGGGTCAACTGACTGTTATCGAATGGGAAGGCATCGGCGATGAGACTGGAAACGCCGCGCCTGTCACGCCGGAGGCCGTGGCCGCGTTGTTCGATCTCTGGCCGGTCTCCGAGGCTTTCGAGCGGCTTTATCTCACGCCCGCCCTGCTGCTGGAACAGGAAAAAAACGCCTGACGGCCCGTTGCCGCTGGCACTTCGGCGGCGGGCCTGAATATTGCGACGGGTGCACTGCGGCAGGGCTACCCTGCGCCAAAGGTAAACCCAATGCGGAAGGCGAACTATGCCCATATCTCGCGCACGAGCCGCAAAGTATTGAAGGCTGGCAGGCATGGGATGTCACGCTGCGCTGCGCGGGGCAGCTTCGATTTATTCAGACAACGGTGATCGGCATGGATTTTAACGCTTACCTGAAAATGGCCGAGGCTCTGGGATACAGCTGCCAGTCCGCCGCCGAACTTCTGACCGCCTGCGAAACAGGCGTTGTCACCGCCCTCAATGAAAAAATCCTGAGTGAATCGAAAGACAAATGACCGAACGCAATCTCGCCATACGCCTGACCGTTCTCGACGGAGGAAAGGTCAAGGCCGAACTGCGCGAGATCGGCGATAGCGGCACCCAGTCCCTTAAAAAGATCGAGCTGGCGGGGCAGCCGACCTCCCGCGCCCTGCTGGCGATCAACGCCGCGGCGAATGACGTCAAAGGCGGTGTCAGGGCCATGGCAGGAGAGCTTGGCCCTCTGGGTTCGGCGCTTGCAGCCATTGGCCCGGCAGGTCTTGCGGTCGGCGCGGGTCTTGCCGTCCTGACGCTGGGGTTGAAAAAAAGCATCGAGGCGGCCGCCGAAGCCGAGCAGATACATAACCGGCTTCAGGCCGTGCTGAAAGCGACAGGCAACGCTTCCGGCCTCACGGCGCGGCAGATCGTTGCCGCCGCCGAGGATATTGAGAAATCGACTCTGGCTACCTCCGAGCAGGTGGAGCAGGCCGCGACGATCCTGGCGACCTTCCGCTCCGTCGCTGGCGACAGTTTTACGCGCACGCTCAAGCTGGCGCAGGACCTCGCCGCCGCCATGGGCGGGGATTTGCAAACGAGAGTTCTCCAGCTTGGCAAGGCGCTCGACAATCCCGCCGAAGGTCTGACGGCGCTGGGACGGGCGGGTATTTTCTTTACCGAAAGCCAGAAAACGCTGATCCAGTCTCTGGTTGAGACGGGACGTCAGGCCGAGGCGCAGAAAGTTATTCTGGACGCGCTCGAAGCCAAAGTCGGCGGGGCGGGAGCCGGTGAGGCGAAAGGGGTGACCGGCGCCACCAATCGTCTTTCTGACGCCTGGAACAATCTTCTCAAGGAGGTCGGCCAGACTCCCGCTATTGTCAGCGCCACCGAGAAATCCCTGAGCGGCATTTCACTTGTCTTCGAAAAACTGCGCGGCCTGATCAAGGATGACACATTTGGAGACAAGGTATTCAAGGCCAATAAGCGCCTGCTCGAAGCGCAGGACCAGCTGCAGGATTTGCGCGAGACCAGTGCGTTCAGTGATAACCGCCTGATTGGCACGCAGGAGAATCGCGTCGCCGAACTCCAATCCGAACTCGACCGCATCCTGGCCGTTGCCAAACAAAAAGCGCAGGTCATCTCCGCCGAGCAGACACAGGTCGATGCCGGGCGGGAGAAAGCCGCGAGCGACCAGCGTGCCGAACTTCTGACCGAGCAGCGTAAAAAATTGAACGAGACGCTGGATCGTCTGATGACGGAGCCAGCCGAACGTATCGCCAAAGTAAACCGCGAACTGGCGACGACGAAAGAACGCCTCGCTTCCCTGCGCGAGAAAGACGGCAGCAACAACAGCACGGTCGACGCCGCCCTTAGGCAAGCCGAAACCATCGCCCGGCGGCAGATCTCCGCTATCGAAAAACCAGCGCAGGAAGCCAAAAAACGCGAAGCGGAAGCCGAGGCGCAAAAGAGACTCAACGCCCTGCTCAACGAGGGGACACAGATCACAAAATCCACCCAAACGGCGACCGAAGCCTATGCCTCCGAGCTGGCGCGCCTCAAGGAACTGCTGGTTGCCGGAACCATCAATCAGGAAACCTTTAACCGCGCGGTCGAGGCCGCCGGTAAAAAACAGCTTGATGCCCGCACGGACGCGGAGGCCGGAGCCATCCGGGCTTTCCGCACCTACCGCGAACAGGCCGCAGACACGGCCGGTATGATCGAGAAAGTTTTTACCAACGCCATGACGGCGACGGAGGACGCGATTGTCGGTATGGTCACTTCCGGCAGCATTAACCTGAAATCTCTTTCCAGCCTTGCCACATCTGTCCTGAACGACATTACGCGCATGATGGTGCGGAAATCCATTACCGAGCCGTTGTTCAATACTCTCGAAAGCGGCGGGTTTGGCAAGTTTCTCACCGGTCTTCTGCCTTTTGAACAAGGCGGCGTCATGACGGCGCAGGGAGCGTTGCCTCTGCATCGCTACGCCATGGGCGGCATCGCCTCCAGCCCGCAGCTGGCCATGTTTGGCGAGGGACGCAGGCCGGAAGCCTATGTTCCCCTGCCGGACGGGCGCACGATCCCCGTCACCATGCAGGGCGGTGGCACGGTGAACGTGATCATCAACAACAACTCAAGCGCAAAAGTGAGCGCCGAAGAGCGCCCCAACACCACAGGCGGACGTGATCTGTTCGTGCAGCTTGATGAAATGAACGCCAAACTGTTCGGCGACCCCGGCTCCCGCTCGTCCCGCGCGCTGACGCGTTCCGGCGGACTTGCATCGAGGTGATCCATGACCGATTGGCCACTCAGCCTGCCGCAGCGGTTTCTCACGGCTGATTACAGCGATTCTTTGCCCGACAACGTCATCAAGACGCAGATGGAAGCGGGGCCGCCGAAAAGACGCCGCAAAACAACGGCGAATATCCGGGTCATCTCCGGCTCCATGATCATGACCACGGCGCAATGGAACAGCCTTGCGGCTTTCTTTCAGAACACGGTCAAGGAAATAGCTCCGTTCAATCTGCCGGAACCGGGCAACGACGGGGCGGGTATGCTGAACGTGGTTTTTTCAGGGCCACCGCAAAGGCAGTATTTCGGCCCCGGACGCTGGCGTGTCGGATTGAGATTTGAGGTGCAGCCATGAGCCGGAACGTCAGCGCGGAACTGAAACAGGCCGTTTACGCCCAGGAAACGACGGAAGCATTCATTGTTCTGGTCACTTTGAGCCACCCCGATCTCGCAACGCCAATACGGGTCAACAGCAGCGGCCAGGAAGTCATCAGCAACGGCGATCTCTTTGTCGCCTTTCCCTTCGAGGTCATCCTTCCCGACGACGTCGACGACCGCCCGCCGCGCGCGAGGCTGAGCATCGACAATGTCAGCCGGGAAATCGTGCTGGCCATCCGCACGATCAGCTCGGCGCCGTTCGTCACGATCCAGATCGTCATGGCCTCGTCGCCCAGCACCATCGAGGCCGCGTTCCCGGACTTCCGGCTGGCCAACATCACCTACGACCAGTTGACGGTCGAAGGCGACCTGACGCTGGAGGAGTTTATTGGGGAGCCTTATCCGGCGCGCGTATTTTCACCGGCTGATTTTCCGGGGTTGTTTTAAATTGGGATGTCATGAAAGATATTCTCAACCTTGTCAAATCCGTTAACTTGCGGTGCCTCTCGCATGGCTGATTTCAAGATTAACTCCGCATCTTTTAAAAGAAGCTGATTTCTTTGAATATTGTTTCTATCTGTCTGCAGCTTCTCGCCATGGACGACATTATTTCTTATATGCTTGCAAGCATATATCAAAGTTTTAGCGTCAGATATCTGAGTGTCATGATGGAATTGTGGAGCAGCATCTACTAGCCTTGCCCAGACTTTGGGGCCACCGTTCTTAAAAATTTCCTGTATCTCCTGTTGCGCTTTGACTTTTGAGTAAAAATCTTGGGGAAGCTTATCAGCGAACATATTCCAGTCGGAGCCAATAATTTTTATTGATCCATTGTTATTTACCTTTCTGCCTTCTTTGAAAAAACCAGCCCTGATAAGGGCATATTCAAACTTTGCAAAAAACAGCAAGTATGTGCCTAATTCTTGTCCATTCATCTTCGTGCTCCTCACGTGAGCATTTTAGTTAATTATTTAATGCAACAACAGAGCTTTTTAAATGTCCATCCCCATCTGGGTCGGCCACTACATCGGCTTGCCGTTCAAGGAACATGGCCGTGACAGGGAAGGCGTCGACTGCTGGGGGTTGGTGCGGCTGGTGATGGCGGAGCAGTTCGGCATTGCGTTGCCGTCATACGCGACGGAATACGACAGCACGGAAAAACCTGATCAGCTGGCGCACGTGGTGGACAAGGAAAAGAAACGCTGGACGGAAATCGCGCCCGGACAGGAAATTTCCGGAGATGTCGTGGTCATGCGGATGCTGGGCCAGCCGATCCACGTCGGCATGGTCATTGGTGACGGAAGGATGCTGCATATTCTGAAAGGCATCGACGCCACGCACGAAAGCTACATGTCGAGCGTTTGGAAAGACAGGGTCACGGGGTTTTTTAGGTATGCAGGACGGTGAAAAAACAGTTTCGCTAACGTCCTGCCCGGAGCCATTTCATGTCCGTAGTATCCAGGAACAGGTTCCCCACGGCTGGACAATCGCCGAGATGGTCTTACACGCCATTCCCCGCGTTTCCATCCGTCAGGCGCATGCCTTCGTCAACGGGGATTATATCCCGCAAGACAAATGGCTCTGCGTCCGCCCCAAGCCCGGCACCATAGTTACAATCCGTGTCGTCCCCGGCAAAGGCGGTGGTGGAAAGAATCCAATAGCCACAGTCCTCTCCCTTGCCCTGATGGTGGCAGCGCCCGCTCTTGGTGCTTCGCTGGCTACCGCCACGGGGCTGGCCACGGCGACTTCCACCGGACTCATTTCGTGGACGGTCGGCGGGTTTAGCGGACTTTCGATAGCAACGGGCATTGTAAGCGTTGTCGGCAGGCTGGCGATCAGCGCCATCGCCCCGCCGGCAAAACAGAGATCATCTGCGGCGGGAAGTGTCGCCAGCGTCACCGAAAAACCGACCCAATTCATCAGCGGGGGCAAGAACCAGGTATCGAGGTTCAACGCGATCCCGCGCCCCCTGGGCCGTCACCGGATGATGCCGCCCTATGGGGCGTTGCCGTTCACCGAGATTGTCGGCAACGACCAATACGTCCGCATGTTGTTCGTCTGGGGTTACGGCCCGCTGGAGATCAGCGATCTGCGCATCGGCGATACGGCGCTCTCCGCTTTCACCGGCGTCGAGATCGAGACCCGTCAGGGATACGAGAGCGACCCTCCCCTGACGCTGTTCCCCGATCAGATTAACCAGAACGATCTTTCCATCACACTGTCGCAAGGTGCGGGATACCAGGTCAGGACGACGGAAGACAACGTCGATGAAATCAGCGTCGACGTGACGTTTCCGCGCGGTCTGGCTGTGTATAACAGCAACGGCAGCAAGAGTCTCCGCACCGTTCAGGTCTCCGTCGAATACGCGCCAACCGGAACGTCTGGCTGGGTCAATGCCGGCACGACTGCTCCGGCCATCAGCGTCACCGCCAAGCAGAGCGCCGCCGCCCGTCAGGGGCTCCGTTTCAAAGTCGCGCGCGGAAAATACGACGTCCGCCTGAGACGCGTCACGGCGGACGCGACCGCCGACACAATCATCGACGAATGCGTCTGGACGGCGCTGCGCTCCATCCGCAATGCCCACCCCGTCAAAATCACCGGCCTCGCCATGACGGTGCTGCGCATCAAAGCGACGGATCAGCTTAACGGCGTGGTCGACCAGTTCAGCGGCATCGTGCATTCCATACTGCCGGACTGGAACGGTTCGGCATGGGTTCCGCAGGCAACATCCAACCCCTCTTCTATTTACAGGGAGGTGCTGCAGGGCAAAGCGAATGCCCGCGCCCTAAACAACAACCGTCTTGATCTCTCCGCGCTGCAACAATGGCATCAGGACTGTGCTGCCGCTGGCCGCGCGTTCAATTATGTGGTGGACAGGCAACTCAGCGTCCACGACCTGATGGCCGATGTCGCCGCATCCGGACGCGCCAACCCCGCCGTCATCGACGGCAAGTGGCGGATCGTGCAGGACAAGCCACAAAGCGTGCCTGTGCAGCATTTTACGCCGCGCAACAGCTTCGGGTTTCAGTCGCAGAAGACCTTTCCCGACCTGCCGCACGCCTTTCGTGTGCGCTTCATCAACCGCGACAACAACTGGCAGTCCGACGAGCGGATCGTTTACGACGACGGTTATACCGCCGCCAACGCCACGAAATTCGAGGGGCTGGAGCTGGCCGGCGTCACCGACACGAACCAGGCGTGGAAAGACGGACGCTACCATATCGCCACGGCGCGCCTCCGCCCTGAAAACTATAGTTTCAGCACCGACATAGAGCATATCGTCTGCACGCGCGGCGACCTCGTCCGCGTCACGCATGACGTGCTGCTGGTGGGGCTTGGGTCTGCCAGAATAAAATCTGTTGCCGATAACGGCACAAACGTGACCGGCATCACGGTTGATGATACGTTCTTTATGGAGACGGGAAAAAACTATTCCGTCCGCATCAGGAAAGCGGACGGCACAAGCCTGATCAAAAACGTCACGACTCTCGCGGGAGAAACAAAAACTCTCAGTTTTCTAACGCCTTTTGTTCTGGCGGACGCTCCAGGCATCGGCGACCTCGTTCTCTTCGGAGAAGCCGGACAGGAAAGCATCGAATGCATCGTCAAAAGCATCGAACCGCAATCAGACCTGACCGCCCGCGTGACCTGCGTCGACGCGGCGCCCGCCGTCCATACTTCCGACACCGGCGCTATCCCGGCCTTTGACAGCCATGTTACGGTGCCGCCCGATCTGAAAAGGCCGCCGGCGCCCATTGTCGCAAGTCTGCAGACCGGCGAAGAAGTCCTGATCATCAATCCGGACGGCTCTTTCTCAGCGACCATTACATTATCTCTGGAGCCGCCACTATACCCGACCGCCCTGTCGGTCAGCGTACTGATAAGGGCTGTGGGGGAAACAGAGTTCCATCCGGCCAGTTTTATCAACGCCGGAAACCAGGTGCGAATTCTGGATGTCCGGGACGGAGAATATTACGACCTCACCCTGATTCATAAAAACGTCTACGGTATGGCTTCCCTGCCGACCGTTATATCCGGCGTGCTGGTGGAGGGCGTGACGGGCATACCGGACGACGTCAAAAATTTCAGCGTGACGATTCAGGGGCAGCAGGCCAACCTGTCCTGGGACGCCGTGCCGAACATCGACCTCAGCCATTACCGCATCAAGTGGTCGCCGGCGGTTTTCGGCGCGACCTGGGCGAGTTCGATTGATCTGATACCGAAAGTCGCAGCACCCATGACGTCGAAAGCGGTTCCGGCGCTGACAGGGACGTATCTGATCAAGGCGGTTGATGCGGGAGGGCGCGAAAGCGCCAACGAGACGCTGGCTATTTCGACCATCGCGGAAATCGAGGGGTTCAACGCGATTGCGGCGCTGACGGAAAACCCGTCTTTTTTAGGTGAAAAATCCGGCGTTGCCCTCAGTGGATCAACGCTGCACCTGGCCGGAGCGGACACGGTAGATGACTGGACAAACGTCGATGACGTCCTGAATTTCGACATCGGTAACGCAGGGCTCGTGCCGGAAGGGACGTATACGTTTTTTAACAGTCTCGACCTCGGCGACGTCTATACCTCGCGGGTCTCGGCGAACGTCGATGTCGTCGGCGTCGATCTGTTCAACAACTTCGACACCGTCGCCAACGTCGATCTGATCGAAAACTTTGACAGCACGGTCGATCCCTCGACCTTCGGCGTGCGCCTGCAGCTCAGAACCACCAATGACGACCCCGGCGGTACGCCTGTATGGAGCGCATGGAAAGACTTCGTTATCGGCGACTATACCACGCAGGCGTACCAGTTCCGCGTCATCCTCACCAGCACGGCTTTCGGCGTAACGCCGGAAGTGTCGGCGCTTGAGGTGCAGATCGATATGCCGGACAGGACGGAATCGCAAAGGAACCTGATCTCGAACTCCGCAGGGGCGACAATCACTTTCCTGAACGCCTTCAAGGAGACACCCGCCATCGGCATTACCGGGAACGATCTGGCGAGCGGCGATTACTTCGCCGTCACCCTTCCGACCGCGACCGGATTCAACATCCGGTTCTTCAATAGCGCGGGCGCAGGTCAAGTGCGGCATTTTGATTACCTCGCCAAAGGCTACGGCAAAACGTAAGGAAAAAGAAGATGACACAGGCGACACCCATCATCGGCGCGAACCAGACAGGGCTTGCCTATCGGGCAGCGGACAATGACGGCAAGAAGGCGCTGCTCAACCACCATAAGGGATCGACCGTCCCGCCTTATGCCGAGGCCGGCATCCTCTGGCTCGACGACGCGGCGACGCCGTGGCTTCTCAAGATTCATGACGGCACTGACTGGATCACCATCGCCTCCGTTAACGCCGCTACGAATGCCGTTGTTCCCTATCACGGAACGGTCGGCATCAGTCTGGCAACTCTGGGAGCCGCTGCCATCGGCGCGGCGCAAACCTTCTCCGGCGGACAAAGGACAAACGCGACGGCACTCACCAGTTCTGCCGCCAGCATCGCCGTCAACCTGGCGCTCAACAATGACTTCACCCACACGCTGACTGAAAACACCACTCTCGCCAATCCGACAAACATCGTGGTCGGGCAGAAGGGGCGCATTTTTCTGACGCAGGACGCTGTTACTCCAAGAACGCTCGCCTACGGTTCGTTTTATAAATTTCCCGGCGGAACAATCCCCGCTCTCTCCACAACCGTCAACGCGGTAGACGTTTTGTACTACGACGTGCTTTCGGCCACGCAAATCGCCTGCAATCTTGTGAAAGGATTCGCGTAATGTTTCTGGGCGATCCGAGCGTCGGGATGATGCGGGGAGGACGCGTGCAACGCCGTTTTTATGTCGGCGGACAAGAGAGCGTTCCCAATGGCCTCGCATTTGGCGACAGTGGCGCGAAGATGTATGTTCTCGGACAGGGGAATAATACAATATATCAATATAACCTTTCGACTGCATGGGATGTTTTGACCGCCGCCTATGCAGGTAAGTCTTTCAGTGTGCAGGCTACCGCTGGTTTTGGCACACATGGAGTTGCTTTTTATGGAGGGAACACTGTTTATGCCCTCGGCAATTCAAATCGAAGAATATATCAGTACACACTGGGAACAGCCTGGGATATTTCTACTGCTTCTTACACCGGCAAGTCATTTAGTGTTGCGACGCAAGAAACTGATCCGCGAGACTTGTTCATTTCTCCAGACGGAGCCGGCTGTTTATTGAGTGGGGGCCAGAACAAAATACAGAGGTATAACTTCGGAATTTTTGCAGATATTTCCACCTTGGTTCACTCCACAACTTCTCCCGGGCTGAACAGCTCTTCAAATTGGGGCTTAACGTATTCTAACGACGGAATGAAGTGTTATACAGTGGGAACCTCTTTTTTAATTGAACAGTACTCTGTGGCTTCTTCTTATGCGACGAGTCTGACTTTCGAGAAATCTCTTTCTGTTCCAGATCAAACACCCTACCCCACCAGCAGAAGAATTTCCAGTGACGGCCTGCAAGTTTATACTCTCAATGAAGGGGATGATCTTGTCCGTCAATACACTCTAAATATTGCTCTGGATATCTCAACGGGAGTTTATTAAATGTACACAGACAGCACGCTTCAGCTGATCTACGACCAACAGCAGTACGTAGGTGAAAACGGAACGCAATACCCCGCCAATTATCCGAAGGATGAAATCCTAGGATTATTTCCGGTCACGGAAACGCCGCAACCGACCGGTTCCTTCATTGTCGTGACGGGCTTCACGATCAACGCGCAGCATGTTCAGGTGTGGCAAACGCGGGACAAGACGGTGGAGGAGTTATCCGGAGAATTGAAGGGGCAGGCTCTTTCCGCCCTCGCAAAATCCGATCTCGTCGCCATCCGCTGCATCAAGGCCGGGACGCTATTTCCCGCCGACTGGTGGGAATACGTCACGGCACTTCGCGCCATCATGAACGGCGCGGCGGAGCCGTTGCCCGCACAACCCGAATATCCGGAGGGAACGTGATGATAAAAATTTCTCGTTCAGAATTTCAATCCATGCTCGAACAAGCAGCGGAAAAAGGCGCCGAGAAAGCCTTGACGAAAGTCGGCCTCGGCGATGAAAACGCCGGAGCTGACATCCGTGACCTGCGCGACTGGCTCAAAGCCTGCCGCGTCATCAAGTCCGAAGCCCTGAAAACAGCCGTTTCCGTGGCCACAAAGGCCCTGATCATGGCCTGTGTCATCGGCCTTGCCTATCTGGCCGGTGTCAAAATCGGCGGATTATAAAGTAATCAACTCAGCATAATCTTCGCCATCAAATGAGCGCCAGTTCTGCTGGATAACGCCGCAAATAGAAGCGTTAGGGCTTGGGACAAAATAACAGCGTCAGTTTAACGGGGATTGCGTGCCCTCCGTTTTGCGAGTGGCGCGATGGTGTAGTTCCAGTCGCCGTGAAAGGCGTCATACCGAATGTTGATATTTTTGAGAGCCGTTTTCGGG
>JAZDGQ010000103.1:0-20462 GCA_043806835.1 Pseudomonadota bacterium | reverse complement strand
ATCAGCTGCCTGTTGAGGTCAATCTGTTGACGGGAAAGCGTGTCGGGCGGAAGGGAATATCTGGTCGCGTCATGGATCGCTTTTTCTATCTGCTGAGAGAATACAGGCGGTGAAAAAGGGCATCTTCATCACGCTGGAAGGGGGGGAGGGGACGGGCAAGAGCACGCAGATCAGGCTTTTGCATCAGGCGCTCTCCGCCTCAGGGGTGGATGCCCTGATGTCGCGGGAGCCAGGAGGCACTCCTCAGGCGGAGCGCATCCGCGCCCTTCTGCTGCAGCACGACAGCGGAACCTTCGACCCCATGACGGAAGCCCTGCTGTTTTTCGCGGCGCGGCGCGAGCATCTGGTCAATAAAATCTGGCCGGCGATTAAAAAGGGCCAGTGGGTGCTTTCCGACCGCTTCGCCGATTCCTCGCGCGCCTTTCAGGGCTACGGGATGGGGCTGGACATGCGGGTGATTGAAAGCCTCTACCGGATGGTCGCGGGGGAATTTCAGCCGGATCTGACGTTTATTTTCGACCTCGATCCTGAAACGGGGATCAGGCGGTCGATGAAGCATATGCAGCATACGCAGCTCACCCTGTTCCAGGAAGACCGTTATGAGCGCATTGGCCTGCCGTTCCATCAGAGGCTCAGGAAAGGGTTTCTGGAGATCGCCGGAAAATTCCCGGAGCGTTGCGTGGTGATCGACGCGGCGCAGGATGTCCGGTCTGTTCATCAGAGGATGCTGGAGGAGATATTTTCCCGCTTCGGCGTCATCGGAAAAGAGGCGCGGCATGGCTAGCCTCTTCGATGACGATGAAACGGAGGACAATTTCGACCCTGTCGGAAAAGAGGCGGACGCCGCCGCGCCTGCGGTGCCGGAGGAAGTGGCTCCCCGCGCCAATCCGGATTTTTCCGGTCATGAGGACATCGAAAAAATCCTGCTACAGGACTGTCTGGCAGGGCATCTGCCGCATGCGCTTGTTCTGGCGGGGCCGCCGGGGATCGGCAAGGCGACGCTGGCCTTCCGTCTGGCGCGCTTTTTATTTTCCGGCGGAGCCGACCGGCGGGAAGCGGGATTGTTCGGGGAAGAACCTCCGCCTGTCAGCCTGTTTGTCGCGCCGGAGAATCCCGTGTTCCATCGGGTGGCGTCCTCCGGTCATGCCGATCTGGTGACGGTCGAGCGCGAATTCGACGAAAAAAAAGGCCGCCTGAAAAACGACCTTTCCGTGGATGCCGTGCGCCGCATTCATCCTTTTCTTCATATGACGGCGGCGGAAGGCGGCTGGCGCGTGGTGATCGTGGATGGCGCCGAATATCTCAACGCCTCCAGCCAGAACGCGCTTTTGAAAGTGCTGGAGGAGCCGCCGAAAAAAACGGCGCTCATCCTGACCACCAGTCAGCCCGGAAACCTTTTGCCGACGATACGCTCCCGCTGCCGGATGGCGCTTATGGAGCCGCTGCCCGAAAAAACCGTCGGTGCTTTGCTGGACAAGCGGGCGCCGGGACTGGGCGCGGATGAAAAAGCTGTTCTGATCCGTCTCGCGCAGGGCAGTATCGGCAAGGCTTTGCATCTTCATCAGAAGGACGGCGTCGCCCTCTACCGCCGGCTTCTGGGCGCGGTATCGACCCTGCCGGGACTCGATATGGTGATGGTGCATGATCTCGCCGAAAAGCTCGGAAAATACGGCGCGGAGGAGAGCTACGCCACAGCGACGGAGATCATGACCGGCTGGTGCGAGCGTCAGGCGCGCGCCGGGGCGCGAGGGCGGCCTCCGGACGATATCCTGCCCGGCGACGCGGAGATATTTCAAAAGATCGGCGATCTGCACCCTTCAGGGCATTTTCTCCGCGCCTGGGAAAAAATTTCGCAACTCGTCCTGCAAACGGAAATCCACAACCTCGACAAGCGCCTGACGATCATCAACGCATTTCTCGCGCTGCAAAAACCGGAGTAAGTATTTTAAACCACAGATGGACACAGATGGACACAGATAAGAAAAGCGGATATCCAATACCAACGGTCATAATTTCTGATCCTTTCCCCCCTCTCCCGCAGGCTTGCGGGAGAGGAAGGTGCCCATGCGCATCCCGGAGGGAGAGGGGGTATGGAGCGAGGAAAAATCTGTGTTCATCCGTGTCCATCTGTGGTTCAAATTCTTTTGTAACGATTGGAGACGAGATTTAGCATGACGAAACCGCTTTTTTACATCACGACGGCGATTTCTTACGCGAACGCCGCGCCGCATATCGGTCATGCTTACGAGGCGATAGGCGCTGACGTCATGGCGCGGTTCAAGAGGCTGGACGGGTATGATGTTTGCTTCGTGACCGGCACGGACGAGCACGGCCAGAAGGTGGAAAAATCGGCGGTGGCGGCAGGCAAGAAGCCGCAGCAGTTCGTCGACGAGATCGCGGCGTTGTTCAGGGAGATGTGCGGGTCGATGAATGTCTCCTATGACCGCTTCATCCGCACCACGGAGGAGTCCCACAAGGCGGCCTGTCAGGTTCTCTGGAAGAAGATGGAGGCGAACGGCGACATCTACCTCAATAAATACGCGGGCTGGTATTCCACGCGCGACGAGGCTTTTTACGGCGAGGACGAACTGACCGACCTGCCGGACGGGAAGAAAATCTCCACCGTGACGAAAACGGAGGTGGAGTGGATGGAGGAGGAAAGTTATTTCTTCAGGCTCTCCGCCTATACCGAAAAGCTGCTGGAACTTTACGAGAAGCAGCCGGATTTCGTGCAGCCGTCCTTCCGCAAGAACGAAGTCGTCAGTTTCGTGAAGCAGGGGTTGAGGGACTTGTCTATTTCCCGCACCACGTTCGACTGGGGCGTGCCGGTGCCGGGCGCGCCGAAGCACATCATGTATGTGTGGGTGGACGCGCTGACGAACTATCTCAGCGCGGTCGGCTATCCCGACGAAGGCGCGGAAAAATTCAGGAAATACTGGCCGTGCGATGTGCATTTGATCGGCAAGGACATCGTGCGCTTCCACGCGGTTTACTGGCCTGCGTTCCTGATGTCGGCGGGGCTGCCTTTGCCCAAGCGCGTGTTCGGCCATGGGTTCCTGCTTACGGCGGGAGAAAAAATGTCGAAATCCCTCGGCAACGTGATCGCGCCGAAGGATTTGATCGGGAAATACGGCGTCGATCAGGCGCGTTACGCCCTGATGCGGGAAGCCACGTTCGGTCAGGACGGCGACATTTCATACACCCTGATGACCAGCCGCATCAATGCGGAACTGGCGAATAACCTCGGGAACCTTGTGCAGCGCACGCTTTCCATGATTAACAAAAACTGCGATGCGAAGGTTCCGCAGCCGGGCATTCTTGAAGATGCCGACAAGACTCTGCTGGACAGGGCGGGGCAGGGGATGCTGGTCGCGGTACGGGCGGAGTTTGAAAAAATGCAGTTCAGCCGCGCCATCGAGGAGTTCATTTCCGTGTCCCATGCGGCCAATCTCTATATCGACGAGCAGGCGCCGTGGACGCTCAGGAAAACAAACCCGGCGCGCATGGCGACGGTGCTGTATGTGCTGGCGGAGGTCATCCGCAACCTGGGGCTCATCATCCAGCCCTTCACGCCCGTGGCGGCGCAGAAAATACTGGATCAGGTGGTGGTTCCCCCGTCGGCGCGTGATTTCAGCTTTATCGGAGAGGCCCATGCGCTGAAGGCGGGGACGGAATTGCCGAAGCCGGAAGGCGTTTTCCCGCGGATTCTGGATGAAGTTGCAGTAAAGACGGCGTGATGCTGTGAATTTGTGGTCTTGTCTCAGGCGTGCATTGGTCTAGTTGAGAGGAATATATCTTGAAAACCATCGGTCTTATTGGCGGTATGAGTTGGGAGTCCACGGTTCCTTACTACCGTCAGATCAATGAATCAGTCAGGGAGCGTTTGGGAGGTCTCAACTCTGCGAAGATTATCCTCTATAGCGTGAACTTTCATGAAATCGAACAATTCCAGCGTGCGGGAAACTGGGAATCTGCTGCTGAAATGCTGGCCGATGCCGCGCGCGCACTTCAAGCTGCAGGTGCGGATTTCCTCGTCCTTTGCACGAACACTATGCACAAGGTGGCTTCGTCGATTGAGAATGCCGTTCGCATCCCTTTATTACACATTGCCGATCCAACCGCTGAAAAAATCAAGCAGGCCGGTTTTTCGACAGTGGGGCTGTTGGGTACCCGGTTTACAATGGAGCAGGAGTTTTACAAAGAACGGCTCCGTGAACGCCACGGTCTCCAGGTAGTAATACCAAAGCGAGAAGACTGCGAAGTGGTGCATCGTATCATTTACGAAGAGTTGTGTCTCGGAAAGGTCACGCCTGAATCGCGCACTGAATACCGTAGGGTCATTGCAGATATTATAGAGCAAGGGGCACAAGGGATAATTCTTGGCTGCACGGAAATATCGCTTCTGATAGGGCAGCAGGATTCGGAAGTTCCTTTATTTGACACAACAGGTATTCATGCACATAAAGCCGCTGAATGGGCGTTCATATGAGTGGTCTATCATGTTAGTTGACAGCCATTGCCATCTTGACTTCCCGGATTTTGCGGATGAAGGGCCGGCGGAGATCGTCCGCCGCGCCAGAGATGCGGGCGTCGGGCATTTGTTGACGGTCTGCACGCGCATCGCCGAATTCGGCAAAGTCGCCGCCGTCGCCGGGCGGTTCCCGTGCGTTCATTGCACCGTCGGCACGCATCCCCACCACGCGGCGGAACCGGATGAAAGGGACATCACCGTCGAGGACATCATCCCCTACACCAAAAATCCAAAGGTGGCCGGAATCGGGGAGACGGGGCTTGACTATCATTACAATTACTCGCCTCTCGCGGAGCAGCAGAGGGCTTTCGCGGCGCATATAGAGGCCGCGCTCGAAACCGGCCTGCCGCTCATCGTCCACACCCGCGAGGCGGAGGACGACACCTTCCGCCTGATGCGGGACGTCGGGCGGGGGAGGGTGCGTGGCGTGATGCATTGCTTCAGCGGCAGCCGGAAACTGGCGGAGGAGTCCCTCGCGCTCGGCTTTCATATTTCTTTTTCCGGCATCATTACTTTTAAAAGCGCCGATGACCTGCGGGAAGTCGTGAAATATGTGCCGCTGGACCGCATTCTGGTGGAGACGGATGCGCCTTATCTGGCCCCCCTCCCGTACAGGGGCAGGCGGAACGAGCCGGCTTATGTGGTTCATACCGCGCAGATGGTGGCGGAGATGAAAGGCGTTCCGGCGGAGGAGGTCGCGCGGCAGACGACTGAAAACTTTTTCAGGCTCTTCACTAAAATAAAACCTCCGGGTGATGTCACATGAAAATCACGATTTTAGGATGCGGCGCATCGATGGGGACACCGATGGCGGGAGGTTTCTGGGGAAAATGCGACCCTGACGAACCCAGAAACAACCGCACGCGCTCGTCCATTCTGGTGCAGTCGGAGACAACCAGCATCCTCGTGGACGCGACTGTGGAGCTGCGCGAACAGTTGAACCGGCTCAACCTGAAGAAGCTGGACGGGGTTCTTATCAGCCATGCCCATTCCGACCATGTGAACGGCATCGACGACCTGAGGATGATTTCCTATCACGGCGACAAGCTGACGGACGTTTACGGCAATTTCGAGACGCTGGAAGAGGTTGACCGCCGATGGCCATATATTTTCAGGCCGAAGGGGGACGGCATTTACGTCGAGTTCCTCAATAAAAAACAGATCGGAAACTACCAGAAATTCCGCATCGGCGATATCGACGTGGAAAGTTTCGAGCAGGATCACATGACCTGCGTCTCTCTCGGGTTCCGGTTCGGGCGCGTGGCCTACAGCGTGGATGTGGCGGATCTTGGCGAAAAATCGCTGAAGGTTCTGGAGGGCATCGAGACATGGATCGTCGATGCAGGTTCCTACAACAGGGAAGTGACCCTGACTCATGCCAACCTCCGGATGATTGAAAAATGGGTGGAGCGTTTGAAACCGAAAATGACGTATCTTACCGATCTCACCACGCACATGGATTACAGGACGCTCTGCGGGGAATTGCCTCCGCATATCCGTCCCGTTTATGACGGGATGGAGATTGATGTGGAGAACTGAGAAACATATGATCCTGATTTAAAAAGGAACCAAAGTGTCCAAAATAGTTTTGCTGATAGACTACGAAAATGCGAAGAGCATGGAGAAGGTGGATTTGTCGAAGTATCCGCCTGGGAGCTGTATCCGGATTTTCGTCGGTAAATTGCAGAAACCGCCGGAGATGACGGCGGTTGGCACGGCGCGGGACAAGGCGATGAACGTCGAATTGATTTGGATAGACGAACAGGGAAAGAACGCGCTCGATTTCCACATTGCCTACTATCTCGGTAAAACCCTGTCCATCACGCCGCAGGCGCAATGCGTCATCCTGTCGGATGACAAGGATTACGATCCGTTGATCCACCACCTCACGGCGCGCGGTTTCTCGTGCCGCCGCGACGCCATCACGATCCCCGCAGAGGCATCGGTGAATACGAAACACGCGGGAGCGATTTCCACTGCGGCAGTGGCGAGTGCGAGACACGTGGGCGCGACGCAAGTGGAGAAACTGAAATCGGTGGTGGATAAGCTGCGCGACACCCCCCAAAAAAGTCGCCCGCGCCGCCGGAAGACGTTGGAAAGTTTTATCGCCAACAACTTCCAGTATGAAAAATGGTCTGGTAAGGAAATCATCGATCTGGTTGACAGGGTGCTCAAGCAGGGCTACGTCACGGAGACGGACAAGGGGCTGACATACAATGCCAGTTTTAAATAGATGAGAATCTTTTTCCGCATGATCCCTCGTCGCTACGCTCCATCGGGATGACACGCCCTAAACGTGCCATTTATTTCTCCCAATTTTATCCTGTTTTGAAAGGATAAACTTGTATGTAAATAAATCGTGTGAAAACTATAGTAATAGTCATAAAAATTCAAAAATTAACTGTTTAAACATGTTTTTTTTACTGAACTTTAAGTACTGTAGCGTTAGGATGAAGATATAAGGTTACGGGTTAACTTTATTAGAAAACGACTTCATTTAAACAAGGGAGGGTAACTATGCTGTTAAAACTTTGGGCGAAAAAAGAAGCGTTCATGCGTTCTGATGAGGGCGCAACCGCGATTGAGTACGGCCTGATTGCAGCGGGTATTGCCGTTGCGATTTCCGTGGTTGTTTTCGCTGTCGGGGATGACCTGGTGGCACTGTTTACAAACGTGGATACGCAACTGCAAGCTGCTGCGGAATAATACAAAGTCGCCGTTTATCTTTTTGGCGCACACATACAAGAACCCGCTCCCTGAAAAAGAGCGGGTTCTTTCTTGAGGGCCTAAATGGCGATCATAACTCCGGCGATGATGCTCATTGTTTTAATCGTAACTCTTCTGAGCTGCATCTCGGATGTCAGGTCGTTGCGTATACATAATCTGAATTCTCTCGTAATTCTGTTTTGCTTTTTTCCTGCGTATTTTGCTTCGCCGGAATCTTTTAACGATTTCTGGCAGCATATCGCGGCGATGGCGGGCATGTTTGCGGTGACCTACATTATGTTTACTTTTGGAATGATGGGCGGAGGAGATTCGAAGTTGGCGACGGCGCTGGGGCTTTGGACAGGGCTGAAGGGATTGATGCCTTTTATGTTCTACATGGCGGTTATGGGAGGGCTTATCGGATTCATTTCCCTTGTGATTCTCAGAAAAAGACCTTTCAGGAGCCCCAGGCCGGGAAGCTGGGTGGCGGAGCTTCAGGAGGGGCGCAATGCGGTTCCTTATGGCGTTGCCATAAGTTTTGGGTTCTGGGCCGCACTTTTCCATACAGGATTCGCACATAACCAATTAAATGAAGTTCTTAAAATAATTCATTAGAAACATTCAATTTTTTCATTACAAAATCGAATTTCTATGCCACTATAAAAGTGGATTGGGTTGCTTATCTGGGGAATTTTCATGAATAAAAGCGTTTTGATGATTATGGGGGGGGCGTTTGTCATTGCTATCGCGGTCGCGCTTCTGGTGCAGATGAAACTTGCCCCGAAGGAGTCGCGTCAGAGCATGGCAACGGCAGGCACTGAAATTCTCGTCACGAAAAAAACACTGCAGATCGGAGAAACCCTGAAGGCTACGGATGTGGGCTGGACGTCCATGCCGGACAATCTTGTCTTCAAGGGCATGATTAAAAGAAAAGAGCAAGCGGATGAAAGTAAACTGGAAGTTTATAACAAGCCTCTGCGGCGCACTCTTGAGTCCGGAGAGCCTGTGACGATACAGGCAGTCGTTGCGGATGCAAAGGGCAGCGGTAAATTTCTCTCGGCCTCCATTTCCCCGGGCATGAGAGCCGTGAGCGTTCGCGTCAAAGCGGAAACGGCGGCGGGCGGGTTTGTCGCCCCCGGCGATTATGTGGATGTGATTTTGACCTATCAAGTGAACCTGAAGGGGGAAGCGGAAAATTATTCCTCAGAGGCGATACAACGTTTTGCCAGCGAGACGCTCCTGAGCAATGTGCGCGTCCTGGCGGTGGATCAGAATTCCAAGGAGGGCAGCCATGAAGCCAAGGTGGCGCGCACCATAACCATCGAAGTCAGCAAGCAGGGCGCACAGATTCTGGCGATGGCATCCACGATGGGCGAAATCAGCCTTTCGCTCCGGCGGCTCGGCGAGCAGGATACCAAGGCCGATCAGGATGTGCCGCTGACGACGGATGTCACGACCAGTCGCGTCATCAGAAAAATATACGACATTATGGACAAATCAAAGGTATCTTCCGACACCGTGCGTGTTTACAGCGGTTCCTCCGTGACGAACGTGCCGGTACGTTCTGTGACAAAGCCCTAAGAAAGGGATGATATTATGAAACACATTCTTTCAAAAGTTTTGCTGCTGTTGATAGCGATCTCGGTCGGATCGATGATGGCTCATGGCGCCGGAAGCTTCAACAAAACGGTTCAGTTGATAGCGGGCAAGGCCGACACTGTCGATCTGTCCGGAGCCGTGGCCGACATTCTGGTCGCCAATCCCACCATCGCGGATGTCGGGACGCTCAGGGCCAACCGCCTTTATATCGTCGGGCGCGCGGTGGGTGATACCAACGTGCTTGCCTATGACGAGATCGGAAATCAACTCGCCAATATCACGATTCATGTGCGCGTCGATGACAAAAACCTTCAGAATACGCTGAAGGAATTTTTTCCAAACGAGAAGATCACGGCAAGAACCGTCAAGGAAAACATCGTCCTGAGCGGCACCGTTTCCAGTCCGTCTGTCTCCAATCAGGTGAGGGATCTCGCGGCGCGCTTTATGATCGACAGAAGCCAGTCTCTGGTCGATCTGATGACGGTGAAAGACAAGCAGCAGGTCATGCTCAAGGTCAAGGTGATTGAAGCCAAGCGTTCCGTTCTGCGCGATCTCGGCATCGAAACGGATTTCCGGGCGGCAAGCACCAACGGCCTGAGAATGAACGCCGGAGACGTGGGCAGGGCCGTCCTGACGCCCTTTGGCAGCGGGGCGCTTCTGGTGGGGAAGAAGGGCCAGTTCGGGCCGCTGACGGCTACGCTCAGGGCGTTGGAAACCAAGGGCATGGTCAACACGCTGGCGGAGCCCAACCTGACGGCGATTTCCGGCGAAACGGCCGGATTTCTGGCAGGCGGCGAATATCCCGTGCCGACCGGCAGGGATTCGACGGGGAACGTCATCATCGAATTCAAGCAGTTCGGCGTATCCCTGAACTTCACGCCGACCGTCCTCAATAAAGACCGCATCGCCCTGCATATGTCCACGGAGGTGTCGGAAAAAGACAGCACAAACGGCGTGACTCTCGTGGATGTCCAGATCGACGGGCTCAGGGTCCGGCGCGCCGAAACCACCGTGGAGATGAGCAGCGGGGGCACTCTTATGATTGCAGGGCTCCTCAAATCCGACACGCTGCACTCCCTGAACGGGATGCCGGGACTGGAGGATTTGCCGGTTCTGGGTCACCTGTTCAAGTCCAAATCCTTCTCGCGGAATGAATCGGAACTGGTGATTATCGTCACGCCGTACCTTGTGGATCCCTATGCGGAACCCAATGCCGTGGAGGCAGCGGACGAGCCTGTCGCCGTTCATCCCCCCGTTCCCCGGGTGGAAACGGCGCCTCCGGAGCAGAAGGTGACGGGCATGAGTCCTCTATCCCTGCGTCTCATGGAGAATCTGAAAAAAACCTATGGTAATCGCGTTTCTGAGAAGGCTGGCTTTGGCGCCGGTTTTGGTTATATCATTGACTAAGGCCAAAGGGATGGAAGGAGCTTGGATCATGCGGGCATACAGACTGGTTTCTCTCGCGGGGATATTGGGCGCAGCGCTCGTCCTGTCCGCTTGTGATGCATCCCTGCCTTCGCAGGTTCAGACGGGGAAAGTCAGGCTCAGGGAGCAGATAGTCACGGAGGTGCTGGATTCCTCCCGCGTCGATCCGGCGCGCGTCAATGTCCTGGCCGATCATGTGAAGCGGAACGGAAGAGGGGCTGTCACCCTGACGGTCTCCTGGCTTTCCGGAGATGCCCGCCGCGCACATGTGGCCGAAAGACAGGGGGATGCGTATAAGAAAGCGTTTGAGAAACGCGGTGTTTCAGGTGTTCATGTCGCGACGGTTCCCGTCGCGGACGAACGGTATGTCAACAAGGTCGTGGTGGCTTATCAGGCGCTGGTGGCGCTGCCGTCCGGTGATTGCGGCCGCATTACCGGATATCAGGGGGCGGATAATCTGGAAGCGATCGATCAGTACAAGTTCGGGTGCGAAACGCAGATGGCGGTGAGCCGGATGATCGTCGATCCGTCCGATCTGATGGGCAAGGCCGGCGCGCAGGACAATGACTCGCGCCGCGCAGGCGCTTCCGTTGAAGCTTATAAGGCGGGAACACCCAATACGCCGATGCAGGGTTTCCAGGCCAGCTCGATTGGAACTCAGTGATGAGCGGAGAAGATATCACCTCCATATTGCTGCCCGCCTCCCGCGTGGATTTTTACGTGCTGGACGAGGGGACTGCCGCGCTGGCGCAGAAGCTTGCGGTGGACTGGCGGTTCGCGCGGGTCGGCATGAAGGTGGAGCGCGCGGGGATCGAGGCCGCGATCAGCCATTACAGGGAGACGGCGGCTCCTGAGTTGGTCGTCATCGAGACCAACGATATCGGCGAGACCTTTATCGAGCAGCTTGGCGGCCTCGCGGGTGTGTGCGCGGCGGGAACTGATGCGGTCATCATCGGGCCGAACAACGACGTTCACCTGTATCGCAGCCTGGTCGGGATGGGGGTCAGGGATTATCTGGTGCGCCCCGTTTCCGAAGAAGACATGGCGAAGGTGATCGCCAGGACGCTGATCGACAAAAGGGGGATTTCCGGCAGCCGCCTCGTTGCGGTGATCGGCAGCAAGGGTGGCGTCGGCGCGACGTCGGTGGCGCAGATTCTGGCCTGGAACATTGCAGAGGCGCTGGGGCAGAAGACCATGCTGATGGATGTCGCGGGCAGCGCGGGCAGCATCGGGATCGCCCACGGCCTCGAACCTTCCACGACTCTGATGGAAGCCGTCCGTCTTGGCGGAACGGGTACAGATGACGACATGAAGCGCATCTACCAGTCCGTGTCGGAGCGCCTTTCCGCGCTTGTCTGCGGCGGGGAGCCGATCCTGATGGAGCCTTCCGCGCCTGACGATATCGAGACTCTGGTGAGCCGCGTGATGCAGAAATTTCCCGTGGTCATCGTGGATCTTTCCCAGGCCATCCGGCCTGTGCAAAAAAGGCTGCTGGAGCGCGCGGCGCGGATCGTCATGGTGACGACGCCCATGCTGTCGGCGCTCAGGAATGCTCGGACGCTGCTGGGGGAGACGAAAACGCTGAAAGCGCATCTGAAAGAAACCGATCTGGTCGTGAACATGCGGGGCATGGCTTCTTCGGAGGAGATCCCGGCGCGCGAGATCAAGGAGGCGCTCGGCATGGGGATAGAGCCTTCGGCGACGCTTCCCTATATGCCGAAGATTTTCTCCGCCAGCGAAGCCTCGGGCAAAGCCGTCGGTCAGAACAAGAACGCCGGAGGCGTCATGGAGGCTCTTATGCCGATTGCCGAGAAGGCTTCCGCGATTAAATGCAAAGACATCGGGGATAAAGGTGAAAAAGACACCCTGATGGGTTTTATCAAGAAAACTCTTGGTAAGTGACAGGAGTTGAATGATGTTCGGCAAACGTCCAGATACGCCACAGGGCGGCGCACAGGCGGTCAAGCCGGCAGCAGTGCCGTTGAAAAAACCGGTCGCGGATACCTTTGAAAAGTCTGCGGCGGAGCAGTCTGCGGTGCCGCCCGCGGCGGAAGCGGATTCATCGAAACCGGCAGTTGCGGTTCCCAGAGCCGTCGAGCCTCCGCCGAAACAGGAGCCGCCTGTTGCGGCAATGGCGGCTAACCCGCGTCTGGATCGGGCGCGCAAGAGGATATGGACGGATCTCCGGGACGGGATCGACCTGAAATCCCTGTCCCGCATGGGGGCGGATGAGGCGCGCGCGGAAATCCTTTCTGCGGTGCAGGAAATAGGCCAGTTCAGGGGTCTGGACGTGACGCCCGCCGAGCTGGCTCAGGTCGCCAAAGAGGCGGCGGACGATATGCTGGGCTTCGGCCCTCTGGAAGAGTTGTTGGCGCAGGAGGGCATCGCCGACATCATGATTAACGGCCCGAAAACGATTTATATCGAAACCGGAGGGAAAATTCAGCGCGCCCCCATCGAATTCCGCGATAACCACCATTTGCTGACCATCTGTCAGCGCGTAGTGGGCGTGATCGGCCGCCGGGTGGATGAATCAAGCCCGATATGCGATGCGCGTCTGCCGGACGGGTCGCGGGTCAACGTGATTATCCCGCCGCTCGCCGTTGACGGCTGCACCATGACGATCCGCAAGTTCGCCAAGGAAAAGCTGACGCTTGAAAAGCTCATGGCCTTCAAGGCCATGACTCCCGCCTGCGCCGAGATGATAAAGATCATCGGGGCCTGCCGCGCCAACGTCGTCATCTCCGGCGGCACGGGCTCCGGCAAGACGACGATGCTCAACTGCCTGACCTTCTACATGAGTCCCGGCGAGCGCATCATCACCTGCGAGGACGCCTGCGAGCTTCAGTTGCAGCAGCCGCACGTCGTGCGCCTCGAGACGCGCCCGCCGAACCTCGAGGGCGTTGGCGAAGTCAAGATGCGCGACCTCATCAAGAACTGCCTCCGGATGCGCCCCGACCGGATCATCGTCGGCGAGGTGCGGGGGCCGGAGGCTTTCGACCTGCTGCAGGCGATGAACACCGGCCACGACGGGTCGATGGGAACCGTTCACTCCAACAACCCCCGCGAGGCCCTGACGCGCCTTGAGAACATGATCGCGATGGGGGGGCTGAACCTTCCGACCGCGGCGGTGCGCGAACAGATCGCCTCCGCCGTCAACGTCATCATCCAGGTGCAGCGCCTGCGCGACGGGTCGCGCAAGGTCACGCATGTCACCGAGATCACCGGCATGGAAGGCGAGGTCGTCACGATGCAGGATCTTTTCCGGTTCGAGTACGAGGGCGAGGATGAGTTTGGCCGCATCATCGGGCGCCAGAAATCCACCGGCCTGCGCCCCATCCTTTTCGAGCGTGCGCGGCAGTACGGTCTTGAGAAGAAGCTGCTGGACGCGATGTCGGAGGCATATACCTAAAATGATCTGGCCGGTCACCATCGGAATCATCATCGCTTTTCTCTCCGTCGCCGCTGTCGTCAGCGTTTACGTCGGAAAGAGGCAGGAGCGGCGGGACAGGTATCGCTCCGTGGTCTGCCGCGTCAAGGGCGGAAGCTCCCAGGACGGGGGGGCGGAAAAAGCGGCCGCCAAGCAGCGCGCCGACATCGCCAAAAAGCTGAAGGGGGTCGGCGACGAAACCCAGGGGAGGAAAAAAGACAAGACGTCCATTTCCCAATTGCTGCAGCAGGCGGGGATTGAGGCGTCCGTGCCGCGGTTCTGGATCAACTCGGCTCTGTTTGCGGCGGGTGTCGGGGGGCTGCTCCTCCTGACGAACTGGGCGCCGGCTGCCAGGATTTTCATGGTTTTTACCGCTTTTCTTGGGCTCCCAAGGCTTTTTCTCGGATGGAAGATAAAGCGCAGGCAGAAAAAATTCCTGAAGGAATTCCCTGACGCCCTGGATGCGATGGCACGGTTGCTGCAGGCGGGAATGCCGATGTCGGAGGCAATCGTGATGACCTCGCGCGAGTATACCGGCCCCCTCAAGGAGGAAATGATCCGCATCTACGAAAACCAGAAAGTGGGCGTTCCGCTGGGAGAGGCGGCGCAAATGACGGCGCGGCGCGTGCCTCTGCCAGAGGTGCATATGTTCGCGACGGCGCTGCAGATACAGAGCGAGACGGGCAGCAGCCTCAGCGAGGTGCTGTACAACCTTTCCTCGGTCATCCGGTCGAGGTTCCGGCTCCGGAGGAAGGTTCAGGCGCTGTCCTCGGAAGCCAAGTCCTCCGCGGCGATCATCGGCGCGCTTCCGGTTCTGGTGACGCTGGGGCTTTATCTGGCGCGCCCCGAGTATGTCGGGATTCTTTTCAATGTTCCGAAAGGGCAGCTTTTTCTCGGAGGGGCGGTTTTCTGGATGTTTCTGGGATGTCTGATGATGCGGCAAATGATAAATTTCAGGATTTGAAGGCATGGAAACACTTATCAATATAGATTCCGGCGTTTATATCGTGATTTTAAGCGCGATTGCCGCAGCCGTTTCCTTTGCGGCGTTCGCCCTGCCGTTGCTGGCGCGTTCGGAAAAGAAGGAACGTTACAAGGAAGTCATCGAGAAGAAACGCCGCACGCTGTTTGAGCAGGCGCGGGAGCAGGCAGGGAAGCAGAATGCCGCAAGACAGCCTGAAATGACGGCGGCGCAGGCCATAGCGTCGCTCTACAAGCTTCAGTCCCTGGCGGGAAGGGCGAGCGTCACTGCGCGCAATCAGTTGTTGCAGGCGGGGATACGCGGTTCGAAAGCGCCGTTGATTTACCTCGGGTCGAGAATTGTTCTGCCGCTGGCGCTCGTGGGACTGGGGATGCTTTTTATTGGGCTTTCTCACAAGGAGATTTCCCATGCCACCGTGCTCTCGATCCTTCTGGGTCTCGCCGTGACGGGATTTTTCATGCCGCGCATTCTGGTCAAGAACATGGCCGACAAGCGCCAGATGGAAATCTCCCTCTCTTTTCCTGACGCTCTCGACATGATGCTGATCTGCGTGCAGGGCGGGATCGGCATCGAGGCGGCCATCAACAGGATCGCCGCGACAATTTCGGAACACTCCGAAACGCTTGCGGAGGAACTGGGGATTCTCAGCGCCGAACTCGGGCTGCTGAACGACCGCAAGGGGGCGTTTCAGGGATTTGCCAGCCGCGTCGGCAGCGGGCCTGCGCGCTCCTTCGCAACGGCCATGCTGCAGGCGGAGCAGTACGGGACGTCGATATCGAAAGCCATCCGGGTTCTGGCCGACGAGACGCGCGAGCTGCGCATGGCGGCGGCGGAGCAGAAAGCGGCGTCCCTGCCTCCCAAGCTGACGGTGCCGATGATCCTGTTCTTCCTGCCCCCCCTGTTCGTTATCATCCTGGGGCCGGCATTCATCGGATTCAAGCATTAGCAGTCTGCTGAAAAACTCTGAACTGGCCCCCAAAATCCGGACAGAAAAAAGAGGCATAACTATCTTAACTTAACAATTCCAAATTTTTCAATTGACAATTTTATGGAGAATTGATTATGTTGACCCCGAAGTGAAAATCGCTGTTCTGTACGGTATGTCCGCTCAGGTCCCGCCTGAATCTGGATTGTTTTCTTGCTGATGAGATGCCCATCCCTGCCGACACGGTTGCGGGGTGTGCTGGAGCAAAACTGAGCCATGGCGATTGTCGTTGAAAATCTGCGAAAAGAATTTGCCGTCCGGAAGCGCGCGGAAGGGCGCAGATTTTTGCTTCCCGTATATAAAGCCGAAGTCGTCTCCGCCGTCAGGGACATCTCTTTCAAAATTTCCGCAGGAGAGAGAGTGGCTTTTATCGGCCCGAACGGAGCCGGAAAATCGACCACCCTGAAAATGCTGAGCGGCATTCTCCAGCCGACGTCCGGCCATACGGAAGTGGCGGGGTTCGTTCCGTGGAAAGCGCGGCAAAAGCTGGCTTACGAAATCGGGCTTGTTTTCGGGCAGAGGTCACAGCTCTGGTATCATCTTCCTGTCCGGCAGAGTTTTGACCTTCTGGGCAAGATATACGGCCTCGACCGGCGGACGTATGACGCGCAGCTCTCGCGGCTGCAAAAGGTTTTCAACCTCGCGCCGCTTCTGGATCAGCAGGTGAAAGCCCTTTCGCTGGGACAGAGGATGCGGTGCGAAATTTCGGCGAGCCTCCTGCACAAGCCGAAAATCCTGTTTCTGGACGAACCGACCATCGGCCTCGACGTCACGACAAGGGCGGAAATGCGCGACCATCTCTGCGCTCTGGGGGAAACGGACGGCATCACGATCATCCTGACGTCGCACGATACCGCCGACATCGAGAAGATTTGCAGGCGCGTCATCCTCATCAACAATGGGGAGAAGCTGATCGATACGTCCCTCGAAGAGATGCGGAAGCGGTATCTGCGGCAGAAGAGGCTGGTGTTCGTGACGGAGGAGGAGAATCCCGTTCTGGACATTCCGCATATTCTGAACACGGTGACTGAACCCCACAGGCTGACGGTGGAGATCAATCCGGAGGACGCTTCCGTTCCGGGGGTTATCAGTCTGGCTTTGCAGCATCTGACGGTTCATGACGTGTCCGTCGGCGATGTGCCTCTTGAGGAAGTCATCAAGCATATTTACAAGGGGGCGGGGCGGTGAACCGGAAAACGCTTCCCGCCTACGCGGCGAGTTTCGGTATGGGGTTCTGGGGCGCGCTTCGGAACCGGCAGGAGCTGGCCAGTTCCGTGGTGATTTATGTTGTGCTGCTGATCTGTTTCCGGGCGATCTGCGAAACCATGCCGATAGAGGAACTGGGCATCCCCGGCCTGACGCGCGCGCACCTGCTCTGGTATCTCGCCATGACGGAGTGCGTGATCGTTTCCGCCCCCGGGCTGGCGGAGTTCGGTCAGATGATCGCCGACGGACGGCTGACGGAAATGATGCGCCGTCCCTGCGGCATGATGGGTCTGGCGCTGTCGCGCATGGTCGGGGCGCATCTGGCGCGCGCCGTCGTTTTATTCGTCTTTGCGCTTGCGGTGATGCCGTACCTCACGGGAGTATCCATGCCGGTCGCGCCGTTGCACGCGCCGCTTCTGATCGTGTCGCTCGTGCTGGGTATCCTGCTGTTTGAATTGTTCGGGTACGCTCTGGGGACGCTGGAAGTCCTGGGGCCTTACAGCCGTCCGGCGGGGTGGATCATTTCGAAATTCATATTTGCTTTCGGGGGGCTGTTTTTTCCGGTCAGCTTTTTCCCGCCGCTTCTGCGGGAGATTGTTTTGCTGACGCCGTTTCCGGCGGTTATTTTCGTGCCTGGAAGTTTTATGCTGATGCCGGACACCCCGTCCGTGCTGGAGGGGATCGGGACGCAGGTTTTCTGGCTGGCCGCGATAATTCTTGTTGCTTCTTTTGCGAGCCGCCGCATGGTGCGCCATGTGCTGGAAAAGGGGGACTGATGCATCGCTTTGACTGGATAGGACTGACCCTGAAGGTGAACTGGGCGAACATGACCGCGCACAGGGGCGCCTTCTGGTCGATGGCGGTTCTGATGTGTGTGCAGAACCTGATTTATCTTTCGCTCTGGGCGGTGGTTTTCTCGCGGTTTTCGAGTCTGAAGGGATGGGGGTTGAGCGAAGTCGCATTTCTTTACGGAAGCTCCGCGCTGGGGTACGGCATCCTTTTCAGCGTCTTCGGGGGACTGAACCAGCTCTCGGGAACGATCCAGAGCGGGCTTCTGGATATTTTTCTCGCCCGTCCCCGCCCCGTCCTGATTTCGGTGCTGATGCAGCGCATGAGGGCGGACAGCCTCGGCGATATTCTGGCAGGGATCATCGTGGTGGCCTTTTTCGTGCAGCCCTCGCTTTCGATGCTGCCTCTGTTGTTTGTTCTCAGCACTCTGGCGGGGCTGGTTTTCGTATCCTTTCGCCTTATCATGCATTCGCTGGCGTTCTGGGGCGTCGGAGGAGAGTCGGCGGAGAACGGTTTCATCGCTTTCCTGATAGCGGCCACGAATCCCCAGAACGGCTTCGGAGCGTGGGGAAAATTCGTTCTTCTGACGATCTTCCCTGCCTGTTAAATCGGTCTTCTGCCGGTGGAAATACTGCGGAATTTCAACTGGACTCTTCTCGGACTTCAGCTTGCCGGCAGCCTGTTCGTTTTTATCTTTTCTATTTTCCTGTTCAACGCCGGCCTGAAACGGTACGCCTCCGGCAACAGGTTCCTGGAACTGCGGTAGAGCGCGGCGCAGGCCTGTCCAGAATTCAGATGGAATCAGACCTTGTATTTTTCGGAATCAGACCTTGTATTTTTGCCCTTTTGGCGGCGAATTTGAGGACTTCTTCGGTTTTATAGAAGCGGCTGTTGCCGCCCCTGATACTGCCATCCGCCCCGACAAGAAGAGTCATCTTGAAGGAATCCTGCGTCTCAATATTTGTGGATATATAGGTGGTATCGTTAAGCGCGGTGCTGGGAGAAAATTCAACTTTCGAACCCGGCATATTTTTCAGGATATTAAAACCTTCAATCAGGCTGCTGGCGTGTTTAAAAGCCAGATGCACATCGGACAAACCAACTGCTTTGGCAGACTTTTCCATATCCTCATGTTCTTTTTCAGCCGCTTCCCGCTTTGCAAGGAGATCATCACCCTCCTTAAGGCCTTTTCGGATAGAGGCTTCAATAATGTCGCGTCCTGTACCCATTATCATCCTCCATACGGGAAGTACTCATTAAAATCAGGCCAAGGTTAAACGATTCTAGAAACGATGTCAAATGCTTTTTCCTTAATGAAACGCTTGACTTTCGACTTTTAAAAAACATACTGTTCCGAAACTCTTGTCATCTGGTCTGTTTTAAAGGAGTGCCAGTTAATGAAATCAGAAATCCAGGCAGCGGTGAGCGACATCAAGTCCTCGCTGGATCTGCTGAGGAGGCATCTTTGACTGGGATCGTTCCCTCCACCGCCTCGCGGAACTGAACGCACTCGCGGAAGACTCAGCCCTCTGGGAAAATCAGGAACGCGCCCAGAAAATCCTCAAGGAACGCACCGGCCTCGACACGCGGATTTCGTCGGTGAAATCCCTGCAGGCGGAACTGGATGATAATTTCGGGCTGATCGAGATGGGCGAGATGGAAGGCGACGCCGCCATCGTCGCCGAGGCGGAAAAAAACATCTACACGCTGAAAAAGGAAGTCGCCAAACGCGGGCTCGCCAGTCTTTTGTCTGGCGAATTGGACGCGAACGACGCCTACCTTCAGGTCAACGCCGGAGCCGGAGGGACGGAGGCGTGCGACTGGGCGGGCATGATCTTCCGCATGTACATGCGCTGGGCGGACAAAAAGGGCTACAAGATCGCGCTGATGGACAAGCAGGACGGGGAGGTGGCCGGAATCAAGAACGCCATCCTCGAAGTCAAGGGCGAGAACGCCTACGGCTGGCTGAAGTCGGAGTCGGGCGTGCACCGGCTGGTGCGGATTTCTCCTTACGACGCCAATGCGCGGCGCCATACCAGTTTCTGCTCCGTCGCCGTCACGCCGGTGGTGGACGAGAATATCGACATCAAGGTCGAGGACAAGGACCTGCGCGTGGACACCTACCGCTCCGGCGGCGCGGGGGGTCAGCACGTCAACAAAACCGACAGCGCGGTGCGCCTCACCCACCTGCCCACGGGCATCGTCGCCGCGTGCCAGAACGAGCGTTCGCAGCACCAGAACCGCGCCGCCGCCATGAAAATGCTGAAAGCGAAACTGTACGAGCGGGAAGTTCAGGCGAAGCAGGCTCTCAAGGATCAGAAAGAAAGCGAAAAAACGGACATCGGTTTCGGGCACCAGATCAGATCGTATGTCCTGCATCCCTACCAGCTCGTCAAGGACCTCCGGACGGGGTATGAAACCTCGGACAGCCAGGGCGTCCTCGACGGCGACCTCGACCCCTTCCTCGAAGCCTCCCTCGCCCAGAAGCTGGACAAGAAAGAGGGGCAGAAGGTGGCTTATGAGGATATTGGGTAGTAACCTCGTCAAAAAAGAGAGAAAAATTTAGGAATAGAAAATGAAAAAATATTTGCTTTTATCTTTACTGTTTTTAACGGGGTGTGCCTCAACTCCTGAAGAGGTTTTAAAAAGCGGAAATCATTTTAATTATGGCTCATCGGGCGTTTTAGTGGGTAAAAAGTGAGCGGCGAGGTTTGATTTAGCCAACATTATCAATGTTTTTCTGTATTTTCTTATGCCTGAAAACGTGGCATGTTTTCAGCATGAAAAACCCATCGGACAAAAGAACGTT
>JAZDGQ010000102.1:0-7563 GCA_043806835.1 Pseudomonadota bacterium | reverse complement strand
AACGTTCTTTTGTCCGATGGGTTTTTCATGCTGAAAACATGCCACGTTTTCAGGCATAAGAAAATACAGAAAAACATTGATAATGTTGGCTAAATCAAACCTCGCCGCTCACTTTTTACCCACTAAAACGCCCGATGAGCCTAAAATATAAGGGCGGCGGCATTAAAGGCTTCAGGTGCCTTTTTATCTCTTGAAACACGGAGTATATCTGGCGCATGTGGCCTTCTGCTTTCCTTATAAAGGGAAATCAGTGTATCAAAGCTTTTTCTAGCAAGGGTAATTGCACTATCATCCGCCTCCTCAGAATGTGCTTTTCTGGGATTTTTTGCCATTATCTTTGTCATTTCCCAAATATCTTTTCATTCATGCTGGCAACAACACCATGCGTATGCGCTTCGGACAGGTGCGCGTACCGTTTCACCATTGACAGTGTTTTATGCCCCAACACCTCGGCAATCTCGGCAAGGCTTGCTCCGTTCATGGCCAAATAGGAGGCTGCTGAATGCCGGAGGTCATGGAAGCGAAAATCCTCAAGCCCTGCTTTTTTAACGGCGGTATCCCATGCGGTGCGGATGATATAAGGTTTTTTGGGATTATGCGGGGCGGGGAAAACAAGATCGGAGTCCATACGCTGCACTTTCTTGTGTTCCTTCATTAATTCCAGCGCATGACCGGTGAGGGGCAACACCCGGCGTTCCTTGTTTTTTGTATCATGCAGGGTGATGGACTTGCGGTTAAGGTCTACGGCGCTCCAAGTCAGGCTCATAATTTCGTTTGATCGTGCGCCGGTGCTGAGTGCCAGAATGACCACCGTATACAGACAGGGGCATTTTGATTGCTGACAGGCATTTACAAGGCGTTTGCGTTCATCATCATCCAGAAAGCGGACACGGCCACGAGGTTCTTTCATTTTAGATATTTTATTCATGGGGTGCTGTTCCAACCATTCCCAGTCGTTGACGGCCATCGTACAGGCATGGCTAAACGCGGCTATATGGCGGTTTACTCTGGCCGGGCTTAATGGTTTTTCCCTGCCATCCTTCAATATCATTTTCTGGGCGGCCATTTTCTCAATTTTTTCGGTGATAAGAGCTTTCGTCAGATCAGCCAGAACGCAATGCCCCAACTCCTTTTTCCACCATGCAAAAGAGCTTTGGACATCCTTATAACGTCTGGGATTATGAGTTTCTAGCCGTTTCAGATAACGGTTAATCATGTCGGTGACTGTGTGCTTCTTGGACTCCGCTGATTTGAAATGGCGACGTTCTTTAATGGCGCTTTCCGTGTTCCTCTCCCATTCCCGTGCGTCTGTCAGGCGTTCAAAGGTGGCAGACTGTGTGGGATGCCCTTTAAGGCGTATGAGGACACGATATGTGATCTTGCCTTTATCGGATTGACGTTTTTCAATTGATGCCATTTTTTCATTCCTTGCGTTGCATGGCAAAAGGCTACAACAACGCACAAAAAATAGCAACATAGGATACACAATCCCATGTTCTTTTATATATTGTTGTTGTTTATCAATTAGATGAATGACGCTGTTTTATTTTTGGTGCACTAAGAGTGCACTGAACACAAAATAACCAGCGCCTGACGCCTTTTTTAGACATCAAGGAAATTCTCTATTGTGGTTTTTTGTCAGCAAGTGCACCACCAGTGCACCATGAGTGGATTGTTTCGGCTGAAAAATGGTGCCCAGAGCCGGATTTGAACCAGCGACACGAGGATTTTCAGTCCTCTGCTCTACCAACTGAGCTATCTGGGCACGTCTGGCAGGTAGGGATTTATAGGCAAAAAATACACTTATGTCCAGCGCTTTCTTGCGGATTAATGGCTGGAGACGCTACACCAGCTCCAGACAGGCTTTTTGAACGCGGCTGCAGGCTTCGGAGAGCATTTCCTCGGAAAGAGCGTAGGAGAGGCGGATATGGGAGGGTGCGCCGAACTCCACGCCCGGCACCACCACGACGCCGTGCTTTTCGAGCAGGTATGCGGCGAAATCCGTATCGTTCCCGATCGCCTTGCCGTCCGGCGTTTTTTTGCCGATGACGCCCGCACAGGAAGCGAACACATAGAAAGCCCCCGGAGGCACCGCGCATGTCAGCCCCTCCGCCCCGTTAATCATGGAGACGACAAGGTCGCGGCGCGCCTGGAATATCCTGCGCCATTCCTTCAGGAAAGCCTGATCGCCGTTCAGGGCGGTCGCCGCCGCCGCCTGGCTGATCGAACTGGGATTGGACGTGCTCTGCCCCTGCACCTTGCTCATCGCCTTGATGAGATCGATTGACCCCGCCGCGTAGCCGATGCGCCAGCCGGTCATCGCGTAGGCCTTGGAAACGCCGTTCACCGTCAGCGTGCGGTCGTACAGTTCCGGCACGACTTCCGCCATCGTGGAGAATTTAAAACCGTCGTAGATCAGGTGTTCGTAAATGTCGTCCGTCATGATGTGCACATGCGGATGTTTTTTGAGAACGTCGCCCAGCGCCTTCAGGTCTTCCCGCGCGTATGCCGCGCCCGTCGGGTTGCTCGGGGAATTGATGATGACCCATTTCGTGCGGGGCGTGATAGCCTTTTCCAGCGCCTGCGGGGACATTTTGAAGCCCTGCTCCTGCTTCGTCCCGACGATCACAGGAGTGCCTTCCGCCAGCATCACCATTTCCGGATACGACAGCCAGTACGGCGCGGGAATTATCACCTCGTCGCCGGGATTCAAAGTGGCCATGAAAGCATTGTATAAAACCTGCTTGCCGCCCGTGCCGACGATCACCTGCTCCGGCGCGTAGGTCAGGCCGTTTTCGCGCCTGAACTTCTCGCAGACGGCCTTCCGCAGTTCGACGGTTCCCGGCACCGGCGTGTATTTCGTCTGGCCTTTGTCCATCGCCGCCCTGGCTCCGGCCTTGATGAAATCGGGCGTGTCGAAATCCGGCTCGCCCACGGCGAGGCCGATCACGTCCCTGCCTTGCGCCTTCATTTCCTGCGCCTTCGCGGCGAGCGCCAGCGTGACGGATGGTTTTATCCTGTCGAGGCGTTTTGCGATGAAATCCTTATCCATTCTTCAGCGGTCTCCCGATATCGATTTTACGGCTCTCAAACCATTCCTTCATCGGCTTCATCGCAGGGTCGGCCAGGGATTCCATGAACATCCTCCGCACGTGCGGAATGAATTGCAGATACTTGTCTTTGCCGTCGCGCACGGACAGCCTCATGAAAATGCCGAGGACTCTGGCGTGCCGCTGAAGCGACAGCACGCGGAAGGAATAATCGAACCCGGCGCGGTCAAGCTCCGCCCCCATGCCTGCGATGTACCGGTCATAGAGATGCTTTCGCAAATCTTCCGGTACGTCGCGCCGCGCGTCTTCCAGCAACGACATCATGTCATAGCTGAACTGCCCCGTCAGGGCGTCCTGAAAATCCAGCAAGCCGCAGGACAGAATTCCTTTCGCGCCCGGCACAACCATCAGATTGTCAACGTGATAATCGCGCAAAACCAGCGTTTTCTGATCTTTCGGGAATTTCGCGACGAGGCTTTTCCACACCTCTGCGAACGACTCCTTCATCTCGTCCGAAGGCTGCCCGCCGGTCAGCGCGGGAACGTACCAGTCGAGCAGCAGCATCGCCTCGGCTGCCAGGCGCGCGGCGTCCTGATCCGGCAGTTTGATATGCTTGCGTTCCGGATGGCGGTGCAGGTGCGCCAGCACGTCCGTCGCCATTTCATACAACGGCTTGAGATCGGCGCCTTTGCCGAACAGGCGCGTGTAGGTATCGTCCCCGAAGTCCTCGATCACCAGTAATCCGTTCGGGATATCCCTGAAATATATTTCCGGCGTCCGCAGCCCGAGGCTTCGCAGGTGGTCGGCGATCAGGATGAAAGGCTCCACCATTACAAACGGAGGCACCTTTGGTCGATCCGGAGGGTCTTCCATCAGCAGCATCGGCTTCGGAGCCCCCGGAAGCCGGTAATACCGGCGAAAGGACGCATCCGCCGGCATCAACTGCATCGAGATATTTTTCCATCCCAGCGATTTCAGAAAATTCTCGCGCTTTTCGCGGCGCGCCTCGCCGACGTCCTGCGGCGTCCCCTGTTTTTGAGACTGCGTCATCCTGCTTCGCTCTTTCCTTGAAAAATGCGGTGAAAAATCATTCGTGTGAGTATACTTAACGATGACGCCATCCTCAAAATAATATTCAAATTGACCTTCCCTGCTTTTTACCATAAAATTGTATTATCAGGTCACTATCATCCCATGAATGTACAAAGGTCAAAAATGCTAAATGATATCAAAGGCTTGAGGCTGCAAATTCAGAAAGCGATAGACCTTGGGGAAATCGACAGACGGCTGCGCGGCATATCCGAAGTCACGCCACGATTCCTTGATACGGCAAGCAGACCCTCCTCCACCTTTCTGTACGATGCGTACAGCCACACGATCAGCTATGCCTCCCCGATCAGGAGGGACGAAATCACGAACATGGTTGGATTCCGGAAGCTGCTGCATGCCTGCTTCAGGGAAGATGTCATGCTCACCGTTAAATCCCCCGATATCCGGACACTGAACATCCGCTTCGAACCGACCTCTCACTTTTCTGAAAGCTCCGTTTTTGGCGCCTCCCACAGTACCAAACAGGTGTGGGGGGGGGAAGTTTTCCTGACAATCTTTGGTTCATATTGATCGAGGATTGGTATCAAAATAAATAAAATAACTTCAAAATCGTTTCCGAGCTTGTACAGTCCGTGTCATAAAGTGTACGAATGATCCGGATTTGGCAATGCTAGGTCAAAACTCGTTAATTTCGTGAAATCCGGAACAGCGCACGATGAAATATCAGGTCATATCCCCCGTTGCCGACGTCCACGGCGTACCCGACACCGGCGCCCTTCGCGGAAAGTTTGAAACGCAGCTCGTTCTGGGCGAGGTTTTTACCGTCCATGAGGAGAAAAACGGCTGGTGCAAAGGTGTTTGTGCGCATGACGGCTATCCGGGACATATTGAAAGCAGGCATCTGACGAAAATCGTCACGCCCTCTACGCATATCGTCACCGCCGCCCGCAGCCATGCCTATCGTGAGGCCACGATAAAATCCCCCCTGACCGCCACTCTCAGCTTCGGCAGCCGGATTGCCGTGACCTCCACCGCCCATCAGGATTACGCGCAGATGAGCGATGGCGCGTGGATTTACAGGAAAAATATCACGCCCATCGATGCCCTTGACAAAGACCCTGTCGCCACGGCCAGGAAATTTCTGGAGACCCCTTATTACTGGGGCGGCAGAAGCGGCTTCGGAATCGATTGTTCGGGGTTGGTGCAGGTCGTCCTCGCCCGCGCCGGAATCTCCGCCCTGCGCGACACGGAGATGCAGGAAAACGTCCTCGGCAGCGCGGCGGACACCCCCCGCGCCGGGGACATCGTCTATTTTCAAGGACACGTCGGCATCATGGCGGATGACCGCGACCTCATCCACGCCAACGCTTTTCACATGAAAGTGACGGTCGAGCCGCTGAACACCGTCATCGCGCGCGGCAAGGAAATAACCTCGATCCGGCGGCTGTAATGTTTACTTCTGCATGCTTTTCCTGAAAGACTCTTCCGTTGCAGCTTTCTCCGCATCTGTGGGAGGGGCTGCGAACGTGGTATCCTCCGCCTTCTGCTGCAACACAGGTTCCTCCGCCGGAGGCGCCTCAACGACTGCTGGTTTTGCGTTCATAATGACGGTGACAGTGTCAGGGTAGGCATAAATAGAGTTGCTGGCGACATCATAAGCCGTGCCCGGTATAAACCCGTTATAAAAATTCAGCGCGCCCGGATTCACGACCATTCCCGGTTTCACCTCCGCGACGCCCGTGAAATAATTGACCTTTTCACAGGTCACCGTCATGGCAAGGCGAGAACGCTCCACTATGACGGGACGCGGCGTCAGGACGCGATATTTGCTCTTTTCCGTCTGGAGGATGCAATCCGCATCCTCCACTCCCGGCGTTTCGATAACGATTTTCTGGGAGGAACCCTGAAAAAACGTATTGCAGCCGGCCAGCGCAAGAACAGCTATAACCACGAATAATGAACGATTCATAATGACGGGCCCCCTCTCCCGTATTAGTAACGCAGGCGGGAGGAAATATCAATCCGGAAATCCGGGGCCGGGAAACCTCCCCGCACCCCCTACGGCACAATCAATTTCGTAAAATTTGGGTCGGGATGGATGAACAGGCTGTTCACGCGCCGACACAGGGCGCGTCGGACGCGGAAACCGTTAACCTGCCGGAACATGCCCAGATAACTATTCAGACTGTGGGAAACCTTTTCCAGCGCCGCCGGGTCAACCGGTGATCCGTTGCGTTCCCACGCCCTTATTTTCCGCTTGCAGTTGGCGAGGCTCGTCCGCCGCAAGTAAGTCCGACCCGGTTTGATAATAAATCCGGTGAAGTCTATTCCCGCATCGGCGCGGTTGAGATGCTTCTTGTCCGGATGCAGATGCAGTCCGAGCTTTGATTGTAGAAAGTCATCCATCTGCCTGTACCATATATTCAGAACGTCAGGGTCTTCGTGAAAAAGAACGACGTCGTCAACATATCGTCCGTAATAATGGACTTTCAGGCTATGCTTCACATACTGATCCAGCTCGTTCAGGTAAAGATTGGCAAAAAACTGGCTGGTCAGATTGCCGATGGGCAGGCCCTTGCCCTCGGGCGCATGCAACAGGCTCTTGTAGCGCGGCACCTGCGCAAACAAAGAAGACGACGATCTCATCACAGCGCCGGGACGCGGGTTATGCAGCGTAACCTGACGAATGAGCGCCCGCAACCACTGTTCCCGTACATGGCGTTCAGCAAGATCAATGACGATCCGGCGATCTATGCTGTTGAAAAAATTGGCGACATCCGCTTTTAAAAAGTAAGCGGGCTGCGTCCAGTTTCGAGTGATTGAACGGGCGAAGCCGGAAATCCGGCGCATGCCGTCATGCGTGCCGCGACCGGGGATGCAGGCATAGCTGTCGCGGATGAAACGCCTGTAAAAACGATCAAAGATCGCTCTGTAAATGACGTGATGCACGACCCGGTCCCGGAAATCCGCCGCCCAGACCTCCCTGATTTTCGGCCACGTCACGACAAAAGCGATACTGCGCCCGATCTTGTAATCCCCGCTGACAAGATCACGGTACAGCGAAACCAGATTGCTTTCCAGATCGGCCTCGAACCGCAACTGATTGATGGAATTGCGCTTGGTCTTGCGGCAGGCGAAATAAGCGTCGAAGACTGCCTCAAGCGTCAGTTGAGCATCGGCGGTCATGCGTTTTCCCTCCTTCTTTTTGCGACAGGTGAAGTATCGGGAAAGGGGCTTCAACTCCGGGCGCTCTACCGACGGACACAACGCACAGAGAGAGCGCTGGTCTTATTGCTGAAGTGCTGGCTACCGACGCTGAACCTCTGGTTCCAAGAATTGCTGATATTGTACTCGGACGAGGACCAGTAGTAACCGGCGGGATAAGAACCAGTTAAGTTAAATCCGCCAATGGCTACCCTGTTGGTCCAGAGGACGTTCAGTTCATTCTTGGCCGGTAAATACC
>JAZDGQ010000101.1:0-6226 GCA_043806835.1 Pseudomonadota bacterium | reverse complement strand
TTGCATCCGATCTGGGCGCCTTTCTTGATCGTCGGTCCTTCGAGGTGCTCCATCGCGTCGGGGCTTCCCGGGTACATATCGTTCGATATGATGGTGCCGGGCGCCATGAAAACGCCGTCTTCAAGGATGGTGTACTGGGCGACGTAGCAGTTGCAGTGCACCTTGACGCCGTTCCCGATCCTGCATCCGTAATCGATGATGGAATTGCTCCAAATGGAAAAACGGTCGCCGATCCGGTTCTCTTCCCGTATCACGACGTTGTGGCCCGTGGCCAGGTGCGATCCGATCTTGCTTCCGAGATAGATGACGGTGCCGGACCTCAAATTCGCGTTTTCTCCGATGGAGAGGCTCAGGTCCCCGACTTTCCGCGCAGGCATCTCGCCGATGAACACGTTCTTCCCCGCCTTCTTTCCCTTCCCCAGCTTGATCATTATTTTCATGATGGGCCCCTTGATTGGATTTCAGATATTTCTTCGACACATTCTTTGCCGGCGAAGATCGATGGCGGAATTGTCGAAGATGGAGAGGCGGAACGCCCTATAGCCGTTAATCCCATCGGTCACGGGGAAGCCGGCGAGCCGCCTTAAGATGATGGAGAAAAGCCCCGTCGTCACGCTGCGAAAGAGGAGGATGTTCATCCTCGTCCCACCGGGCATGTAACGCGAGCCCTTTTGCGGGCGGGCAGGATGACGATGATCTTTTCGGGGGGATATCTTCCGGAGTCGGCCATTTTAGTCGCTAAGTTCCACGACTTGTCCTTTCCGCTTCAGCGATTCTCTTGCCGCATCCAGGACCCTCACCACTTCAAGTCCGAACGATGCGCCCGAGCGGTGGATCTTTCCTGCCCGGAGGTAATTCAAGAATTCACGGCACTGGTTCTTCAGGGGCTCGCCCATCTGGACCTTGGGAATCACAACGTCCCCGTCGTAGACAATGGCCTTGAACTCGCCGAAGTCGGAATATTCCTGCGAGCGCCGGACGCCCTTGTCGTAGATGCGGATGGGTTCCTGCGCGGCGATGTCGTCAAAGACGATCATTTTTTTGTCGCCGATCACCGTCACCTGCCTGACCTTGCGCGGGTCCAGCCAGGAAACGTGGACATGCCCCAACGTGCCGTTCTCGAAATAGATGGTCATGAACGTGACATCTTCCCTCGCCTCGTTCAGGAAAGCGGCGCCGGAGGCCGAGACGGCGATGGGCTTCGCTGCCAGGAGGTACAGAAATATGGAAATGTCGTGCGGGGCGAGGTCCATCAGGGCGTTCACGTCGTAGCGGATGGGCCCGAGGTTCGTACGCACCGCGTGCATGTAATAGATCTTTTCCCCGCACAGGCCCTGGGACATGTAATTCTTCATCCAGATGACGGCGTCGTTATAGAGGAACGTGTGCCCGACCATTAAAAGCCGTTTCCCCTTCTCCTCCAGGTCCACGAGGCCCCGGCATTCCTTTTCGTCCATGGCCAGGGGCTTTTCCACAAGCACGTGGCAATTATGGGCCAGGGCTTCGCTCGTGATCTTGAAATGGGTGGCGGTTGGCGTTGCGATCACGACCGCGTCCGGCTTTTCCTTCGCGTACATCTCTTCCGTCGACGGATAAAAGTTGACACTTGGATAAGTCTTGCGGACGACGGCGACGCGCGAAGCGTCCTGGTCGACGCAGGCCGTGACCTTGCTCCCGTCCATCTGGGAGAAGATCCTCAAGTAGTTCGGGCCCCAGTGCCCCAAACCGATGACGGCGAGCTGTGTCATCATGAATTCTCCTAACGGCCCGAATAAAAATCCTTTATAAGGCTAACGACCTGCTTCACTTCCTCCCTCGTCAATTCGGGGAAAAGCGGGAGCGAGAGTTCTTCCTTCGCGATCTTCTCGGATATCGGGAAATCGCCCTGTTTGTATCCGAGCCAGTCGAAAGCTTTCTGGATGTGGAGAGGAATGGGGTAATGGATCCCGGCCCCCACACCGTTCTGCCGGAGGAAGTTCAAAAGCTCGTCGCGCCGTTCCACGCGGATGGCGTAGATGTGCCTCGCGGGCTCCCCAAAATCCCTGATCTTGACCGCGCGGACGCCGATCCCGCCCAGGAGTTTGTCATAGAGGTCGGCCCATTTCCTGCGCGCCTTGTTCCAGGAATCCAGCTTTTTGAGCTTGACCCGGAGAACGGCCGCCTGGATCGTGTCGAGCCTGCGATTATAACCCATGCGGTCGTGCTGATGCTTGCTGGTCCTGCCGTAGTCCCCTAAAAGCCTGATGATGTCTGCGTATTCCTTCTTGTCCGTCACGATCATCCCGCCATCGCCGTAAGCGCCGAGGTTTTTCCCGGGATAAAAACTGAAGCAGCCGATCGCCCCTATGCTCCCCGCCATCTTCACTTGGCCGTCTTTCAGGTGGATTTTCGCGCCGTGCGCCTGGCAGGCGTCTTCGATGACCAGAAGCTTGTGCTTCTGGGCGATGGCCATGATCTCGGCCATGTTGACGGGCTGGCCGTAGATGTGGACGGGCAGAATGACCTTCGTCTTCGGGGTGATGGCGGCTTCGATCCTGGACGGGTCGATATTCGCCGTGTCGTCTTCCACGTCGACGAATACGGGTTTTCCGCCCGCGGCCCAGACCGCCGATGCCGTCGCGTAAAACGTGAATGCGGGGACGATCACTTCGTCGCCGGGCCTGAGCCCGACGGCGTGGAGCGCGAGTTCCAGGGCTCCCGTGCCGGAATCGAGCCCGACCGCATGAGCGGCGCCGCAGTAATGGGCGAACTCCTCCTCCAGCTTCTTCAAGTCCCCCCCCATGATGAAATCGGTGTTCATAACGACGTCGTGGATGGCCTTATCGATGTCTTTCTGGATGGTCTTGTACTGCCTCTTCAGATCAACCAATGCGATCATCAGGATTACCTCTCAAACTGAACGTTTTTCCAAATAAAAATTTATTATAACTATTCCCGATTCCATTATCAACCGTTGGAACTTTCCCCGAATATTCGGGAAAAGCGCGCTCGAAGAGCATGAGAAGATAAAAAATCCGCCGCCGCTGCAGGCGCTCGGGTTCTTTCCCAGATAGAAACTGAAGGCGGCGATGTCGCCCGGAATGAAATCGCCGCGCGCGCAGATTTTCGCGACGGCAGCGTCGATTCCGGCTTTGAGATTCGGGCACTAGGTCTGTAGGTCTAAGAAACGTATGATGTCTGTGGCCATATAGGTTGCGGGGTTGATGGGCTTGAAGTTTCAGATAATCACTTTGCCTGTCGGACGACGCGCATTTTTTTCAGCGTCTCTTCCGCCTTGGTGAAATACTCGGCGGGCTGTTTCAGGGAAAGAATCCACTGCGCATAACGCCGGATGCCTTCTTCGACGCTCACCGCGGGAGTCCAGCCGATGCTGCGCAGCCCGCTGATGTCCGGCACAAGATGGCGGAAATCCACGGGGCGGTACTGGCCCGGCACGGACGGCGACACCGTGCTGCCGTAGGCATCGCGCAGCAACTCGGCGAACCGCAGGATGCTGGTGCCGCAGCCGGTGCCCACGTTGAACACGCGCCCGTTGGCGGCGTCGCTTTCCATCACCGCAACGTTGGCGCGGGCCACGTCTTCCACGAAGACGAAGTCGCGCGTCTGCCGGCCGTCCTCGTAGATCACGGGCGGCACGCCGTTCAGGAAACGGGTCGAGAAGATCGAGCAGATGCCGGTGTAGGGATTGAATACCGACTGACGCGGCCCGTAGGTCAGCATGTAACGCAGCGCCACGGCGGGAAGGCCCCATTCGCGTCCCAGGCCCAGCGTCATTCGCTCCTCGAAATACTTCGTGAGGTGGTAGGTGCCGTTGAGTTTGAGCGGCGCGCCTTCGTCGATGGGCACCGGCTTCATGGAGACGCCGCACCTCGGGCAATGCAACTCCCAATCCCGCCGCTCCAGTTGTTCGAGCGGACGCACTTCGGGATAACACGTGCCGCACTGGGCGCATTCGTATTTTCCCTCGCCATAGACGGCCTGCGACGAAGCCGTGACGATTTTCTTGATTTTCAGCCCGTCGGCGCGGATGACCTCGAAAAGGCGCGCGGTGCCGCAGGCGTTTACGTCGGTCATCTTGGTAATCTCCAGCGCGAACCCGCCGTAGGCCGCTTGGTGGAACACCACGTCCATTCCGCGCAGGGCGCGGCGCAGGTCGTCGGTGCTGCGCACGTCGCCTTCTATGAACTCCGCATCGTCGGGAATCCACGGCGGGCGGCCTTCGAAGTGGGTGCTGGGTTCCAGATTGTCGAGGATGCGCACGGCGTAGCCCTTGCGCAGGAGCAGATCGACGATGTGCGAGCCGACGAGGCCCGCGCCGCCGGTGACGAGTGCTTTTGCCATCATTCGGTTTAACGACGAAATCCGAACCGTAAATAGATCACGGTTCTCAATCCAGTCCACCAGTTCGCCAACCGGGCCTTGGAATACGACTGGCCCGGCGCTCTTCGATAAACTTTGGAAACGGGAACTTCCTTCACCCGGTACCCCAGGGCGCTGGCCTGATAATGCAGGTACATCTCCAACTCATAATCGTTGCCCAACCAGGCCTGCCGCCAGTCCACGCGCGGGTCACGCAGCAGCGTGGTCCGGTAGGCGCGGAAACCATTCGTGCAGTCGGTGTACCACTTCCACAGGAAAAGCCGAAACATCCAGACAAAAAACCACATGGCCAGCAGGCGCTGCCACGGCAAACCGGTCCTCTCGCCCCCGCGCAGGAAACGCGACCCCTGCACATAGTCGGCCTCCTCCGCTAGAATGGGCTCGAGCAGCCGCTGAATTTGGGCCGGATCATCCTTGCCGTTGGCGGCCAGAGGGACCGCCACGTCAAAACCATCTGGAAGCAACGCCTCAAGGGCGGAGCGGATCGCCGCCCCGCAGCCGCGCCGGCGTTCGTGGCGGACGACCCTCACGAAATCGTAGCGTCGCAGAATCTCCGGGGTCCGGTCGGTGCTGCCGTCGTCCACCACAACGACCTGATCCACGATTTTGTCGCGCACGACCGCCGCGAGTCCATCCAGGACTTTGCCCACGTGGTTCTCTTCGTTGAAGACGGGTGTAAAAGCAGCCACTCTCGGTTTTCTGCTGGATCGAAGGGCATTTTCCATGATCAAAGAAACCTACTATACATCAGGTCAGCAGCCGCCCCGCGTATCTGTTCCCATTTATTTTTTCCAGGCTACCGTTTCCTTATCAATAACCTCTTTTCCAGTGATGGCTTTATAAATTATTTTGGCTATGAACGTACACCCTTCCTCATTTAAATGAACCCCATCAAGGAAAAGCTTATCTTTTCCGCTAAATGCCTTGTATAAGTCAATAACTTCCACTTTTTTGACCTTGCCAACCTTTCCAATGATCGGAATGATTTCATTCACGATCGTAGAATCGCTAATTGTATCGTTTTTATTTAATGCCGGTATAGGATGACAAATAAAAACCTTAGGATGGGAAGGAAGATTTAAAAAAACACCTACAAAATCGCCGTAATCTTTTTCAAATTCGTCTTTGTATTGCCAATTCACCGGCTTCGAGTCGTTCGTTCCAAGTTTGATGATGACGATATCCGGATTAAAAGCCATTGCGTTTCGAAACGCTTTCAAATTCCAATAAGGACTCTTACTTTTTCTAAGAGCAGTTCTTCCACTCACTCCGAAATTTTTAACTTTATATCCGTTGCCTAAGACTCGACCTAAAACTGCGGGATAAGAATCCTTTTTCCTGGCTGCGAGTCCGGCGCCGAAAGTTATGCTATCACCGATACAGGCAACTTTTATTGGCTGAACATTCTTTGATTCTTGTGCAAAAGAGATAAATGTGGAAACGAAAATCAAAAAGAAAACAATCTTTAATGATGAATCTCTCTTCCTAATCATGCGGGTATTGTATCGCCGGCGCACAGCGATGTCAAAGGCCCCCGACCCTTGTTCTGTTTTTTAAAGCAGGAAAATATTGTGAGCCCGGCATCGCTCTCTGATCTTTTCCGGCCAGAGGCTTGCCTGGATCTCCCCGATGTGCGCTTTTCGAAGAAAAAACATGCACATCCGGGATTGACCGATTCCTCCGCCGATGCTCAGCGGGAGCTTCCCGTGGAGCAGTTTTTTATGGAAGAACAACTTCTTTCTATCGACCGTTCCCGTCATTTCCAGCTGCCTCTCCAGAGCGGCCTTGTCGACGCGAATTCCCATCGAGGAGAGTTCGATGGCCCGTTCGAGCTGCGGATACCAGA
>JAZDGQ010000100.1:0-3066 GCA_043806835.1 Pseudomonadota bacterium | reverse complement strand
GTCCCAAAGAGTCTCGATGGTTCGTTTGGCGATTTTGCGAAGCCATGCTTTGAGTTTGGCGAAGACCTGCTCGATGGGATCGAAGTCAGGACTGTATGGAGGAAGATAACGCAACGTTGCGCCAGCAGCCTCAATCGCTTTCCTCGCTGAATTTGCTTATCGTTTCAATCTGAGATATTGGACATACCAAGCCTTTGACAGGTTGCTATATGCCTGTATTCATTCAGTTCCTGTCCCATTACCTGTATTACGTGCCTAATCAGAAGGCAAACCTTTGATTTTTCTGGATAGTTCAATATATAGTAACACTATGTGTCATTTTTCATTGATTTATTAACACACAGTGTTACTATAAAAATATGAGCGCCGCCGTTTTCATCGTTTATCGCACCCGGAAATTTGACCGTGAGGCCAAAAGAATCTGGCGCGAGAAGGATATCGACAGGCTCGTTGAAGACCTGTCGCAAAATCCTGAAAAGGGGGTGCATCTTGGTGGCGGCCTCTACAAGCTGCGTATTGCTTCTCATGGTCGGGGCACACGCGGCGGATCGCGGATCATCTATCTGCTGATCACGGCGGCGCAACGGGTATTCTTACTTACTGCATATGCCAAGAACGAAAAGGAAGATCTGACAAAGGATGAATATAAAACGCTCCGCGCCTTCGCGGAGCAACTGAGATCGAAAGGAGAGCACAATGGGTAAAACATTCGATGATCTGATGGGTGCTCTGATGGAAGTCAGGGATCACATGGAGGGCCGTGTCGATCTGCCGTCCACGCGCGTCGTCATAAAATCTCCCGATGTACGGAAGATACGCAAGAAAATGAAACTCTCACAGGGGGAATTCGCCGCCGTGTTTGGCTTCTCTCCTTCGACCGTGCGTGCGTGGGAACAGGGAAAACGGATTCCAGACGTCAGTGTACGCCATTACCTGCGGGTGATCGAGCACGCACCGCAGATAGTGATCGAGGCCCTCCGGTGATGTCTTGAGGAATTTGATCCGTTGGGAGAATTTTTAGGAAGCAGCATGACAACAAAAATCGTCAAAAATATTCTCCTTGAACCTGCCGAGCCCAGCTTTGCGGTCTCCCCGCAAGGAAAGTTGAATCTGGAAGATGCGGGCGGCGAGCTTGAGGGTTTGCGAAAAGCGTTTACGCGCGGCTCCGGTCATGGCCTGCTGTTCCTGGATACAGCTGCCGCAGAATTGACGGAAGATACTGTCTTCGCATACTGGAAGGATTTCGCGCGCCTGTACCTTTCTCTCTTTGCCGCAGCCCCGGATCTGGAAGATCGCGATCTGGCGCAGTCGCCCCTGTCCATCGCCTTGCAGGAGGCGGATTGTTCGCGTCTGCTGTTAACCGTCCCTCCGATGAAGGGCGCGGAGTATGTGAACGCGGAGTGCCTGCGCGGCCTGTGGCGTGCGGTCGAAATCGCCCTGCGCGAAGAAATACTTTTGCACGGAAAAGGCATCCCCGCCTATTTCGCGGCGCGGCATTCCGGCTGGAGCCTGCTCGGGCGGGTCTGTTTCCACCTGGCGGAGAACAAGCGCGATCCTGATACGCCGTTTGCGTTCCTGGCCACCTACGCGCACCGGGTATCCGATGAGGGCAAGCCAAAGCACCTGCCGCTCAACCGCGCACTGGAGGAATACGCCCAGGCGAAACAGCGTCCTCTGTTGCTGCGGCTGCTGGCTCCGATCCACAAGGCCACGCAGGCGTGCGCATTCCTGAAAGATCTGGCGGATTCGGGCGACATCTATCATCCGCTTGCCTGGACGGCGCGGGAAGCATACCAGTTTTTGAAGGCCGTTCCGGTATTCGAAAAGGCAGGCATCGCCGTCAGGATTCCCGACTGGTGGACAGCCGGAAAGACCGCGAGGCCCGAGATCAAGGTGACCATCGGCGACCAGCCCCCGTCGCATGTGGGGGCGAGCACCCTGCTCGATTTCGACGCGTCGCTGACGCTGGACGATGAAGCGTTGAACGCGCAGGATATTCAGGATTTGCTGGCGCGCAGCGAAACCCTCGTCTTTTTCAAGGGGCGATGGGTGGAGGTGGACAAGGAGAAGCTCGCCGATCTGCTTGAAAAATGGAAAGCGGTTCAGCGTCAGGTGAAAGAAGGAGGCGTCACCTTCGCGGAAGGGATGCGCTGGCTGTCTGGCATGGACGCGGGAGGAGAAAACGGCCCCGCGGCGGCAGGGGTCTCTGTGCATGCCCGCGTGGCGTGCGGGCCGTGGCTGGAAAAAACCTTGCAGGGTCTGCGCAGCCCTGAGGAAAACCGCGCCTTGCAAAAGACGCTGGATCAGCGCATCAACGCCGACCTTCGCCCCTATCAGTTGCAGGGAGTCGCATGGCTGCACCTGTTGCATCAATTGCAGCTCGGGGCGATTCTGGCCGACGATATGGGTCTCGGAAAAACGTTGCAAACCTTGTCGCTGCTGACGCTGATGCAATCGCGGAAAGCCGGGAGCAAGTCCGTTTCGCTGCTGGTTCTGCCGGCGTCGCTCATCGGCAACTGGAAGGCGGAAATCGGGCGGTTCGCGCCGGGTCTGACCTATCACGTCGCGCATCCTTCCGGAGACGGCATGAAAGAGCCTGCGGATGCGAAAGACATCGTTATCGTGACATACGGCATGGTCGCGCGGCTGCCCTGGCTGGCCGGGCGCACATGGAGCCTGATTGCTCTGGACGAGGCGCAGGCGATCAAAAACCCCGACGCCCGGCAGACGAAGGCCGTGAAGGCCCTCAAAGCCGCGCACCGGCTGGTGCTCACCGGCACGCCGGTGGAGAACCGCCTTTCCGACCTGTGGTCGCTGTTTGATTTCGCCTCGCCGGGGCTGCTGGGTTCGGCGAAAGAGTTTGACCGGTTCATGAAGCGCAAGGACGAGCGTGGCAACCCGCCCCATGCGGCGCTGCGCTCCCTCACACGCCCCTACATCCTGCGCCGCCTGAAGACGGACAAGTCGATCATCGCCGACTTGCCGGACAAGACCGAGGTGCGCGCGTACTGCAACCTTACGCCCGCGCAGGCGGCGCTGTACGAACGGGCCGTGCACGATCTGGCC
>JAZDGQ010000099.1:0-19120 GCA_043806835.1 Pseudomonadota bacterium | reverse complement strand
CGCTGGCGCAATCCCCGCCACACCCGCACGATCATTATCAAAAACGTCGCAGGCCTCGCCAACTATGCCGCCGCCTGACAAATGATCCGGCAATAACAAGGCTGGAACGCGGCTCAGGCACTACCGCGCAATGACTCTATTATTTGCTCCCCTGTTTCCCTTTTCCGACATCGAGGGTTTCTATCTTTTTGTCCTCTTTCGCCGGACGGATCCGGATGGTTTGCACGATCGTCTCCGGAAGGATGCGCCGGAGATCGATGTTCAGAAGCCCGTTGTCCAGCGTCGCCCCCATCACCTCGATATCCTCCGACAGCACGAAGGAACGCTGAAACTGGCGGGTGGCGATGCCCCGGTGAAGGAAAATACGGCCATCCTCCTCCTCCCCGTGTTTCCGCCCGCGGATGACGAGCTGGTTCTGCTCAAGTTGCACGGAGAGGTCATCCATCCCGAATCCGGCGACGGCGACCGTGATCTTCAGCGCCGTCTCCCCGAGCTGTTCGATGTTATAAGGCGGATACCCCTCGGACGCGCCGCGCGCCGCATTTTCCAGCGCGCGCTCGAACTGGTCGAACCCCAGCAGAAAAGGGCTGTCAAACAACGCCATTCGTCGGCTCATCTCTTCCCCTCCTTGTTCCTTAAAGGCTCTATCCAGACAGCCTCAAACGACAACATTACAGAATCACTCGTGTGCCACGCATCCTATCACAGGTGTCAGGATTTTCAACTTCGCCACGTTTCCATGCACCTCGCGCATAGTTTTTGCATAAAATTAATGGGCGATCGGGAACCCTTTGCTTGTCCCCGCCCGTAAAGCTCTTTAACATGAATCCATGGCTCATTCCGAACCGGACATCTCTCTGCAGCACGTCGGGCCGTCGGCTCTGGACAGGCTGATGGACGTCCTGATTCCGTTCCGCCGCAGGAACAGGGAACTGGCCCGGGAGAACCAGCGCCTGGAGGCGTTTCTCCGCGCCGTCCCGGTCGAATACTGCGGCTGGGATCAGGAGGGGGCCAGGATTCTGTCGCCCGGGTTCTGCACGCTGTTCAGCCTTGACGACGTCAGCTCTTTTCAGGATATCCAGTCCGCCGTGACGGCGGGAGACGCGGCGGCGATGGAAGGATTGTTCGACCGCCTGCGGCGATGCGACGAGGATTTCGACATCAACGTCAACACCGTGATCGGAGGGAAAACGCTGAGGCTTTCCGGACGGCGGCGTGCCGCAAGGGACGACCGGCAGGACTTTTCCGTGATCTGCGCCTGCGACGTCACCGATTTTTCGCGTGTCACGGCGCGCAGCATGGAAGCCACGACGGCGGCGGAAAAACGCGAGAACGAATTTCTCGGGACACTGAACGCGCTGCCGTTTCCGGTATGGCTGCGCAACCAGAAACTGGACCTGGTCTGGTGCAATAAATCTTACGCCCGGATAGTTGACGATACCGGCGCGTCCGTGATCGCCGACCAGAAGGAACTCCCCATGACGGGAGCCGCCAAGGGCAACCTGAGCCAGCGCGTGCTGTCGCAGCGCGCCGTGGCGAAACAGGCCGCGCAGTCGTCGCGCGGGCATATCATCGCCGACGGCCAGCGGCGGCTGGTCGAGATGACAGAAATACCGGTCGCTTCCGAAAAAATGATCGTGGGGGTCGCCCTGGACGTCACCCGCGAGGAGGAATGGGAGTCGTCCTACAAAAGGCTGGCGGATTCCCACAATGAGGCGCTTGAGCAGCTCCGCACCGCGATCGCGATATTCGACATCAACACGCGGCTGGAATTTTACAACTCCGCCTATGAACAGCTGACGGGGATGCCGGGATCCTGGATGGACAGCCGCCCCCGGCTGATCGAGGTCATCGACAAGCTGCTGGAGCTCCGCAAGCTGCCGGAACAGGCCGATTACAAGCAGTTCAAGCAGGTCTGGCTCAACAAGTTCACGTCGCTGCTGGAACCCTACGAGGACATGCAGTATCTGTCCGACGGCTCCGTCATACGCATGATCGTGGTGCCCCGCCCGATGGGGGGGATGCTGATGACGCTGGAGGACGTGACCAGCCTCCTGCAACTGGAAACGTCCTACAACACCCTGATGGCGGTTCAGCAGGAAACCATGGACAACCTGGCCGAGGGGATCGTGGTGTTCGGCGAGGACGGCCGCGTCAGGCTTTCCAACAAGGCCTTTTCCGGGATGTGGCGTTTCCTGCCGGAAGAACTGGCGGACTCGGCGCACATCTCGAATCTGGTGGAGAAGACAAAAAGCCTGTTCGACGACGTCGCCTGGCCGGAGATGCGCCAGACCATCCTCGGCAACGGCCTGGAACGGGAACCGCGCCGGGGGCGGCTGCGGCGCAAGGACGGTTCCGTGCTGGAATATTCGGTCATGCCCCTGCCGGACGGCAACATCCTGAACTCCTATTTCGACATCACGGACACGGTCAAGGTCGAGCAGGCCCTGCTCGAAAAGAACGCGGCGCTGGAGGCGACGGAACGGCTGAAAACGGATTTTCTGGCCAATGTGTCCTATCAGCTGCGCACGCCGCTGAACGCGATTATGGGCTTCGCCGAAATGCTCAACCAGCAGTATTTCGGCAAGCTCAACGACCGCCAGATGGAATATACGTCCGGCATGATCGAGGCCGGACAGAGGCTCGTCTCTCTCGTCAACGATATTCTGGATCTGTCCACGATAGAGGCGGGATATCTCAAGCTGTACCCCTCCGACGTCAACGTGAAGACGCTGATCGAGCGCGTGGCGGGACTGACCGAAGAGTGGGCGCGCAAGCAAAAACTGGCGATCGTCGTCATGGCGCCGGACGACGCGCTGTCGGTCAGGGCGGACGAACGGCGGCTCAAGCAGGTGCTGCTCAACCTGATCAGCAATGCGATCAATTACAGCCCCAACGGCGGCGTGGTGACGCTGTCGGCGGAACGGGAAGGCGATTTTCTCATTCTCGGAGTCAGGGACACCGGCATGGGAATCCCGGCGGAGGACATGGCCCGCGTCTTCACCCCGTTCGAAAAAATCCACAGCAAGAAGGTCCAGCGGCGCAGCGGCGCGGGCCTGGGACTGACCCTCGTCAGGAGCATCGTGGAGCTGCATGGCGGCAGCGTCATGATCGACAGCACGGAGGATATCGGCACATCCGTGGTCTGCCGGCTGCCCCTTTCCCCCTGAACGGAAAGCGCCGTCACCCCGCCAGCAAGGCAATCGCCACCATCGCCATCCCTATCGCCAGAAGCTGGATGCGGTTGATTTTGTCCCTGAGAAAAACCCGCGCCAGAATCAGCGTGACGACCGGGGTCATCGCGGTTATCGTCACGATGGTGGCGACGGGGCCGAGCCGGAGCGCGTAATAATACAGTATTGCCGCAAGAATGCTGATTCCGCTTATGCAGAAGGCTATCGCGATCCCTTTTTTGTCCCTCTCCAGTTTTCCCTGCATGAAAAATAAAATGAGCATGGCCACGAGCATGCTCCCGACGGCGTCATAAAAAAGAACGCCGGGCAGAGAGAGCCTCTGCAGCGCCAGCTTGGGGAGAAACGCCGAGACCCCCCACAGCACCAAAGCCCCCAGGGAGGGCAGAAGCCAGTTATTCTTCAGCTTTATCATCGCTTGCCCCGCCATCAGAACGAGGGAGCAAACGCCGAGGACAATCCCGGCTATTTGCCACAACGTCAGTTTTTCTCCCAGCACAAAAAAAGCCAGCACCGTTGCCACCGCCGGATACAACGATGTCATGACCGTTCCATAAGTCATCGATCCGTGACGTATGGCGAAAATATACAGGAGCGTCCCCAGCGTCGACAGGAAACCCGTCGAGACTGCAAGAAAAACGCCCACCGGATCGCCTTCCAGGACGTTCCCGAGGAACATCAGTATCCCCGTCACCCCGAAAAAAAAGAAGCAGGAGGAATAAACGATCAGGTGAAGGGGCGGCAGCGTCCTGACCGCCAGTTTCGGCAGGAACAGCTGCACTCCCCAGAGCGTCAGAACCAGTATCGACGGCAAAAACCAGGGGGCGATAGTCATAAAAAACAACTTCCTTATCTCGTCGTACGGTATTTGATTGGGCATTGCAAGCCTGTATATATGAAGGTCGAGACTCAATCAATGGAGAATGCCATGTCCGATTCGCCCGCATCAAAGCGTTTCATCGTTTCCTGGGATCAGTTCCACCGCGACTCCAAGGCTCTCGCCTGGCGCCTGCTTGAAAAACGCGGCGACTGGAAAGGCATCATCGCCATCACGCGCGGCGGCCTTATTCCGGCGGGGATCGTGGCGCGGGAACTGGAAATCAGGCTGGTCGAGACCGTCGGCATTTCCAGCTACGACGACAAGGTGCGGGGACAGGTCAGCGTCATCAAGGGCATCGATGAAAAAATCACCGGCGACGGAGAGGGCTGGCTCGTCATCGACGATCTGGTCGATAGCGGCAATACGGCCAAAGTCATCCGCAAGCTGCTTCCCAAGGCTCACATGGCCACCGTGTACGCCAAGCCGGACGGCGAGCCGATGGTCGATACCTACGTCACATGGGTCAGCCAGGACACCTGGATTTATTTCCCCTGGGACGTAGACATCCAGCCCATGGAGCCGCTCGCCGCAGGACGCAAACAGGAATAAAAAACCGCCGTGGCCCCGGAAACGAATAAAATCGCCGCCGCCCTCCTCGTCGCCGGCATCGTCGCCCTGCTGGCGGGAGCCGCCTCGCGCGCGCTGATCGGGACGGAGACTCCGGCGGTGGAAATCGGTGGGGAGCCCGTGTCGGCGGCGGCGGGCGCGGAACTCATCAGGGATTTGCTTCCAAAGGCAGATATCGTCAGGGGCGAGAAAATTTCCATGCTCTGCGGCATCTGCCATACGTTCAGCAGGAACGAACCCTCCCGCACCGGCCCCAACCTGTCCGGCGTTTCAGGCAAAAAGCCCGGCAGCGTCTCCGGTTTCCCTTACTCCGACGGCCTGAAAAACAAGGGCGGCGTATGGAACGCTGACACCCTCAACGAATTCCTGTGGAATCCGAAAAAATCCGTCCCGGACACCAAAATGACCTATACCGGCCTGAAAAAACCGGAAGACCGCGCCGCCGTCATCAAATGGCTGGAGGCGCGCAAGTGACGAAGAACCGCGAAATTACGGAACAGGAGCTTTCAAACATGCGACATGACCCTTCCGTGCGCGGAAACGCCGTGTTCCTCATTCTGATCGTGATCCTTCTTTTCGCGGCTCTCTCTTTCGCCATAACCCAGAACTGGCGCGGCATCGACGCCACGGCGACGGAGGAGCAGGCCCGCCTCACCGCCGCGGAACTCATTCAGTACGGCATCGGCCTGCGCCCCGTCATCGACCGGATGATGCTGCTGGACGGCGTATCGGACACGAACACATCCGGCGCCGGAATCCTGTTTTCGGCGGCGGGCGCCGACGCCGCCTATGGCGTGCCGGGAGCGCAGGCCGCAACTGAGCTTTTTCATGTCGGCGGAGGAAAAGCCCGGTACCAGCTCCCCCCGCCTGATGCCTGCGTCTCCTCCTGCGCCTACGAGTTCTCCGGCCAGTACACCGTCACCGGCGTCGGCACCAACGGCAACCCTGAACTGGTCATGCTCGTCATCGACGTCACCCTAGCCGTTTGCGAAAAGGCCAATGATCTCCTCAACACAGGCTGGTCAACCATCCCTGCGGGCGGAGACCTCACCCTGACGCGGTTTTCCGGCTCCAACTACGGCGGCGGCAGCGCCATAACGCTGACAGGGGGCTCCAGTGAATTCGTCAACAAAAAAGCTTTCTGCTACCGGGAAACCGGCGGCACGCAGCGCTATATCTACCTGCATGTCGTCAGGGCGCGCTGACGGGACGGGGGGCGAAGGCCTCCGTCATGTTTTCGTCCCTCCGACGGTCAGTCCGTCGATCCGCAGAGTCGGCTGTCCGACGCCGACGGGAACGCTTTGCCCGTCCTTGCCGCAGGTGCCGATGCCCTTGTCGAGCGCCATGTCATCGCCGATCATTTTGACTTTGGTCAGCACGTCGGGGCCGTTGCCGATCAGCGTCGCGCCCTTGACGGGCGCGCCGATTTTTCCGTTTTCGATGAGGTAGGCTTCGGCTGCGGAAAACACGAATTTCCCCGAGGTGATATCCACCTGACCGCCGCCGAAGTTGACCGCGTAAAGCCCTTTGCTGACGGAGCTGATGATTTCATCGCTGCTGTGGGAGCCGTTCATCATGAGGGTATTGGTCATGCGCGGCATCGGGTGATCGGCGTAGCTCTCGCGGCGTCCGTTGCCGGTCGATTTCGCGCCCGTCAGCCGCGCGTTCAGGCGGTCCTGCAAATAGCCTACGAGGATCCCGTCCTCGATCAGGACGGTGCGCTGCGAGGGTGTGCCCTCGTCGTCGATCGTGATAGAGCCGCGGCGGTCGACGAGCGTGCCGTCGTCCACCACCGTCACGCCCGTGGCGGCGACACGTTTGCCGATAAGACCGGAAAAAGCCGACGTGCCCTTGCGGTTGAAATCCCCCTCCAGCCCATGGCCGACGGCCTCGTGCAGCAGAATGCCCGGCCAGCCGGGGCCGAGCACGACCACCATTTCACCCGCCGGCGCCTCCACGGAGGAGAGCCTGACGAAAGCCTGACGGAGGGCTTCGTCCACCACGTCCTTCCATGTCCCTCTCTCGAAAATATGATCATATGAATAACGCCCGCCCAGGCCGTTGAAACCCTCCTCCATGCGCCCCGCGCCGTCATCGAGATAGACGGTGACGCTGAGCCTGACCAGAGGGCGGATGTCGGCGGCCTTGTGCCCGCCGCTTCGCAGGATCTGCACCGCCTTCCACGAGGCGGCGAGCTGCACGGAGACCTGCCGGACGCGCGGGTCTCTGGCGCGGGCATAGGCGTCGATGTCCTGCAGTAGCCTGACCTTCTTTTCGAAAGGCACCAGCGGCAGTGGGTTGTCGCCGGTATAGAGCTGCTGATCGGTTTTCTGCGGGTTGAGATCCATCGTTCCGGAATGTCCCCGCTGCACGGCCTTCACCACTTCCCCGGCGCGGGTGATGGATTTTTCCGTGATCTCAGACGAATGCGCGAATCCGTAGCTTTCCCCGGCGACCGAGCGCAGCCCGAAGCCCACATCCGTGTCGTAGGAGCAGTTTTTCAGCCTGCCGTCGTCCCAGCCAAAGAATTCCGACTGCACATATTCGAGAAAAAGCTCCCCGTCGTCCGCGCCCGTCAGGCTTTTATCGACGAGCTTCGCGACCCGAACCGGATCAAGCCCCGTTTTCTCGAAGAAAAGCCTGTCAGTGATCTGAATATAGGAGGACATAGTTTCCGGCTCTGTTGTTGCATTCGCCCCAAAGTAGCACCGATCGGGAAAAAGGGCGAAGACAAGGATATTTTTTAAGTTGACAGAACAATTAATGGCATTTCTATAACTTTTATTCCAGACGTAATCCATCAGGTCTTATCTTCAAAAATCAAATGACAGCGCCAATAAAGCATGGCACAATATGTGCAGGGGCTTATCGGGGAGTTTGAAGTTAAAGTCTTCAGAATAGACTTGCCATAATTGCGGGGTGCCATGGCCGAAGATAAAAAAGCCAAAAAAGAGGATAAGCCTAAGGAGGATAAGCCTAAGGACGACAAGCCAGGGGACGTCAAAGGCGCAAAGGCTGCCAAAGGCGTGAAGGAGGCTGAAGAAAAGACGGGCGACGAGGAAGCCCCCGCCGAAGGGGGGGAGGATGCGGAGGGCTCTCACAGGTTCACCGCCGGAAAAATCATCCCGTTTATCGTCCTGGCGCTCGTGCTTATCATCGCCCTGGGAAGCGGCGCCTATTTCTCCGGCCTCCTCGACAAGATTTTTCCGAAAAAGCCCCTCGTCTGCGAAAACGTCAAGGAGGGCGACAAGGATTTCGCCGAATGCGCCGCGCTGGCGAACGCTAAAAATACGGCCTTCCCGGGCGCCTTCCTGACGATGGAGGACATCATCGTCAACCTGAACAGCGCCGGCAAGCAGCCGAGGTTCCTGAAAATCGTCCTCAAGCTGGAGATGGAGAACGCCGAAGAGCAGAAAAAGATCGAGCCTTTCATGCCCCGCGTGGTGGATCAGTTTCAGATGTATCTGCGGGAGCTGCGCGTCGAAGACCTGCGCGGAACCTCCGGCATCTACCGCATGAAGATCGAGCTTCTGAATCGCGTCCGCGCGGCGGCGCCGGACGTCAAGGTCCGCGATGTCCTCTTTCAGGATATACTGGTGCAATGAGCGAAGCAAAAGACAAGCCGCAGACCGAAGAAGAAGCCAAAATGATGGCCGAATGGGAAGCCATGGCCGGCGACGACAAGGCGGCGGCGGAGCCTGGGCCGATACCGGCGGCTGCTCCCGGGAACGTCAAGGCAGGGGATGAAGGGCGCATCCTCGACCAGACCGAAATCGACAGCCTGCTGGGGTTTGACGACGGTGCCGGCAAGGGCGGAAAAACCGGCATCATGGAGCTCATCAACAGCGCGCTCGTCAACTACGAGCGCCTGCCGATGCTGGACATCGTCTTCGACCGGCTGGTGCGGCTGATGTCGACGTCGCTCCGCAACCTGACCTCCGACAACGTGGAGATCAGCCTCGACCATATTTCCTCTGTGCGCTTCGGCGACTATCTCAACTCCATCCCGCTGCCAGCGATGCTCAGCATCTTCAACGCCGAGGAGTGGGATGACCACGGGCTGATGGTGGTGGACAGCGCCCTCATCTACGCCATCGTCGATGTGCTGCTGGGCGGGCGGCGCGGCACGTCCGCGCTCCGGGTGGAAGGCCGCCCCTACACGACCATCGAGACCAAGCTGATCGAGCGCATGGTGCATGTCGTCCTGAACGACCTGTCCTCCGCGTTCGACCCCCTGTCGCCGGTCAGCTTCCGGCTGGAGAGGATCGAGACCAACCCGCGCTTCGCGACCATCACGCAGGGTAACAACGCCGGGGTTCTGGTGCGCCTGCGCATCGATATGGGCGATAGGTCGGGCCGCATCGAAATCATGATCCCCTACGCGACGCTGGAGCCGATCCGCGAGCTGCTTCTCCAGATGTTCATGGGCGAGAAATTCGGCCGCGACGCCATCTGGGAAAGCCACCTGACCCGTGAAATCTATCAGACGGACATCTTCCTGTCGGCGATCCTCGGAGAGACCACCGTTTCCCTGGACGACCTGGTCAACTGGAAGCCGGGCTCTGTCGTGATGCTCAACACGCGCCCCGAAGACCTGATCGAAATGCGGGTCGGAGACCAGGGGATGTTCATGGCGAAAATCGGCCAGAAAAAAGACCTGATCGCCGTCAGAATCGAGGAATACATCGAGCCGGAACAGGCCGAGGAACCCTGAAAATGAGCCCCGTCGTCAATTTATTCTTCGATATCGCGCTTCTGACGGTGTTGGGCGTCACCGTTTTCTATTGCTTCCGCCTGTCCCGGCAGTTCACCCTGATGCGGGCCGACCGCACGGCCTTTGAAACCCTGATCCGGAGCCTGAATGTCGCCTCCGCGAAAGCCGATGCCTCCATCCGGTCTTTCAGGGAAACCGCCGTCGGCAGCGGCGACGCGTTGCAGGACAAAATAAACAGGTCGCGTGCGCTGTCCGACGAACTGGAGATCATGATCCAGGCGGGCGACAACCTCGCCAACCGCCTCCAGTCCCTGGCGGAAAAGAGCCGCAGGGCCGTCACCGGCGAAGACGGCGCCGAAGCGACGAAGCCGGACATCCAGCCGAGGACACGCGCCGAAAAGGACCTTCTGGAAGCCCTTAAGGCAAAACAGCAATCATGAGCATGACCCATGAATTTCTTTAAAAACTTCAACATCTTCACGCTCCTGATGACCGTTTTCGTCTTTGCGGCCGTGCTCCGGCTGGTCGATCTCGCGAGTTTTCCGGCGCGAATCTCCGTCGCCGAAAGCGCCCCGCCCGGGCAGCACTTCGAGCAGGTGCCCGGACAGATGCCGCTCCCGGCTCCCCAAGACGGTCCGGAAACGGCAGCGGCTCCGGAAACGAAGACGCCGCCCGCCACCGGAGGTCTTCCTCTTCCGGCAGTTTCCCCTTACGGAGAACGCTCCTACAGTGCCGCCGAACTCGAAGTGCTGCAATCCCTCTCCCTGCGCCGGGACGAACTCGACAAGCGCGAAAAGAAGATGGGAGAGCAGGAAGCCCTGCTCAGAGCCGCCGAAGGAGAGGTGGACCGGAAGGTCGCCGAACTCAATAAAATCAGGAGCGAACTGGAGGACCTGCTCAACAGGCAACAGAACATTCAGGACGAACGCATCAGCAGCCTGGTCAAAATCTATGAAAACATGAAACCGCAACTGGCGGCGCGCATTTTCGACACGCTGGAAATGGAAGTGATGCTGTCCGTCATCAGCAAGATGAGCGAACGCAAGAGCTCCCCTATTCTCGCCAATATGGATCCCGAAAAAGCCAGGCAGGTGACAATTCAGCTGGCCGAGCAGCGCAAGCTGCCCGGACTGCCGGCGTCCGCCGGAAAAGATAAAACGCCCGCCGCCATGATGAACCCGTGACGGGACGGGGTTTTTGCTTTCTCTATGTTAAAGAACAACTGAGAATTGTTCTATAAATGTAAAATTTACCCTTGCTTAACCGGTCGGAAGGCAAGATACCTGAAGGGGGAGCATTCTTTATCGCCCCCTGCTTTAATTCCGAGGAGGCTGACGCGGTGCCTGTCGACAAGAACATGAACATCCTGGTCGTCGACGATTATCAGACGATGATCCGGATCATCAAGAACCTGCTGAAGCAGCTCGGCTTCGGCAACGTCGACGAAGCGACGGACGGCACGATGGCGCTTGAAAAGATAGGCGCCAAGCCTTACGGCCTGGTCATTTCCGACTGGAACATGGAGCCGATGACGGGTCTCGATCTTCTCAAAAAGGTGCGGGGCGGGGGCAACAAGGTGCCGTTCATCATGGTCACCGCCGAAAGCAAGACCGAAAACGTTCTGGCCGCCCGCGAGGCGGGCGTCAATAACTACATCGTCAAGCCCTTCAACGCCGATACGCTCAGGACCAAGCTGGCCAGCGTGCTGGGAGAATTCTGACACAGGAAAAAACATGGACGCCCGACAGCACGCCGAAGCCGCAAACCTGAAGGATCGCGCCTATACCCGCAAGGAGGTCGTGGAGATCATCCGCACGGTGCTCGGCACCCTCGACAAGAACAACGAACCCACGGCGAAACTGCACCAGGAGCTGAGCACGCTTGTCTCCTACATCGAGAACATGCGCTCCGAGCTGGCGCATATGCGCTCCATCGAAATAAGCCACCACCATATCCCGACGGCGTCGGACGAGCTGGACGCCGTGGTCGGGGAAACCGCCGCAGCCACGGGCACCATCATGGACGCCTGCGAGAAGATCGAGAAAATCGCGGGCAGCCTGACGCCTCCCGTCAGCGACGATCTGGCGAACGCCGTGACGTCCGTTTACGAGGCCTGCGGCTTCCAGGACATCACGGGGCAGCGCATCACCAAGGTCGTGAAGACCCTGAAGCACATCGAAGTCAAGGTGACGGAAATCATCAACGCCTTCGGGCATAGCGGACAGGCGGCGGCGTCAAAAATCACCGACAAGGACGAAAAGAGCCTGATGCAGGGCCCCCAGCTCAAGGGCGCCGCCTCCTCGCAGGACGATATCGACAAACTGCTCGCCAGCTTCGACAAGTGATCGCGCCATGGATACGCCGAAAGCTCTGAAACGCATCTCTCCCTCCGAACTGGTTGCTTTCGACGACTTCGCCGGCACGCATCCGGTCAGGGTCGATCCTGTCTATGCACAGCCCCTTCACCTGGACAACATGTTCAAGACCGCCATCTACACCCCGGACGCGAAGATATGGGGGCACCGCGATCTGGTGGCCATCGTTCTCGCGGCCTCCAGGATATGCTTCGAGAATACCGGCTGGATTTTCGAGATCAAGGATTGCCTGAGACCCGTCGAGGCGCAGGCGCTGATGGGCGAAACGGAGATTGTGAAGGCGCACCCGCAATGGCTGGAGGAGCCGCGCCTCCTCTCCCCGCCCGGCACGGGCGGCCATCCGCGAGGCATGGCGGTTGACATCATCCTGGTGGACGGGAACGGCAAGGAAATCGATATGGGCACGCGGTTCGATTACCTGACGGAAGACCGCGCCAACAACCCCGCCGCACGCGGCACGACCCGTTTCGGCGACGACGAGAGCCGCAACCGGCGCATCCTTGCCAACCGCCGCGTGCTGGAAGAATCGATGATGCAGGCTGCGGCGGCAGCCGGGCGCAAGATCCTGCCCCTGCCGGAGGAATGGTGGGATTTCAGGTTTCCCCCCGGCCATTACAACCTGTACGAACCCCTCCGCGACGCCGACCTGCCGCCCGAAATGCGGATGACGTCACAGAAAAGAGCGAAGGGGTTCGAATACCCCAAGAGGGGGTAAGAATGGTTGCGGATGTAATTGAATCAATAAAATTTCCTGTAATTTGTCTGCAAGATAAATTTCTTCGAATACGTTTGGATATGGATAGTTTAATAACGACCACCAAAGCCGGACTTAAAAACAATTATTTTTCAAATCTGTTAATAGTGGATTCGAACCTTTGCGCTTTCAGGATAAAATCGGCCAAAAAGTTGTATGGGGTCGGGCCTTTTTGGGGCTACAACATATTTCTCAATCAGAAAATCAAAGTGGAATTACAATTTGAGGGTACGCCAAAGAAAATACCTCTAAACGAGATCAAGCAAAGAATTCTTGGCTGCCTTGAAAAGGGGCCAGCATGGTCGTCTGTTGATAATCTGAATGAGATAAAATCAAAAATTGAACATGCTGTCTCTTATGATGAAATTATTGAACTTTTAAAGCATATTTGAATCGTAAATGCGGATGATAGCGCGAATCTGAACGAAAACTGTTGCAATTTCACCGCTTATCAGGGAGAACATTGCTTCCATAAGCGTGGAAGAAGATCAAAAATGTTAGCCATTTCAAACCTCACCTGCAAATACGGCGCGCGCACGATCATCGAGGAGTCCAGCCTGAACGTCATGGACGGCTGGAAAGTGGGCGTCGTCGGCGTCAACGGCGCGGGAAAAACCACGCTGTTCAAGCTCATCTCCGGCGAAATGCACCCCGACGGCGGCGGCATCTCCATGACTGCCCGGCAGCGGTTCGGGCAGGTGCGGCAGGACATCCCCGATTGCGACACCCCTCTGGTCGAGATGGTGCTGTCCGCCCATGAGGAGCTGGCTGCGCTTTTCAAACAGTGCGAGACGGAAACGGATCCGTGCAAGATGGCCGACATCTACACGCGGCTGAACGAGCTGGACGCCTATACGGCGCGTTCCCGCGCCGCCATTCTCCTGACCGGCCTGGGATTCAGGGAAAATCAGATGAACGACCCTTTTTCTTCCCTCAGCGGCGGGTGGCGGATGCGCGTCGCGCTGGCGGCCGCGCTCTTCGTCGAGCCGGAAGTCCTGCTTCTGGACGAACCCACAAACCACCTCGACCTCGAGGCCATCATGTGGCTGGAGAGCTACCTCGCCGCCTATCCGCATACGCTGATGATTATCTCCCATGACCGCGAACTGCTGAACAAATGCGTCGATCACGTCATCCATGTCGACAAGAAGAAGCTGACGCTCTACACCGGCAATTACGACACTTTCGAGCGCGAACGCGCCGCAAAGCTCGGCCTCCAGCAGAAGATGCACGAAAAACAGCAGGCGCAGCGCGCCCATATACAGGCTTTCGTCGACCGCTTCCGCTACAAGGCCACCAAGGCGCGGCAGGCGCAGAGCCGCATCAAGGCGCTGGAAAGGATGGACATCGTCGACGCCGTGATCGCCGACCGCTCCGTGAGGTTCAGCTTCCCGCAGCCGGAGAAGCTCTCCGCGCCCCTGATCTCGATCCAGAACGTCGATGTCGGCTACGCGGAAGGCAAGCCCGTCCTCCGCAAAATATACGAAAGCATCGACAGGGACGACCGCATCGCTCTCCTCGGCGCGAACGGCAACGGCAAATCCACCATGATAAAACTTATCGCCGGAAAACTGGGGGCGATGAAGGGCGACGTCGTCCGCTCCTCCAAGCTCCGCATCGGCTATTTTTCGCAGCACCAGACCGAGGAGTTGGACGTCTGCTCCACCCCCTATCAGGAAATGTCGCGCATGGTCGCCAAAAAGACGGGCAGCTTCAAGGAATCCGCCGTCCGCGCCCGGCTGGGGCAGTTCGGATTCTCGAAGCCGCTCGCCGACAACCGCATCGGGGACTTAAGCGGCGGCGAAAAAGCCCGCCTGCTGTTCGCCTTCATGAGCTTCGACTCTCCGCACCTCCTCCTCCTCGACGAGCCGACCAACCACCTCGACATCGACGCCCGCGAAGCTCTGGTGCAGGCGCTCAACGCCTACGAGGGCGCGGTCGTGCTGGTCAGCCACGATCCCGGCATGGTGGAGCGCGTCGCCGACCGCCTGTGGCTGGTGAAGGATGGCGCGTGCTCCCTGTTCGACGGCGATCTGGAGGATTACCGGGACTTCACCATCAAGTCCCGCCGCGAGGAACGCAGGGAGGGCAAGGAGAAAAAGTCTCCGCCGCCTGAAAAGAAAAAATCCTCTTCCCCCGCCGCCCTGAAAAAGAAGGCGGAAGAGGCTGAAAAAGAGGTTCTTCGCCTGACCGCCGAAAAAGACCGCATGGAGGATCTGATGGCGGACTCCGGTCTTTACAGCGATCCCTCAAAAATAAAGCAGGCGCAGCAGGCCTACGCCCTCGTCCTGAAAGGCCTGCAAACCCGGGAAGCCCTCTGGCTGGAAGCCCAGGACGCCTGCGAAAAGGCGTCCCGAAATCATATCGGACCGGACTGACGCTGGCCTGATTCTTTGCGCAAGGGGGAAGGGAGTATTTTCGATCCCTGCCGGACGGGAATTGCTCTAAAAGTGGTCGCCTCTGAAAGGAAAATGCCATAGGATGGAAACCGGCAGGATCATCGCATGACAGGCATACAGTTCCCCGATATAGACCCTATCGCCCTTCATTTCAGCGCGACATTCGGCATTCGCTGGTATGCCCTGGCGTATCTGGCGGGGTTTCTGGGCGGCTGGTTTTACGGCGGGCATCTGGCTGACCTCGACCGCGACCGCCGCCCCAGGCGGGAGGACATCGACAACATCCTGCCGCTGCTGGTGCTGGGGGTCATCCTCGGCGGGCGCATCGGCTACGCGCTGTTCTACAACCTTGATTATTACCTGAAGAACCCGGTGAACATCCCCTTCATCTGGGAGGGCGGGATGTCTTTTCACGGCGGCCTGCTGGGCGTCGTCGCGGTCTGCGTGATTTATGCGCGGCGGCGCGGGTTTTCGCCGTTGGCGCTCGGGGATGTTCTGGCGGCGGTCGCGCCGATCGGCCTGTTCTTCGGGAGGATCGCCAATTTCATCAACGGCGAGCTGTTCGGGCGCGTCACGACGGTGCCCTGGGCGGTCATTTTTCCCTACGGCGGAGGGCTGCCGCGTCATCCGAGCCAGTTGTATGAAGCTTTTCTGGAAGGGTTATGCCTGTTCGTTGTCCTGGTTCTCGCGGCGCGCAACCCAGGCCTCCGCCGCACGCCGGGGGTTCTGCTCGGGATATTCACGGCGGGGTATGGCATCAGCCGGTTCGTCGTCGAATTCTACCGCGAGCCCGATTTGCAGGTTGGCCTGATCTTCCAGTATTTTTCTCTGGGTCAGTTGTTGTCGCTTCCCATGATTTTCGCGGGAATTTTTCTGGTCTGGTATGTCCGAAAATCCAAAACCACTGTCTGAATTGCTTGCGGAACGCATCCGGCGGGAGGGGGCGATCCCCGTCGCGGAATACATGGAACTGGCGGCGGAGGCATATTACAAATCGAAAAATCCTTTTGGCGCGGAGGGGGATTTCATCACCGCTCCGGAGATCAGCCAGATGTTCGGCGAGATGATCGGCGTCTGGCTGGCGGACATCTGGATGCAGATGGGAAGGCCGGAGCGTGTCAATCTGCTGGAGATGGGTCCCGGAAGGGGGACGCTGGCCGCCGATATCCTGCGCGCCATAGCCGCATGGCCGGACTTCAAATCGGCGGTGACGGTGCATCTCGTCGAAACCAGCCCGCGGCTGCGGGACATTCAGGCGGAGGCATTGAAAGGCCACCGCGTCGAATGGCACGGTACTTTCAGTGAGGTGCCGGAAGGCGTCTGCCTCGTCGTCGCCAACGAATTTTTCGACGCGCTGCCGGTGCGTCAGTTCGAAAAGGCGGACGGGGAATGGAAGGAAAGATGCGTCGGATACGACGAAGAAAAAAAATCCTTTTATTTCACCACGGCGTCCGTTGATTTCGACATCGAGGGCTGGATTCCTGAAGAGTTTTTGCAAGCTCCCGAAGGCAGCATTTTTGAATCCAGCCCTGCCTCGCTGTGCCTCCTTGATGAAATTTCCGTCAGAATTTCGAAACAGGGCGGGGCGGCGCTTATCATCGACTACGGACACGATGTATCCGGTCTGGGCGATACTTTACAGGCAGTTTCAAAGCATAAATACGCGAACCCTCTGGAGAATCCCGGTGAAAAAGACATCACCGCGCATGTCGATTTCGGCGCATTCAAAACGGTTGCCGGGAAACACGTTTCCGTCCGGGGACCGGTCATGCAGGGACAGTTCCTGATGTCTTTGGGCATCGGGATGCGTGCGGAAAAACTGGCCAAAAATGCGAACGTCCGGCAGCGGCAGGATGTTATGGCAGCCCTTCGCCGGCTTCTCGGCTCCTCGGAAATGGGGCGGTTGTTCAAGGTGATGGCATTGACCCGGAAAAAAGCTATAATCAGGCCAGCGGGGCTAGGGCATGTCATCAGTTAGCACATGAAATTCTGTGGCATCAAAATGGCTGAGAAACAAGGCAAAGCGTCGAAGGCGGGCTGGGCAAGCCCCCGGCGAGATGCTTTGCCGCCGGTTTATCGGCCATTTTCATGCCACCCGTTCCGGGCGCGGTGGAAAAGCCGCCCGGACGGCTTCAGATGCCTTGTCCGTAGTATTCACTACGGCTTGCGGCATCTTCATAGCCGGATCGTCTTTTCCACGACGCGCAGAGTTCATGCGATAACTGATGACAGGCCCTGAATAATGAAATTTCTGACGACTGACCTGAAAGAGATTCCCTGGGTTCAGCACGGTTTTTTTACGCGCCTTGGAGGTGTCAGCAGCGGGGTGTACACCTCGCTTAACTGCGGATTGAAAACGTCCGATAAATTGACGAACGTTCGCGCCAATCGCGCCAGAGTCGCTGAGGCGATGGGGCTTCCTCCAGAACATCTCATGATCGTCAAGCAGGTTCACAGCGCCAAGGTCGTCCGGGTTGAAACGCCGTGGAGCTTCGGGAACGCGCCCGAAGGGGACGCCATGGTGACGGCGGAAAAAGGAATCGGCCTCGGCATCCTGACGGCGGATTGCGTGCCGGTTTTACTGGCATCGAAAAAAGAGCGTATCATCGGCGGTGTGCATGCCGGATGGAAAGGGGCGCTTGGCGGCATTCTGGAAGCCACCGTCGAGGCCATGGAAAAAATAGGCGCCGCGCCGGAGGCGATCCAGGCGGCGCTCGGTCCCTGCATCGGGGCGCATTCCTACGAAGTCCGGGATGATTTCAGAACGCCGTTTCTGGAGCAGGACAAGTCGAACGAACGGTTTTTCAAGGAGGCTCCCAAACGGGGGCATCTGCTTTTCAACCTGCCCGGGTATCTCACCGAAAAACTCCGTGCGCTGGGAGTCGCGTCCGTTTACGATACGCGTCAGGACACCCTGATGAACGAGACATCCTTTTTCAGCCACCGCCGCGCCTTCCTGAAAAGTGAAAAGGACTTCGGTTCGCAGTTGTCAGTTATCTCAATTAAGCCATAGATTTCAAAGGCTTGATTTGGCAAATTTGGAGGCGGGAGATATGTTAAGTTCAGGAATCTTCCGGGCTGGATGGAGGCTGGAGCACGTTCGGCTTTTCTCGCCGCAATGAAAAAACCGTATCATGGGGCGATTTAATGAGGGGGCTTTTGTCTTTTTCTATTGGCGAATGTTGCAACTTGGCGCTAGATTGACGGCGTTTGCGGGCGTGGCGGAATTGGCAGACGCGCCGGACTCAAACTCCGGTTCTGTAAAAGGATTGTCGGTTCGACCCCGACCGCCCGCACCACTTGTGTGATACCTGTCCCATTGCTTGCCTCTCCGTGTGCGGTTGCATGCCGCTTTGTCGTGCTTCTGGCAAATAATAGCCGCACAACACCCGATGCGCCTTTGGAGACGCTTTCTGAATTGCCCCTTTTTAAAAACCCTGAATCATGTTAGGTATTTCAACATTCAAATTGATTTTTTGAAAAGGAATACGGACGTGGCTGGAAGCGTAAACAAAGTGATTCTGATAGGCAATCTGGGGAAAGACCCCGAAGTGCGCACATTCCCCAACGGCGGGCGCGTCGCCAACTTTTCCGTCGCCACGTCGGAAAGCTGGAAAGACAAGGCGAGCGGCGAGCGCAAGGAACGCACCGAATGGCACCGCATCTCCATCCTGAACGACGCGCTGGTCGGCATCGCCGAAAAATATCTGAAAAAGGGTTCCAAGGTTTATCTCGAAGGCCAGCTTGAAACCCGCAAGTACGAAAAGGACGGTCGCGACGTCTACACCACCGAGGTCGTGCTGCGCCCCTACAACGGAAACCTGACGATGCTTGACACCAAGGGCGGCGGCTCCTCCGGCGGCGGCGCGGCGAATGAGTTCTCCGAAGAGCCTGCGGCGCCGAGCGGCGGCGCTTCCCCCAAGAACGACATGGATGACGAAATCCCGTTCTGATCTCCGGCGCTGCCCGACAGGCCCGGCGGGTCGATCCGGCTGATGGCAGGGCTATTGTTCCTGAAAGACCTGAAAGGCTTGTCGGACGAGGAAGTCTGTGAGGCGTGGCGCGAGAATCCGTACGATCAGTATTTCTGCGGGGGGAGCTATAGCTGAGCCAGAAATTATTGATAGACCTCTCCGTTTCGCCATGCCGCCGAAGGGCGGCATCCGGCATGCGGCGAAGCCGCTGTTTATAAAGGCGCTTCGCGCGGCCAGACCCCGCCCTTCGGCGGGGTGGCATGTCT
>JAZDGQ010000098.1:0-2779 GCA_043806835.1 Pseudomonadota bacterium | reverse complement strand
ACTCATCTGCTGGACAAAAGGGTTTACGGCCTCCGGCGTGGAGGGCAAAGATGTCGTTGCGCTCCTCGCCGAAGCGCTGCAACGCAAAGGAATGAAATCTATCCATGTTGCGGCGCTGGCGAACGACACCGTGGGAACGCTCGTGGCCAAAAGCTATGCCGATCCCTCCTGCGATGTGGGTGTGATCATCGGCACGGGGACAAACGCCTGCTATCCGGAAAAGGTCGCCCGTATTTCGAGGCTGCCGGAGCTTCGCGCTTCCGGAGAAATGATCGTCAACATAGAGTGGGGCGGCTTCGATAAACTGAAGACGAATGTTTACGATAATTTACTTGACCTATCCTCTAATAATGCCGGCCGGCAGAAGCTGGAAAAGATGGTCTCAGGGATGTACCTGGGCGAGCTCGCAAGACTCGTAATCGTTGAGATGATCCAAAAGCGTCTTCTTTTCAAGGAAAAAAGCCTTCCTGCTTTCTCGGTTGCCAACGCATTGACCACGGAGCACCTCTCAATGACGGCCCGGGGCCATGACTTTTTTGAGGATTTTGGTCTCGCCGATGTTCAGGAGGCGGACAGACAAACTATTCGGGAAATCTGCCGCATCGTTTCCACCCGGTCCGCCAGAATAGCAGCGGCGGCCATTGCCGCCGTCGTCGCCTGGATGGACGCCGATCTTGAATCGAACCATACCGTTGCAATCGATGGCGCCCTGTTTGAAAAATATCCGGGATTCCAAGATAATATGACGGATATGCTTTTCGGAGTTTTTGGCGATCGTGCGAAAAAGATAAAACTCGAGCTTGCCAAAGACGGATCGGGGATCGGGGCGGCGATCATCGGCGCCGTGGCGGCTTCCGCCCGGCAGTGAACGGTTGCAGGGTTATCTATAACGGGACCGTTGAAAAGGAGCAACCAAGGACCGCGCCTTTGCGTCGAAGGAAAATGTGAGTATGCCCATGGTTTTTGACCGCTTTTCAGATGTGAAACCGTTGCAGGATTTTACCCGTATGCGCGAGGCATTGAATCTGTGGAACGACTCAGGAGCCAGAAGGGAAGGGTTCCCTCAATAGTGCAATAAGTTGCCGGGGGCAAACACTGCTTCTGCTCTGTCTTTTGTCTCCGGCTACTGACTCCTGAGTCCTGAGCAGTTACGAATCTGGATACAGAAAGGCGATAAAAATGATCACAGGATACAAGAACATCGTTTTTTACATCTGCGGAACGGCGGCGATGGGCGGATTGCTCTTTGGACTGGATCAGGGTTTCATTGCCAATTCGCTGGAGACCATCCGAAAGGTTTATGGTCTCGACATCAGGAGCGCGGAACACTACTCCTCCATCCTGGCAACGGGCGGCGTGATCGGCGCCCTTCTCGCCGGGATCTTTGCGCGCTATCTTGGCCGGAAAAGGAGCCTGGTGCTGTCGGGGTTTTTCTTTTGCTCGGCTTCCCTGGTCTCCGCTTTCCTGCCCCCCCTGATCATTCTGTACGTATGTCGGTTTTTGCTTGGATTTGCCGTCGGCGTCGCATCCTTTGTGGTGCCTCTCTATCTTGCGGAAACGGCCCCTGCAAAGATTCGCGGCGCCATGGGAACGCTTTTCCAGTTGCTCATCACGATCGGCATCTTTTTGATTTCCGTAACCAATGTCTTTGTCGCGACGTGGATTGCAAACCCGCAAACGGCGTTGCCGCTCATGTTTGCCGTCATCGTGATATTCGCCGGTCTCATGTTTGCGGGAAGCCTGTTCCTGCCGGAGAGCCCGCGCTGGCTGGCGCTCAAGGGGAGACGCGACCAGGCGATGGCGGTTCTTCAGAAAACGCTAAACACCCCCGACGACGTCCGGCGTGAACTCATGGATATCGAGGGAGCCCTGGGCAACCAGAGCGTTCACGGGCGGATCGTATTCAAGGGCTACTTCATCAAGATCCTGCTGGTCGGAATTTTTCTCCAGATGTTTCAACAGCTTGTTGGCATCAATGTGATGATTTACTACGCCCCGACCATTTTCGGATATGCAGGGATGACAGGCATTATCGCCATGATGACCGTGCCGACGGTCAATATGCTTTTCACCTTTCCCGCGATCCGGCTCGTGGAAAAATGGGGACGCAAAAAGCTTCTGTACGTCGGGGCGCTGTTTATGCTGATCACTATGCTTGCCGCAGGCGCCGCCTTCAGCATGATAGGAGATCAGACCGACCCGTCCATGATCGGAGAGGCCCCGAAGACGATTCTGCTTGTCGCGGTTATCCTCTATATATTCGGATTCGCCGTTTCCTGGGGGCCGGTGGCGTGGCTCGTCTGTTCGGAGATTTTTCCCCTGCAGGGACGGGAAGTGGGCATGACGGTGACGACCATGGTAAACTGGACCTTTGCAGGATTACTGATGGACAACGCCCTTACCTTCATGCAGACGCACGGCCATGCTTCGCTCTTCTTCCTGTTTGCAGGCTTTTGCGTATTGGCCGGCGCGTTCGTTGCGGCTTTTGTGCCCGAAACGAAAGGGGTGACGCTCGAACAGATCGAAAAAAATCTAAAGGCCGGGAAGAAGACGAGATACCTGGGAGATCATGGCTTTGTTAATTGACCAGATGCGCGGCAAGCCTCGGCCTTCAGGCCGGGGAAGGATAGCGCGGACGGCGCAGCCGTCCTTTTGGCGGTTAATGCGGCGTCTGTTGTTGTTCGATGTACTGGCGGATGATCTCGATGGGCGCACCGCCACAGCTACCGGCGAAATAGGATGGCGACCACAGCCCCCCGTCCCATAGCTTCTTGCGGAT
>JAZDGQ010000097.1:0-26984 GCA_043806835.1 Pseudomonadota bacterium | reverse complement strand
GTGAGCCGCGATTTCGGGCGCGATGTAGGCAGGGAGTTCTGAAGATGTGGTAAGAACAACAAGGTTTTTCAGTTCTTCCGGGAACGCCTCATGCGCCGCCGCTGCTGTTTCGCTGAATATTTGCGCCGGTGATTTCTGCATTGCTCAAAGCCCTTTCATGACGGAGTCTGTAAAGCGGGGGTGGAGCGTTTTACGACGGGTTTTGTCCGGTGATTTTTTATGAAGTCGAGCGCGTCTTTCCAGTAAGTATCCGTTTCCGCACTATGTTCCAAATGTTCTTTGATGTCCGGTTGGCTGAAAAACCGCTTTCCAGCCTTGAATATGTCGGAATCATCCTTATGTTCCCGCATCACTTCAATGCATTTTCGGAGAACGGCATCATTTAATTCCTTTGATTTTTCATAAGCATCTTTCGCAGGAAGAAAAGCTGTGCTGATTTTCTCGAGCGTTTTTTTGTTCAATCTGCACTCTATCGCTATTTTTTCGGCGAGTTTCGCTGTCTCGCGCAGGGAAAGGCCGGATATGTCCGTTTCTTCAGTAAATTGTTTGACTCTTTCAAAAACGTCGTTCGTGTAATGTACCCAATCTCCGCCCAAAACCATTGTAGATGCACGGTTGCCGTACCATTCAAAAAAATCCGTTTCCTTGCCGAATTGTTTAACATGCAGAAGCGCGGCATAGGCGTTTGCGGCACTTTCAGCAAGGTGCTTCCTGGAGTCTATGTCAAAAGGCCGTCCTTTTTTGATGACATAATGTCCTAATTCATGCCTTAAATTGGCAGTTATTTCCATCTCTTTTGTATACCTGGGGAGATAGATGCTCGGGGGATTTTCATTCAATGCGATCATTTTGACGGTGGTTCCGGCCAGAGGATAGTCGGGGGAGGAGACGGCTGTGGCCTTGTAAGCGCACAGGTAGTCCGTTCTTTCTCTGACAGCCATTTTGACTTCGGCGATATTATTTCTCAGGAGCCCCATGATTTCCGGCGCGGCGTAGATCTTCGCGTCTGAAGAAGAGAGAAGAAGAACAACAAGGTTTTCCAGCTTTTCAGGGAAAGCATCGTGCATCGCCTTGGCTTCGTCGTGAAATATTTGCACCAGTGATTTCTGCATCGCTCAATCCTCAAATTACGGTTTCTTCATTATAGCAATACACACATATAACACAAAGAAATTTCCGGCAAGAGACAGGCTCATTTTCTTGAGTTATGTAAATATAGCATAATACTTTCCAAAACAAAACTTATTATCCCCTTGCATTCCCTTGAAACGCCGCTATATTGACCGCGCCCACGGGATCCGTGGGTATTTATATGTGGGAGGGCAACTTCCCACTTAATGTGGGAGGCTTTCCTCGAAACACCACTGAGGGGTCGCACCACAAAACTCTTTATCTGGAGTGTAAAAGTGGCAAAGAAAGTAACAGGGTACATCAAGCTGGTGGTACCGGCCGGCAAAGCTAACCCGTCGCCGCCCATCGGCCCGGCTTTAGGGCAGGCCGGCGTCAACATCATGGAATTCTGCAAGGGGTTCAACGCGCAGACGCAGTCGATGGAATCCGGCATGCCGATTCCCTGCGTGATTACCGTCTACCATGACCGTTCGTTCACGTTCGTCATGAAGACCCCTCCCGCAAGCTATTACCTCCGCAAGGCGGCCAAGATCGAGAAGGGCAGCGGCATCCCCGGCAAGGATGCGTTCGTCGGAAAGGTGACCGGAGCGCAGGTGCGTGAAATCGCGGAGGCCAAGCTGAAGGACATGAACGCCTCCAGCGTCGAAACCGCGATGAAGTCGATCTCCGGGACGGCGCGCTCCATGGGCATTCAAGTGGTGGAGGGCTGAAATCATGGCGGAGAAAACAGAAAAAGTTGAAAAAGTGAAAAAAGCTTCCCCGAAAAAAGAAGCCGTCAAGAAGGAACCCGTGAAAAAAGAGGCCGACAAGGCGGAAAAAGCGGAGAAGGCCGAGAAAAGAGAGCCGTCCGCCAAAAAGAAAAAGGCCAAAGGCGAAAGACAGCTTTACACGAAAAGGCTGCGCGACGTCCGCAAGACGCAGGATCGCAGCAAGGTATGGACGCTCGCCGACGCCGTGGCGTTCATCAAGAAAAACGCGACCGCGAAGTTCGACGAGACCATCGAAGTCGCGCTGAACCTCGGCATCGACACGAAGCAGTCCGACCAGAACGTGCGCGGCATGTGCTCCCTGCCGAACGGCACCGGCAAGAACATCCGCGTCGCCGTTGTCGCCAATGGCGCCAAGGCCGAGGAAGCGACGAAGGCCGGCGCGGACATCGTCGGCGACGAAGACCTCGCCGCGCAGGTGCAGAAAGGCGAAATCGCCTTCGACCGCTGCATCGCCACCCCGGACATGATGCCTCTCGTCGGGAAGCTCGGCCAGGTGCTGGGTCCGAAAGGCCTGATGCCGAACCCGAAACTCGGCACCGTGACGATGGACGTCGCCGGCGCCGTCAGGGGAGCCAAGGGCGGCTCCGTCGAGTTCCGCGCGGAAAAATCCGGCATCGTCCACGTCGGCGTGGGCAAGGCCAGCTTTGACGAGAAAAAAATCGCTGAAAACGTCCGCGCTCTCTTCGAGGCGGTGATGAAGGCGAAACCGCAGGGAACCAAGGGCAACTACATGAAGAAAGCGTCCTTGTCTTCCACGATGGGCCCCGGAGTGAAGCTGGATCTGTCCAGCCTCGCGAAAACGGCGGCCTGATGAGATTTTTGGGGGATGGCTCCGGCCGGACCTCAGAATACCTGTCCGAGACTACAGGTTTCCGCAAGGAAGTAATGTCGCAAGACGCCTGTACAGACGAAGGAAAAAGTTTATAGCGGCGCTTTGTTATGGCTTGAGCTTCGGGACGGGACTAAACGGATGCGTAGTGTCCTCAAAAAACAGGACGTGTCCATGTACAACCCGGCCGGGTTAAAAAGCCCGCCATAACTGAAAGAACGGAGAACCATCCGTGGATCGCGCACAAAAAGCAGCGGCTGTCGAAAGGCTGCACGAAACCTTCAAGGAGACGGAATCGGTCGTCGTCACCCGGTATACCGGGATGACGGTGGGCCAGGTGACCGAACTCCGCGTGAAGATGCGTGCGGAAGGCGTCAGCTACAAAGTGTCCAAGAACCGGCTCGTGCTACGCGCCCTCAAAGGCACGCGCTTCGAAGGCATCGGCCCCATGCTGAAAGGCCCCGTCGGACTGGCGACGTCGAAAGACCCCGTCGCGGCGGCGAAAATCGCGTACAATTTTTCCAGGGACAACGAAAACCTCGTCATCGTCGGCGGGGCCCTTGGGGAGAAACTGCTCGATGAATCCGGCATTGAAGCATTGTCGAAACTGCCGTCCCTCAATGAAATCCGGTCGAGGATGCTGGCGTTGTTCCAAACGCCCGCCACGCGCCTCGCCGTCATTTCACGGGAGCCGGCTCAGAAACTGGCCCGTGTCATTCAGGCTTATGCCAGCAAGGGATGATCTGAGCTGGTTTGTTAAAACCGTTGTTCAAATATAAGGAGAACTGAAAATGTCTAACTTAGCGAAAATCGTGGACGAACTGTCCACACTGACCGTTCTGGAAGCGGCTGACCTTTCCAAAATGCTCGAGGAAAAATGGGGCGTTTCCGCAGCAGCTCCGGTTGCCGTCGCGGCTGTCGCCGTTGCGGGTCCCGCCGCCGAAGCGAAGACCGAATTCGATGTCGTTCTGTCCGCCATCGGCGACAAGAAGCTCGAAGTCATCAAGGAGGTGCGCACCCTCACCGGTCTCGGTCTGAAGGAAGCCAAAGACATGGTGGAAGCCGCTCCGAAAACTTTGAAACCGGGCGTGCCGAAAGCCGAAGCCGAGGAAATGAAGAAAAAGCTTGAGGCTGTCGGCGCCAAAGTCGAACTGAAGTAACGGTTTGTGATTGCTGAATCGATACAGACGGAGAAATGCCGGCGATGGGATGTTTTTCCCATCGCCCCTTTCTGCTGTTGAGGAATTGAAGTTATAGGGATTTTTTAAAGGCCGGATATTCGGGTGCATTGGTATCAGGCTTTTTTGTCGTGTGCCGGGGGGCTGCGTCCCCCGGGTGGAATAACGGATATCAAGGAATTTGACCATGGGCGCGAAAAAAGCACTGAGAACTCTCAGCGACAGCAAAAGTTTTACGGGCCGCAAGCGCATCCGCAGGAGCTTCGGGAAAATTCCGGAAGTGTGCGAGATGCCGAATCTGATCGAGGTGCAGCGCACTTCCTACGAGAAGTTCCTGCAGCGCGAAACGAAGCACACAGACCGTCTTTACGAAGGATTGCAGGAGGTTTTTTCCTCCGTGTTCCCGATCAAGGATTTTTCCGGCCGCGCCGAGATCGATTTCGTGCGCTATGAACTGGAGGAGCCCAAATACGACGTGGAGGAATGCCAGCAGCGCGGCATGACCTACGCGGCGGCGCTCCGCGTGACGCTGCGCCTGTCCACGTTCGACATCGACGAGGCCACCGGCCTCCGCTCCATCCGCGACATCAAGGAGCAGGACGTATACATGGTCGATATGCCGCTGATGACCGGCAACGGCACGTTCGTCGTCAACGGCACCGAGCGCGTGATCGTCTCCCAGATGCACCGCAGCCCCGGCGTGTTCTTCGACCACGACGGCGGCAAGACGCACTCCTCCGGCAAGTACCTGTTCGCGGCGCGGGTGATCCCGTACCGCGGCTCGTGGCTCGATTTTGAGTTCGACGCGAAGGACATCGTCTACGTGCGCATCGACCGCCGCCGCAAGCTGCCCGTGACCACGCTGCTGCTGGCGCTGGACAGCGACGAATCCGCGAAGTACCGGGAGCGCCAGATGAAGGCGAACAGAGCCGTGGATCCGTCAAAAATTCAGGGCGTTTCCAACGAGGAAATCCTCAATTATTTTTATAAGACCGTGACCTACGAAAAAGTCAGGGAAGGCTGGAAGACGGCCTATGTGCCGGACCGCTACCGCGGGATCAAGATCAGGTTCGACCTCGTCGACGCCAAGACCGGGAAGGTGAAAGTTCCGGCGGACACGAAGATCACGGCCCGTCAGGCGAAGAAACTGGAAGAAGAGGGGATGAAGGAGCAGGTCATTGACAAGGAAGAGCTGATCGGCGCCTGTCTCGCCCGCAACGTCGTCGATGCCAAGACCGGAGAGGTGATTTTCGAGGCCGGGGACGAAATCGACAGCAAGGGCGTGGAAAAAATCGAGAAACTCGGCCTGAAGACGCTGGGCGTCCTGGACATCGACAACATCAACATCGGCCCCTACATCCGTAACACTCTCGCCGCCGACAAGTGCCGCAACCGCGAGGACGCGCTGGTGGACATCTACCGCGTCATGCGCCCCGGAGAGCCGCCGACGCTGGAATCGGGCGATGCCCTGTTCCGCGGCCTGTTCTTCGATCAGGAGCGCTATGACCTGTCGCCGGTGGGGCGCGTCAAGATGAACGCCCGCCTCGACTTCAAAACGGACGACCAGGTGCGCGTGCTCCGCAAGGAAGACATCTTCGCCATCCTGAAAATCCTCGTCGACCTGAAAGACGGGCGAGGGGAGGTTGACGACATCGACCACCTCGGCAACCGCCGCGTCCGCTCCGTCGGAGAACTGATGGAAAACCAGTGCCGCATCGGCCTGATGCGGATGGAACGCGCCATCAAGGAGCGCATGGGCTCCGTCGACATCGACACCGCGATGCCGCACGACCTGATTAACGCGAAACCCGCCGCCGCCGCCGTGCGCGAGTTCTTCGGCTCATCCCAGTTGTCGCAGTTCATGGATCAGACCAACCCCTTGTCCGAGATCACCCACAAGCGCCGCATGTCGGCCCTGGGACCCGGCGGCCTGACACGCGAGCGCGCCGGATTTGAAGTCCGCGACGTTCACCCGACCCACTATGGCCGCATCTGCCCGATTGAAACCCCCGAGGGCCCGAACATCGGCCTCATCAACAGCCTCGCCACCTATGCGCGCATCAACCAGTACGGCTTCATCGAAAGCCCGTACCGCAGGATCGTCAATGGCCGCGTGACGGACGATGTCGTTTATATGTCCGCGATGGAAGAAGGCAAGTACACGATCGCGCAGGCGAACGCCGATCTCGACGCCAAGGGCGCTTTCACGAGTGATCTCGTGTCCTGCCGCAGAGGGGGCGACTATGTCCTCTCCCCGCCTGCGCAGATCAACTTCATAGACGTGTCGCCGAAGCAGATCGTGTCTGTGGCCGCCGCCCTCATTCCGTTCCTGGAGAACGACGACGCGAACCGCGCCCTGATGGGATCGAACATGCAACGTCAGGCCGTTCCCCTGCTGCGGGTGGACGCTCCCCTCGTCGGGACGGGTATGGAAGCCGCCGTCGCGCGTGACAGCGGAGCAGCCATCGCCGCCCGCAGAAGCGGCGTCGTGGATCAGGTCGATGCCAACCGCATCGTCATTCACGCGACGGACGAAAAGGACTCGAGTCAGTCCACGGTCGATATCTTCAAGCTCAAGAAGTTCTCGCGCTCCAACCAGAGCACATGCATCACCCAGCGTCCGCTGGTGAAAGTGGGCGACAGGATCGAGGCGGGCGACATCGTCGCCGACGGGCCTTCGACCGAGCTGGGCGAACTGGCGCTGGGCCGAAACGTCCTCTGCGCGTTCATGCCGTGGAACGGCTACAACTTCGAAGACTCCATCCTGATTTCCGAGCGCGTCGTACGCGATGACGTCTTCACCTCGATCCACATCGAGGAATTCGAGGTCATGGCGCGGGACACGAAACTGGGTCAGGAGGACATCACCTGCGACATTCCGAACGTCGGGGAGGAAGGCCTGAAGCACCTTGACGAGGCCGGTATCGTCTACATCGGCGCCGAAGTGAAGGCGGGCGACATTCTCGTCGGAAAGGTCACGCCGAAAGGCGAAAGCCCGATGACGCCGGAAGAAAAACTCCTCCGCGCCATCTTCGGAGAAAAAGCGTCGGACGTGAAGGACAGCTCGCTCCGCCTGCCTCCGGGCGTGAGCGGGACGATTGTCGAAGTCCGCGTCTTCTCGCGCCGCGGCGTCGACAAGGATCAACGAGCTCTGTCCATCGAGCGCTCGGAGATCGAGCGTCTCGCAAAAGACCGCGACGACGAACGCCGCATTTACGAGCGCGGCTACTATGGCCGCATGAAGGAATTGCTGATCGGCAAGACCCTGGCGAAATCGGCGGGCGAGATCAGGAAAGGCGACAAGATCGCTTCCGATGGCCTTGTAGGGCTCAAGAAAGCCGAATGGCGCGACATCGTCGTTACGGACGAGAAAACGATGGAAACCCTTGAAAGCATGGGTCAGACCTTCGACCGCGCCATCGACGACCTCACCCAGCGTTTCGAGAACAAGGTCGAAAAGCTCCAGCGCGGAGACGAGATGCTGCCCGGCGTGATGAAGATGGTCAAGGTCTTCGTCGCCGTGAAGCGCAAGCTTCAGCCCGGCGACAAGATGGCCGGGCGTCACGGCAACAAGGGCGTGGTCTCCAAGATCATGCCGATAGAAAACATGCCGTACCTCGAAGACGGCACTCCCGTGGACGTCGTTCTCAATCCGCTCGGCGTGCCCTCCCGGATGAACGTGGGCCAGATTCTCGAGACCCACCTCGGCTGGGCGTCCGCCAACCTCGGCAAGCAGATCGGAGAAGTGATTGATCGCATGCAGGCCGCGCAGAACGCAGGCGAGCGCGAAAAGCTCAACAAGGATCTGCACCAGCGCCTCAAGGTCGTTTACGGGGAAAAAGCCTACAGGGAGGACGTGGCGACCCTGAAAGAGAACGACCTGATGGAAATGTGCGAAAACATCCGCGTCGGCATCCCGATCGCGACGCCGGTCTTCGACGGCGCCGTCGAGGCCGACATCAACGAGCTTCTGGCGGCGGCCGGCCTCAGCAGAACCGGGCAGGTGACGCTGATCGACGGACGCTCCGGCGAAAAGTTCGACCGTCAGGTGACGGTGGGCTACATCTACATCCTGAAACTCCACCATCTTGTCGACGACAAGATCCACGCCCGTTCCATCGGCCCGTATTCGCTCGTCACCCAGCAGCCCCTCGGAGGGAAGGCCCAGTTCGGCGGCCAGCGCTTCGGGGAAATGGAAGTCTGGGCGCTGCAGGCTTACGGCGCCGCCTATACGCTTCAGGAGATGCTGACCGTGAAATCGGACGACGTGGCGGGCCGCACCAAGGCCTACGAGTCGATCGTGCGCGGCGACGACGTGTTCGAGATCGGCATCCCCGAGTCCTTCAACGTTCTTGTGAAGGAATTGCGGTCGCTCGGCCTCAACATCGATCTGAAGCAAACCCTGGATTCATGAAAATATCCCGGATAGAAAAAATCAAGGCGCAAGCAGGAGAAATACGATGAATGAAGTCATGAACCTTTTCGGGCAGGTCAGCGGGCCCCAGAGCTTCGACCAGATCCGGATCGCCATCGCGAGCCCGGAGCAGATATTGTCCTGGTCGTTCGGCGAGATCAAAAAGCCGGAAACCATCAACTACCGCACGTTCAAGCCGGAGAAGGACGGCCTGTTCTGCGCGCGCATCTTTGGCCCCGTGAAGGATTACGAATGCCTCTGCGGCAAGTACAAGCGCATGAAATACAAGGGCATCATCTGCGAAAAATGCGGCGTGGAGGTCACGCTGTCCAAGGTTCGCCGCGACCGCATGGGCCATATCCAGCTTGCCGCGCCCGTCGCCCATATCTGGTTCCTGAAATCCCTGCCCTGCCGCATCGGCCTGATGATGGAGATGACGCTGAAAGACCTGGAGAAGGTCCTTTATTTCGAAAGCTACATCGTTCTGGAAGCGGGAATGACCGCGCTGAAGCCTCTGCAGCTCCTGACAGAGGAGGAATGCGCGGAGGCGATCGACAAATACGGCGCGGACGCCTTCCGGGCCGGAATCGGCGCGGAGGCCCTGAAGGAGCTTCTGTCCGCCGTTAACCTCGAAACCGAAAAAGCGAAGATGGAGGAAGAGCTCGTCGGCGTGATCTCCGACGCCAAGCGCAAGAAGCTCGTCAAGCGCCTGAAGCTGGTGGATGCGTTCATCTCCTCCGGCACGCGTCCCGAGTGGATGATCCTGGACGTCGTTCCGGTCATTCCGCCGGAGCTGCGCCCTCTGGTGCCGCTGGACGGGGGGCGTTTCGCGACCTCCGATCTGAACGACCTCTACCGCCGCGTCATCAACCGCAACAACCGCCTGCGCCGCCTGATCGAGCTTCGCGCGCCGGACATCATCGTCCGCAACGAAAAGCGCATGCTGCAGGAAGCCGTCGACGCCCTCTTCGACAACGGCCGCCGGGGGCGCGTCATCACGGGCGCCAACAAGCGCCCGCTGAAGTCGCTCGCCGACATGCTGAAAGGCAAGCAGGGCCGCTTCCGCCAGAACCTCCTCGGCAAGCGCGTCGATTATTCGGGCCGTTCCGTGATCGTGGTGGGCCCGGAACTGAAGCTGCACCAGTGCGGCCTTCCGAAGAAAATGGCGCTGGAGCTGTTCAAGCCGTTCATTTACAACAGGCTGGCTCTCTACGGCCTCGCGTCCACCGTGAAGGCGGCGAAGCGCATGGTCGAGAAAGAGCGTCCGGAAGTGTGGGATATCCTCGAGGAAGTCATCCGCGAGCATCCCGTCCTCCTGAACCGCGCTCCGACGCTGCACCGCCTCGGGATTCAGGCGTTCGAGCCCGTGCTGATCGAGGGCAAGGCCATCCAGCTCCATCCGCTCGTCTGCACGGCGTTCAACGCCGACTTCGACGGCGACCAGATGGCCGTCCACGTTCCTTTGTCCATCGAGGCGCAGGTCGAGGCCCGCGTCCTGATGATGTCCACCAACAACATCCTGCGTCCCGCCGACGGCAAGCCGATCATCGTGCCGTCGCAGGACATCGTCCTGGGACTGTACTACCTGTCCCTGGCGTTCGATGGATTGAAAGGCGAGGGATCCGTCTTCGGGGATATCGCCGAAATCGAGATGGCTCTTTTCAGCAAAAACGTCACGCTGCACACAAAGATCAGGGCGCGTTACAGAACCGTCGATGAAAACAACAATCCCGTTTCCGTGATCGTCGAGACGACGCCGGGGCGGATGCTGATTTCGCAGATCCTGCCTCGCCACCCGAACGTGCCCTTCGACGTCATCAACCGCGTCCTGACCAAGAAGGACGTTTCCAGCCTGATCGACGTTGTTTACCGCCATTGCGGCCAGAAGGAAACGGTCATTTTCTGCGACCGCATGATGGCGCTCGGCTTCGTCAATGCGTGCAAGGCCGGCATTTCCTTCGGCAAGGACGACCTCATCATTCCGGAAGAAAAAGTGAGCCTGGTCGCTGCCGCCAACGCCCGCGTGAAGGAGTTCGAGCAGCAGTACCAGGACGGCCTCATCACCAAGGGCGAGAAGTACAACAAGGTCATCGACATCTGGTCCGGCTGCACCGACGACGTCACGAAGAAGATGATGGAAGTCATAGAGAAGCCGGCGGCGCACGGCTACATGAACTCCGTCTTCATGATGGCGAACTCCGGCGCCCGCGGCTCGACCATGCAGATCCGCCAGCTGGCGGGGATGCGCGGCCTGATGGCGAAACCCTCCGGCGAGATCATAGAGACCCCGATCATCTCGAACTTCAAGGAGGGCCTCACGGTTCTCGAATACTTCAACTCCACGCACGGCGCCCGCAAGGGCCTGGCGGACACGGCCCTGAAAACGGCGAACTCAGGGTACCTGACGCGCCGTCTCGTGGACGTCGCGCAGGATGCGATCATCACAGAGGACGATTGCGGGATCGATCACGGATTCACCGTCCGCCCCGTCATCGAGGGCGGAGACGTGATCGTGAGCCTTTCCGAGCGCATCCTCGGGCGCACGGCGGCGAAGGACGTACGGGATCCGCTGACGGGCTCCCTGATCGTCGGCGCCGCCACCATCATCGATGAAGTCGCCTCCGAGCAGATCGAAACCGCCGGAATCGATTCCGTCGAAGTCCGGTCCGTTCTGACCTGCAAGGGCAGGAACAACGGCATCTGCGGCAAGTGCTACGGGCGCGATCTTGCGCGCGGCACCGTCGTGAATATCGGCGAGGCCATCGGCGTCATGGCGGCGCAGTCCATCGGAGAGCCGGGCACCCAGCTCACCATGCGGACGTTCCACATCGGCGGCGCGGCGCAGCGCGGCGCGGCGCAGTCCTCCGCGGAAGCGGCTTTCGACGCCACCGTGGAGATCCGCAACAGGAACGTCGTCGTCAATTCCGAGGGTGTCCAGATCATCATGGGGCGCAACACGGAAGTCGTCCTGCTCGACAAGCAGGGGCGCGAGAAGGCCAATCACCGGATGCCCTACGGCGCGAAACTGCTCGTCAATGACGGGGACAAGGTCAAGCGCGGGAGCAGGCTCGCCGACTGGGATCCGTATACGGTCCCGATCATCACCGAGAAGGACGGCGTCGTGTTCTACGGAGACCTGGTCGACGGCATATCCATCCGCGAGGAAATGGACGAAGCCACAGGCATCTCCTCCAAGATCGTCACCGACTGGAGGCAGCAGCCGAAAGGCACGTCCCTGAAGCCGAGGATCATGCTGACGGACGTCAACGGCAAAGTCATCAAGCTGCCCAACAATCTCGAGGCGAATTACTACATGCCCGTCGGGGCGCTCCTGAACGTCGAAAACGGCGGACACGTCAAGGCGGGGGACATCATCGCCCGCATCCCGCGCGAGACGTCCAAGACCCGCGACATCACAGGCGGCCTGCCGCGCGTCGCCGAACTGTTCGAGGCGCGCCGTCCGAAGGACTTCGCCATCATCTCCGAGATCGACGGCCAGATCGAGTTCGGCAAGGACTACAAGTCCAAGCGCCGCATCATCGTGAAGCCGACCGACGGCAAGGGCGAGCCGAGGGAATACCTCATTCCGAAAGGCAAGCACGTCGCCGTCAACGAGGGCGATTACGTCCGCAAGGGCGATCCGCTTCTCGACGGCGGCATGGTGCCTCACGACATTCTGGCGGTGATGGGGGTGGAGGCTCTGGCCGACTACCTCATCAACGAAATTCAGGACGTGTACCGTCTGCAGGGCGTGAAGATCAACGACAAGCACATCGAGGTCATCATCCGCCAGATGCTGCAAAAAGTTGAAATCGTGGATGCCGGAGAGACGACCTTTGTGATCGGTGAGCAATCCGACCGCGAGGAGCTGATGGAAGTCAACACGAAGGCGCTCGAGGAGGGAAAACGCCCGGCGAAAGGCGCGCCGCTGCTGCAGGGGATCACCAAGGCAAGCCTCCAGACGCGCTCCTTCATTTCGGCGGCGTCGTTCCAGGAAACCACGCGCGTTCTGACGGAAGCCGCCATCAACGGCAAGGTCGACAGGCTTATCGGCCTGAAAGAGAACGTCATCGTGGGCCGCCTGATTCCGGCGGGGACGGGCGCTTTCGTTCACAGGCTGAAACGCTTTGCCGCCGAACGCGACGCGGCTGCCCTGGCTGCGAATGCGGCCAGAGCGCAGGCGGCTGCGGTTGCAATCGGGGCTCAGGCTATGGAAAACGATGGGAAACTCGCCGCCGCGACGATTGAACCTCCCGAAACGGGCGTCAGTGACCGCAAGGAAAAGGGTCGCGCTGGGGCTGCCGGGTAGCAAAGGAAGGGCGCTTTTTCATCGCCCTCTCTTCTTCCTCTTTGCGGGAGAGGGGACAGGAGCGTGTTGCTTCAAAATGGTCGGAGGAAGTTTCCTATAGAAAGCTATCGTTATAGCTGAGCCAGAAATTATTGATAGACCTCTCCGTTTCGCCATGCCGCCGAAGGGCGGCATCCGGCATGCAGCGAAGCCGCTGTTTATAAAGGCGCTTCGCGCGGCCAGACCCCGCCCTTCGGCGGGGTGGCATGTCTATCAGTAATTATAAATTCAGCTATAATCAGAAAAACAGATCAGGCAGGGGCGCCGGGAAATTCTCGCGCGGCCACGACGCCGCGGAGACATTCCGACTGCTCGCTGACGGACGGGGGTTCCGTGCGCGGCGGGCCGTCCTGAATCATCTCCTCTTTCAGGCGGAGATCCACATAGGAAAGCTGGGTCGGTTCGCGCGTGCCGTGTTCGTTATAAAAATAAAAATCCACGACGCAGCTGCCGGTCTTGTATTGCAGAACTTCCGCGTCGGCATCCCGCCGGTGCATGGTGGGCTTCCCGAACAGGTAGCCGATTTCCTGCTGTGTCATCATCATCAGAACCTCCGGCGCGCTCTCGACGAAGATCCTCGCCCGGGAGACATACCCGGCGGCAGGATAATAATGCGCACCCTGAAAATTCACGCGATCCGGAAACAAGGCCGTGCGAAATTGCTCCGAACCCGCATCGCCGCCATATGCCCAAGGCAACTGGGAGGTCTTGCAGCTCCCCACCAGAAGCACCATCAGCGGCAGCAACGCCACGATCAGGCGCGTGATCCGGGGCCAGTGACGGCGCACGTACCGGTACAACAGCAGGAAAGTCCGATCCACCGCATCCACCATCGCGGCGAAGGGATCCTCCTTTATGTGTCGTATTTCTGATGCCGTGTCTTTCAACAGAACGCGCCTCTCTGTTTTGTCTCCTGCCGAAAACACACGGCGAAACAGTAGCCGTCCGCTATTCGGTAAAGGAGACTGTGAGAAGTCGTACCACGCCCCCCCACCTTCGTCCAGCGTCTATCAACTATTTAACGTAATAAATATACGATGTTTACCAAAAGTTAAGAGGTGATCCTTTAAACTCAGGAGGTTAGAACGCAGAGATTCTATATTTCATAATATAGAAAAGAGGGGTTGCGTGGAGAAAATCAGGCAGGATAGTCCTGAAATTTCGCGAATCACGCTGTCCTGATTCGCAATGTTTCAGGGCGCCTTCGTAGCGAAATCAAAAAAAGATGACGCCGGCTCCGACGCCCATCATCAGAATACCCGCACTCCGATGAAGCCACAAAACGGTATCCCCGGATTTGAATGACACACGCACATAGCTTGCCACGAGGACATAAAAGCTGAGCGTCACGGTGAAAGCGATGGCGATCACTCCGGAGGCAAGCATCATTTGTCCGACGCCCGATGTCTTCAGGTCTATGAACAGGGGAAGGAAGCCGACGAAAAACAACAGGTCTTTGGGGTTTGAAGCCGTCAGGAGAAAACCGCTGGCGACCAGCCCCGCCCCCTTTTCGGTGAAGTTCATGGATAATTCAGAATGTTTTGAATCAGCCAGACCTTGAATGCCGAGATAAATGAGATATCCGCCGCCCATAATTTTCAATGCAACAAAGACAGGCGCATAGTGAACCGCCAGAGCTGACAGTCCGCTCATGGCCAGCAACGAAAAAAGAATATCGCCAAGAATGATGCCGGTAATGAACAGGTAGGTCTGGCCAGGCCTCAGGCTCAGGGAGCGTCCGATTGTCGCAAATACCGCCGGCCCCGGTGAAAGACCAAGGATGACAGTTGCCAGAGCAAGTGCGGTGACGGATTCCAGACTCATATCAAAACAACATGTGGGTAGAACAGAGAGATTCGACAATATGTAAAAAAATAATTTTAGTGCGGGTCCCCACCTTACTTATGCTGCCTCAGCGTCGGGAAGGCGATGACGTCGCGGATGCTTTGCGAATTCGTCAGCAACATCACCAGCCGGTCGATCCCGATACCGAGGCCCCCCGTCGGCGGCAGGCCGTATTCCAGCGCCTCGACGAAATCCTCGTCGAGCATCTGGGCTTCCTCGTTGCCCTTCTCCCGCGCCTCGACTTGCTTTTTGAAACGGTCGAGCTGGTCGAACGGGCTGGTCAGTTCCGAAAACGCATTGGCGATCTCCCAGGCGTTGACATAGCTTTCAAACCGCTCGGTCAGGACATCATTATTGCGGTGAACCTTCGCCAGCGGCGAAATATCCTTCGGCAGGTCGGTCACATGGACGGGTTGGATAAGCGTGCTTTCCACCCTGTCGGCAAAGACGGCCTCGACCACCTCGCCCCAGTTGGAGCCGGGTTTTATAGAGACCCCTTTTTTCTCGGCTGCCTCGGCGGCGACCCCGGCATCGGGAAGGGTCATGAAATCGATTCCGGTTTTTTCCTTCACCAGTTCCGTCATGGACTTGCGCGGCCACGGAGCCTTGAAATCGATCTCGCGCTCGCCGTATTTCACTATTGTTGCGCCATCGTGCGTCGCCTTGACAGCCCCCTCGATGATGCGCTCCGTCAGGTTCATCATGTCGCCGTAGTCGGCGTAGGCCTGATAAATCTCCACCGAAGTGAATTCTGGATTATGTTTAACTGAAATCCCCTCGTTCCGGAAGCAGCGGTTGATCTCGAACACCCGCTCGAACCCGCCCACCACCAGCCTCTTCAGGTAAAGCTCCGGCGCGATCCGCAGATAAAGATTCATGTCCAGAGCGTTGTGATGCGTCAGGAACGGCTTGGCATTGGCTCCCCCCGCGATGGGGTGCAGCATCGGCGTTTCCACCTCCATGAAGTCCTCGTTGAGGAGGGTCTGGCGGATAAAGGCGATGATTTTGCTGCGCTTGCGGAAGGTCTCGCGGCTTTCGTCGTTCATGATGAGATCGAGATACCGCTTGCGGTATTTAAGCTCGACGTCGTGGAGGCCGTGATACTTCTCCGGCAAAGGCCGGACGGACTTGCAGAGCATCTCGACTTTTTCGGCGTTGACGGTCAGCTCCCCGCGCGGCGTGCGGCGCACGATCCCCGTCACGCCGATGATGTCCCCGATGTCGTAATAGGACATCTGCTCCAGGATGTTCTCCGGAAGATGATCCTTATGGCTGAAAATCTGGATTTTGCCGGTGACGTCCTTGAGGTCGATGAACATGCCGTTGTTGCGGTTCGACATCACGCGCCCCGCCACGGAAGCCGCGTCTGTCGTCAGGACGCCGACGGCCAGATCCGCGTATTTCTTCTGCAATTCGCTCGCATGGTGCGTCACGTCGAACTTGTAAGGGTAAGGATTGACGCCCCGCGCTTCGAGCTGCTTCAGGTTCTCGATCTTCGCCTTGATCAGATCGTTGGTGTCCGTGGCCGCCACCGCAACGGCTTCTGTTTTGTTTTTTGACATGATTTCTCATCCTTGCCTGTATTGGCCACCTCTAAAAAACCTCCCTTCATTGTCATCCCGAGCGTAGCGAGGGATCTTCACCCTTGAATTCATTGAAAAGATTCCTCGTCGCTTCGCTCCGTCGGAATGACATCCGGGGTTTTTAGAGATGGCCTATTGAACATATTTGCCAGATAAATCAAACGGTTGCAAGGGGTCAGAGATGCTTATGTCTTTATCTGATAAAAATGCTATAAAAAGAACAATCCTCGAACAAAATAAAGAACACATGCTCTCTCACGCTCTCAAAGAACAGGCGCACCCCAAACGCCTCCTTATCCCGCAGGCTCCCGTGCTGGTCATGGGGGGGCAGAAGCTGTATTGCCTGACGCCGGACGGCGAGCTGAAAAACCCTGAAACGCAGGAAGCGCGGCTGCTTATCCAGCAGCAGATGCCCATCGTCTGCAACGCCCCGCAACTGGCGGCGCGCCTCGGCATGGAGCGGTTCCACGCCTACGACGTGCTGGAGCTGTTCGCCTTTATCCGCCCCGGAAAGTTTTGCGTCCCGACGCCGCGCGGGCTGGCGCGGGTGCTCAATCTGCTCGAACCCGCCGCGCCCGAAGACCAGTGCCTGACGCTCCGCGACTGCATCCGGCATCTGCTGATTGATCTGACGTCACCGGGACATGCGGAAAAAGCGATCCTGCCGCCCTTGCCGCGATGATGGGGCAGGGATCCGCTTTGACATCAAGTCAAAGCGGATGGCCATGGACGCCCACCATTCTGGCCGCGCTGGATCGCAACGACACGCCGCCGTCACGCACCGAGATCAAAGCCGCCATGCGCGTCTGGGACAGGCTGCCGGAATGGTCTGTTCATGCGCCGGAGCCCCCGCCGGGTCATCACGGCGTCGATGAGAAGGAAGTCTCCGACCGCCTGCACAGGCTCCTGCAAAAGCAGCGCAAGGAAGACCGCCCGGAGCAACATCAATACGCGCAGACTCTCGCCGCCGCCTTCGCGCCGATGGACGAGGCAGGGACTCCCCATGTCGTTCTGGCGGAAGCCGGAACCGGCGTCGGAAAAACCATCGGCTATCTCGCGCCCGCAACTGTCTGGGCGGAGAAGAACGGCGGCCCCGTCTGGATATCGACCTTCACCCGCAACCTGCAACGGCAGGTCGAGGCCGAACTCGACCGCCTCTATGACGATCCAGTCGTCAAAAGCCGCAAGGTGGTGACGCGGAAGGGGCGCGAGAATTACCTCTGCCTCCTCAATCTGGAGGACGCTACGCAATCCCCGGCCATCCTGACGGGCGGAGGGGCGGCGACGACGCAGGGTCTGATGCTGCGCTGGGCGGCGATCACGGAAGACGGCGACCTCGCCGGAAAGGATTTCCCCGGCTGGCTCGCGGGGCTTCTGGGGCGGGGCCGGATTTACGGGTTCGCCGACCGCCGGGGCGAGTGCGTGTATTCCGGCTGTCCGCACTTCAACAAATGCTTCATCGAAAAAAGCGTCCGCAAGGCGAAGCGCGCCGACATCGTCATCGCCAACCACGCGCTCGTCATGCACCAGATCGTCACGAACGGCGCGGACGGAACGCTGCCCGGCCATTTCATTTTCGACGAGGGGCATCATTTGTTCGAAGCCGCCGATAGCGCCTTCGACATGCAGCTCAACGGCGCGTGGACGGCGGATCTGCGCCGCTGGCTGCTCGGCACCGAAAGCGAAAAGAGGACGCGCGCGCGTGGCATCCGCCGCCGCATCGGAGACCTCGTCGCGGATGACGACGCTGCTTCGAAAGACCTCGATGATCTCGTTGAAGCCGCACGCTGCCTGCCAGCGCCCGCATGGCGTCATCGCCTTCTGGAGAGTGCCCCGAAAGGCGCGGCAGAATCTTTCCTCGCCCTCTGCCGACGTCAGGTTCTGGCGCGGAACAAGGAGCAGAACGGTTTTTATTCCCTCGAAACCGGCGTGCAGCCGCCTCTCCCCGGCCTGCTCGAAGCCGCCCACACGCTGCGCCTCCGCCTCGAAGACCTCCGCCGCCCGATGGCCTCCCTTATCAAAAAACTGCGGGACAAGCTCGCGGACGAGGCGGACAGCCTTGACAGCGACGCGCGGGAGCGCCTTCGCTACGTCGCCGGCAGTCTCGCACACCGCGCCGACGCCCTCGTCGGAGGATGGATCGACATGCTGGACTCGCTGAAGAAAACCACTCCCGCCGAATGCGTGGACTGGCTGGAGATCACGCGGGTGGACGGCCATGACAACGACGCCGGTTTTTACCGCTATTACGTCGATCCCGCAAAAATTTTCGCAGGGAGACTGAAGCCGTACGCGCAGGGCGTGGCGGTGACGGCGGCGACGTTGCGCGACGTTTCGGAGGACGACCCGGAAGGCTGGTCATGCGCCCTGACGCGGACGGGGGTGAAGCATTTATCGGATGCCCCGAAACTTTTTCACATCTCCTCCCCCTTCGACTATAAAAACCAGACTCGTGTGCTGGTCGTGAACGACGTAAAAAAAGGCGACACGGACGAAGTGGCGGCGGCCTTCCGAGAACTGTTCCTTGCTTCCGGCGGCGGGGCGCTCGGCATTTTCACCTCGATTCAAAGATTGAAGGCCGTGCATGAAAAGCTCCTGCCCCCGCTGGAGAGGAACGGAATTTCCCTCTATGCCCAGCACGTCGATCCGCTGGACGCCTCGACCCTGATCGATATTTTCCGGGAGGAGGAGAACGCCTGTCTGCTCGGCACCGACGCCACCCGCGACGGCATCGACGTTCCGGGGAGATCTTTGCGCCTCGTCGTCTACGACCGCGTGCCGTGGCCGAAACCGACGATCCTGCACAAGGCAAGGCGCGACTCTTTCGGCAAGAATTACGACGACATGCTGACGCGTTTCAAACTCAAGCAGGCCTATGGCCGCCTGATCCGCCGCGCTGACGACAAAGGAATTTTCGTAATGCTGGACGGAGCTTTGCCGTCGCGCCTCTCCACCGCCTTTCCCGAGGGCGTTGCTGTGGAGCGCGTCGGCTTGAAAGACGCCGTTGCCATCACTCGAAAATTCTGGTAAACATCTTCTCATGGAACAGAGAATCAAACTGGTCGCCAGCCGCCCTTCCCGCGCGGAAGCAGAACAGGCCGTTCGGACGCTGATCGAATGGATCGGAGAAAACCCTGAGCGCGAAGGCCTCCGCGAAACGCCCCGGCGCGTCGTCAGGGCTTTCGAGGAATATTTCTCCGGCTACGCCCGGAATGCGGAGGAAGTCCTGGCGAAAACCTTTACGGATGTCGGCGGATACGACGAGCCGGTGCTGGTCAGGAACATATCCCTGGAATCGCGCTGCGAGCACCATCTGGCGCCTTTCGTAGGCCGCGTCCATATCGCATACATTCCGGACGGACGGGTGGTGGGTCTCTCGAAACTAGCGCGGCTGGTCGATATTTACGGCCACCGGATGCAGACGCAGGAACGCCTCACGTCGGAAATCGCCGGCACGCTCGACAAATGCCTGAAACCGGCTGGCGTCGCCGTCATGATCGAAGCCGAGCATTTCTGCATGAAACTTCGCGGCGTGCGCAAGGATCATGCGCTGACCGTCACGACGCGCTTTCTCGGCTCCTATAAAAAAGACGCCGGGATGAGGGAAGAGTTTCTGAGGATGGTCAGGGCATAAACTGCTCTTTAATGATTCGCTCGTCCAGGTTCATCTCCGGATCGAACAGCAGGGAGATTGCGACCGTCTCGTCGCGCCAGACTTCCACGGTCTCCACGTCGCGTATCTCGGTGAAGTCCGCGACGGCGCTGACCGGACGGTGGCGGGATTCAAGAATGTCGAAAATAATGCGCGATGACTGCGGCAGCAAAGCCCCGCGCCACCGGCGGGGACGGAAGGCGCTGATGGGCGTCATGGCCAGAAGACCCGCGCTTAAGGGAATGATCGGGCCGTAAACGGAAAGGTTGTACGCCGTGCTGCCGGCGGGGGTGGCGACGATGATCCCGTCGCAGATCAGCTCTTCCAGCCGCGCCACGCCGTCTATTCTGATCCGCAGCTTGGCCGTCTGGCGGGTTTCGCGCAGGAGCGACACTTCGTTCATGGCGAGTTCGTCCTGAAACCGCCCGGCCGTTGTTTTCACTTTCATCCGGAGGGGATTGATCCTGACGGCATGCGCCTTCCGCAGACGCTCCGGCAGCCCCTCCTCGCGGTATTCGTTGAGCAGGAATCCGACGGAGCCGCGATTCATCCCGAAAACGGGCTTCCCGTGCTTCACGCTGTCGTGCAGGGCGCGCAGCATCGACCCGTCGCCGCCGAGCGCCACGACGGCATCCGCCCCGTCGAGAGGCGTATCGCCGTAAAGCCGGGTCAGACTGTTTTTCGCCTCGCGGGCCTGCGGCGTGTCCGCCGCGTAGAAATGCATTCTCATGTCCGTCTGTCCTGTCTTCTCCGGACATTGGAAACGGAAGGCCCTCCGACGTCGAAGACATGGCCTACGGGGCCGGCCTTCCTGCCCAGATCAGGGGCATGGAGCATTGCCTGATGCATGAAATCCAGCGCCCGCTCCACAGTCTGGAAAAAATCCGTTTTCTGCGTCAGGCCGACGGCAATCGCCGAAGCCAGCGTGGCTCCCGCTCCCAGCGTATTGGGGGTGTCAAGCACGGGGCGCTCGTAAACGCGCCTTTCCTCCATAGTCGCCAGCAGATAGACGGCTTTGCCGTCGGCGCCCGGTCCCGCTTTCAGAACGATCCTTTCCGCCCCGAGAGTTCGCATCATGTCGGCGGCATGATGCATGTCGGCGGGATCCCGGATACGCAGTCCCGTCAGCAGCTCCGCCTCGCGGAGATTGGGGGTCAAAACGGTCGTCCGAACGAACAGGCGGCGCTTGAGCGCCGCGATGGCCTGCTCGTCCATGAGCTGTCCGCCCTCCCGCGCGATGATGGCGGGATCGACGACGACGGGAATGTTCCTGTACCGATCTTCCCACAGAACGTCGGCCACGGCGTTCACGATATCCTTATTGACGAGGAATCCCGTTTTGATGACGTCCGCGCCGATGTCCTCCAGCACCGCACGCATCTGCTGCGCCACGAATCCCGGTTCAAGCGCGTGCAGGTGTTCGACCCCCGCGGTGCTCTGCGCCGCCACCGCCGTCAGCGCCGTCGCCGCGTACCCCCCCAGCGCCAGAATCGTCTTGATATCCGCCTGAACCCCCGCCGCGCCGCAGGAGTCCGATTCAGCCACCGCCAGCACTCTCCCCGGCATTCTCCGCACTCCTTCAGGCATTCATCCTCTTGACGGCGAGCCGTCTGTCTTCCGATTCAACAAAATCGCACAGTTCCCGGACAATCGCCCTGACGAGCTTTTCGTCGTCCCCCTCCGCCATCACGCGGACAAGAGGCTCCGTTCCGGATTTGCGCACCAGAATGCGACCGCATTCCCCCATCTTTCTTTCAGCTTCCTGAATAGCCTCCAGAGCCTGTATGCTCTCCAGGGAAAAAGCCGACTGGTATCCGACATTCACGAGAACCTGAGGCACCGGGCTGAAAACAGAGCAGGCCTCGCTGACGACGGTTCCGCCGGATTGCCGGATCGCGGCCATCACCTGAAGCGCCGCAATCAGGCCGTCCCCCGTCGTGCTGTAATCCCCGAGGATGATATGACCGGACGGCTCCCCCCCGAGATTGAAACCGTTGGCGCGCATATGGTCAACGACATACCTGTCGCCCACCGGCATCCTTTTCAGCGTGAGCCCCAGGCTCTTCAGGAATCTTTCGAGACCCAGATTGGACATGACCGTCGCCACCACGCCCCCGCCCCTGAGCTGGCCGCTTTGCCGCCATGACCGGGCGATCAGCGCCATGATCTGGTCACCGTCGATGAGCCGCCCCTTTTCATCGCACATAATCAGGCGGTCGGCGTCTCCATCCAGCGCAAAACCGGCATCGGCGCCCTGTTTCACGACGGTTTCCTGCATGAGGGCGGGCGATGTCGCGCCGCACTCCCTGTTGATGTTGGTGCCGTCCGGATGCACGCCGATGGGAATAACTTCCGCGCCCAGTTCATAGAAAATGCGCGGCGCAACCTTATATGCGGCGCCATGCGCGCAATCGACGACAATCTTCATCCCGTCGAGGCGCATGCCCTTCGGGAAAGTGTTCTTGACGTACTCGATATAGCGTCCCTTTTCATCATCAAGCCTGCTGGCGCGGCCAAGCTCGGCGGAGGGAGCCAGTTCCTCCGTCATAGGACGCTGCACCGCCAGTTCGATCTGATCCTGAATGTCGTCGGAGAGCTTATAACCGTCGGCGCCGAACAGCTTGATGCCATTGTCCTGATAGCCGTTGTGGGAAGCCGAAATCACGACGCCGAGATCCGCCCGAAGGGAGCGCGTCAGCATGGCGACCGCCGGCGTCGGCATCGGCCCCACCAACACGACGTCCATCCCCATCGAGACGAATCCGGACGTCAGGGCCGGTTCCAGCATGTAACCGGACAGGCGCGTATCCTTGCCGATCACCACCTTGTGACGGTGACCCCCGCGGCGCAGCACCAGCGCCGTCGCCATGGCGACCTGCAACGCCATTTCCGCCGTGACAGGCGCCACATTGGCTCTGCCCCGAATGCCGTCCGTGCCGAAAAGCTTTCTGGTCATTTCCCCTTAATTCCCTTATATGTCTTCCAAATTACAGAAGACCAGCTCTTTCATCAAGGAAATTTCCGGGCTTGTGAACAATGCGTTTCATAATGCATACGCGGGGTAAACAGGGCGCGTGAATTATCCATAGACTGTATCTAGGCTCAGATCTTAATTTATAGGTCACCAGGGTCTGGGTATGCCCTGCAACATAAAAAGGACGTCCCATGTCGTCTGATCGACGAACAGGGTTGCGATTGCCATGAACCCGGAAAGCTGCCAGTTCAGTTGCAGGGCGCGAAAAATGATGCATGCCGTCACCACATAAAAGAAGCATTGCGCGATGACGAAGATGCGATCCATTTCCTCACGTGGTATCCACTCGAAAAGGGCAGCCTGCGCAAGCGGGAGGGTCACCAGGAAAATCGCCAGTCCGGTCCAGTTGTAAGCTTCCAGAAACAGCCAGAATTTTCCGGACTTCCTGAACGTGCGCGCCAGCAGGAAGATCACGGCCAGGGAAAGTGCGAAAGAAACCACGGCATGCAGGGCGACCGTCGTCAGAATCTGGCTGTTGGAATAGCCTGTCTCCATCCCTTTCGGCGGATAAAGGGCACCGAAGGACAGCGTCACCGGAAAAAGCACGCCAGGAATGACGAAAGAGCGAAGCGCATCCTGTTTCGATCCCGAAAAAGCATGGATTCCGCGCCCGAAAAGAAAGAGGAGGTCAAAGGCACCTTTCAGCTTTGTTTTGATGTCCATGCGCGGCCCCTCCGTAGGAATTCAGGGTACTGCCGCATCGAAAGAAAAGCAACAGGAGATATAGATATTTTTCAATGGGTTAGCTGCTTAAAAGTTTTGCATTATGACTCTAATTTATTGTCTTGTAAGAGAAAAAAGAGTATGTTAAATGTATCGCTAGGAAAAACAAGAAACTTGAGGATTTGGTTATGGCCGGATTAGGTGAGAAGTTCAGGAAGAAATCAACCAATAAAGTTGATGTCATCAAATGGGTTCTGGATATTCTTCACAGCCGTCCCATCGATACTTCTGTGCATCAAAAATCGCAATTCACGAAGATTTCCAAAGATGTCCTCCAGAATTGCGTAGAGTATCTCGCAACACTCGATCCCACGATAGGCGCCCATCACCCGGAAATGTTTGTCAACAAGTGCGTCGATGCGCGTCTGGTTCCAAACGAGCTCACGGGTGCCAAGCCCGGGGAACAACTGGTCACCGGGACGCTTGGCGCATTCTTTCCCAGAAATCTCTCAGAGGACAAAAGTATTTCCGGCACGCTTGGACTTGCGATCAGCAAGCACGTCAAGCAATTCGTCCTGCTGCCGCACTCCGATTGCGCTGCTGGTGCTCAGGCGCTGCAGTATCCGACGCGCGACAGGCTTCTCGCGGCGAACCTTCCTGAAACAGCCAACTTGCTCGAAATTCAGTCTTTCCTGTTCTCGGTCGTCGCGGAAAAGCAAACTCCCGAAGAGAAGAAAAAGAGGTTGTCCAAATTGTTCGAAAAATCCATAGAACTGGCCATTCAGGACGGGCATAAGGGTGAACAGCTTGTGCTGACGGCCACGAACCTGATGACCTTGGCTCTTGCCAGACAAGAGCAAGAGGAAATATCCAAAGCGGAAAAAATATTGCTCAAACTGTCAGAGGCTTGTTGGGCTCGTGCCAGGCAGGATAAGCATAAGGGCGAACAGCTTGTGCACGCAGCCACGAACCTGATGACCCAAAGCCTCGCCCTTATTTCGACGCGGAACTTTTACAATTACAAGATCTGTGAAAACCGCACGAAAACCGTCGGCGCAGCCGTCCGCGAGGGCGGTGATATCAGCCTCCATGTGCTTTACCTCAATATTAAAGAAAGGGAAGTGCAGGCTTTCAATCCCGAGTCCCGCGCCTTCGAGAAGATTGCCACGTTTGAGGAACTTTCCAAAAACACGGCGGTTCTCCACAAGAAGCCTCACCGGATTGCGGCACACCAGAAACCGGTTCACTGAAGAGCCATCCCCCGTAAAGAAAGCATCTTCCCGCAACGCCTGTATTGAGCTACGCTACAGGCATGGAAAAGCAGGAACTTTCGCCCTCCGATCATGCCCTTGTCGCCGCCGCCGCCGAAGCGGTGAAAAAGCCCGTGTCGCAGCTTTTCGGGGGCAGGGCGCCGCCTCTGGTGGGCGCGGCGGTCGGGCTGGCGGGTGGAGGAATCATCACCTCCGGAAACCTGATCGCGGATGTCGGATGTCTTTCGGTGTGCGCCGAGCCGATTGCGATCGCCGAAGCGGTGAAGCAGCCGGATAAGAAGATAGAAACAATCGTAGCCGTTTATCATATGCCTGGGCGCGATCCCTGCGTCGTTTCCCCCTGCGGGCAATGCCGCGAAATCATCGCCGACTATGCGCCGGAATGTTCCGTGATTCTGCGGGAGCCCGGGACAACCGATCTCTTCAAAGTAAAAGCGTCAGACCTTCTGCCGCTGAGATATGCGGAGTACTGGCAGGATGGCCGGCTGGTCTAGGAATGAAACCTGAAACGCATCGTTTTGCCCCCGTCATCCTGCGCGAATACGACATGCGCGGGGTCGTCGGCGATACGCTGAAGGAGGCGGATTGCTATTTTGCAGGGCGCGCTTTCGGCACCGAACTGCGCCGCCGGGGAGCCAAGACCGCCGCCGCCGGTTTCGACGGGCGCAAAAGTTCCCCTTCCTTCTGCAATGAAGTGATCCGCGGCCTCAATGCGTGCGGGATCGATGTCGAAAACGTCGGACTCGGCCCCACGCCCATGGTCTATTTCGCGATGAAGTCGCGTGGGCTGGACGCGGCGGTCGTCGTGACGGGATCGCACGGCCCCGTATCCACCAACGGGATCAAGATGGCTCTGAAATCGGGGCCGTTTTACGGCTCCGCGATTCAGGACATCGGCCTCCTTGCTGCGCGGGGGGATTTTGAACAAGGCAACGGCAAGACCGTTTCCGTCGATGTGCAGGATGCCTATGTGGATCGTTTGTTAAAGGATTACACCGGCTTCCGAAACCTGACGGTGGCGTGGGATAACGGCAACGGCGCGGCGGGCGAAATTTTACGCCGCCTCACCCGGAAGCTGCCCGGAAAACATATTCTTCTGTTCGACAAAATCGACGCCGCGTTCCCGAACCACCATCCCGATCCGGCTGTCGCCAAGAACCTGACCGACCTGCAAAAAGCCGTGCGGGACAATAGGTGCGATGTTGGGGTCGCCTTCGACGGCGACGCGGATCGCATCGGCGCGGTGGACGAGAAAGGAAACATCCTCTGGGCTGATATTCTTATGGCCGTTTACGCTGCGGAAGTTTTGAAGGAACATCCGGGCGCGTCCGTCGTCGCGGACGTGAAATCAAGCCTCGTCCTGTTCGATGAAATCACCCGTCTTGGCGGCAAGCCTGTCATGGGGAGCAGCGGGCATTCCGTCATCAAGGCGAAGATGCTGGAGGCCGGAGCTTTGCTGGGAGGGGAGCTGGCCGGGCATATCTGCTTCGCGGATCATTATTATGGCTTCGATGACGGACCGTATTGCGCCGTCCGGCTGCTGAATATCCTGAGTCATGCGGGAAAGCCGCTCTCCTCGCTGATTTCCCACCTTCCCGAAATGCATAATACGCCGGAAGTGCGTTTCCCTGTGCCTGCCGCCAGAAAGTTCAGAATTGCTCCGGAAATCAAAGAACGTTTACGAAGTGGTAATAAAGAGGGTGTATCGATAAACGATACCGACGGCGTGCGGGTCACGACGCCGGAGGGCTGGTGGCTGGTGCGTGCATCCAATTCCGAAGACGTGATGACCGTCCGCGCGGAAGGGTTTACTTCCGTGGGGCTGGAGTGCCTCAAGAGCCAGGTGGCCGCGCAGTTGAAGCTGAGCGGAATTGAATCGCCGTTTTAGGCAGTTAGGGTCAAAATTTGTGAAAGACGATTTTTTTCAATGCACACAAGATCGTCACCCCCGCCTTGCGCGGGGGTCTGGAAGCGCGTCCGCGCGTCTTGTGAGTCCTTGCCCTTCTCCCGCAAGGGGAGAGGGAATTCTATGAACGGCTATATGACGGCGGTTTTGAATGTTTAGTTAGATAAAGGAGAAACAATAAAATGTCAGTCGAACTGCCGCTGCGGGTTCTGGAGCTTGTCGCGTCGCGCATCTGCCACGATCTGGTCAGCCCCGTCGGCGCCATCGGCAACGGCGTGGAGCTGATGCAGGAGCTGGGAGAGGACGCCGGGGACGAGGCGGTATCGCTGATTTCCTCCAGCGCGGCGCAGGCGGCCATCC
>JAZDGQ010000096.1:0-14540 GCA_043806835.1 Pseudomonadota bacterium | reverse complement strand
CATGGCATGCTTTGGAGAAAGCCTCAGCGAAGGCGCAGACACAACAGGCCAATGCCCGGTGTTCGCAGCAGTCTTCAAAACAGCCTTTCCAGTGGCGTAGTTTTTTAGCTTCATGGTGGCCACTGTTTCTCCTTGTAGGCGCGTGGATATGGGGATGTACCTCTCTAAAAAAATATACAAAAGAACAGCGGGTACGAGTCATGCAAATCGCTGAAGAAGATCTGGTTATCAACCGGGAAATTTTGGAAGTGCTCAAGAGAAAACAATGAAGGAGATGGAGAAAAATATGAAACGCGTCGTTGTTACCGGCATCGGCATTATCTCCTGCATCGGCAACGATCAGGATGAAGTGGCGCAGTCTCTGAAGGACGGCAGGTCCGGCATCGTTTTTTCCCCCAAGTACGCGGAGATGGGGTTCAGGAGCCATGTCCACGGTCAGCCTGCCGTCAATCTTGAGGAAAAGATCGACCGCAGGCTGCTGCGCTTCATGGGCGACGGCGCGGCTTACAACTATCTGGCGATGGAGCAGGCGATCCGGGATTCCGGCCTTGAGGAAAAAGACGTGTCGAACGAACGCTCGGGACTCATCATGGGCTCCGGCGGCCCCTCGACGAAAAATCTTCTGGAGGCGTTCGACGTCAGCCGCGCCAAGGGACCCAAGCGCATCGGGCCTTACATGGTTCCGCGCTGCATGTCCTCAACCACCTCGGCGACGCTGGCGACTCCTTTCAAAATCAAAGGCGTCAACTATTCGATTACTTCCGCCTGCGCGACGTCGGCGCACTGCATCGGGAACGCGGCGGAGATGATCCAGTGGGGAAAGCAGGACGTGATGTTCGCGGGCGGCGGCGAAGAGCTGGACTGGACTTTGACGGTGCTGTTCGACGCCATGGGAGCGTTGTCCTCGAAATACAACCACGAGCCGGCCAAAGCGTCCCGCGCTTACGACGCCAACCGCGACGGCTTCGTCATCGCGGGCGGCGGCGGGACGATTGTGCTGGAAGAACTGGAGCATGCGAAGGCGCGCGGCGCGAAAATTTACGCCGAGCTGACGGGCTACGGCGCGACGTCAGACGGATACGACATGGTCTCCCCTTCGGGAGAGGGGGCGGCGCGCTGCATGAAGCAGGCGGTTTCCACGCTCAAGGGGCCGGTGGACTACATCAATACCCACGGCACCTCCACACCGGCGGGGGACAGTGCGGAACTGAAGGCGATCAAGGACGTTTTCGGCGATAAAATCCCGTATTTCAGTTCGACGAAATCCCTGACGGGGCACTCGCTCGGCGCGACGGGCGTGCAGGAGGCGATCTACAGCCTGCTGATGATGAAGCATGGCTTCATCTGCGCCTCGGCCAACATCGAAACGCCCGACCCCGCCGCGGAGGGGATGCCCGTCGTGCGAAAGCGCATGGATGACGTAAGGCTGGATCACGTCATTTCCAACAGCTTTGGTTTCGGCGGCACCAATTGCACGTTGGCGTTCTCGCGCCACGAGGGGAAATGAAAATGACCGAAAAGCTCATGAGCGGCAAGCGCGGGCTGATAATGGGCGTGGCGAACGACCACTCCATCGCCTGGGGCATCGCCAAAACGCTGCACGCGCACGGCGCGGAACTGGCCTTCACCTACCAGGACGAGCCCTTCGGGAAGCGGATGCGCCCGCTGGCGGAAAGCATCGGCATGAAGCATGTCCTCCCGTGCGACGCGGCGAAGGAGGAAGACCTCGACCGCGTGTTCGCGCATCTCAAAAAAGAGTGGGGGAAACTCGATTTCGTCGTGCACGCCATCGCCTTCTCCAGCAAGGAGGAGCTGAAGGGGCACTATGTCGACACGACGCTCGGCAACTTCCTCACGTCCCTGCATGTCTCCTGCTTTTCCTTCACCTCCATCGCGCGCCGCGCCAAGGACCTGATGACGGAGGGAGGCAGCATGATTACGCTCTCGTACCTGGGCGCGGAGAGGGTGATGCCGAACTACAACGTCATGGGCGTGGCCAAGGCCGCGCTGGAAGCCTCGGTGCGCTATCTCGCGGCGGATCTCGGGCCTTTGAACATCCGCGTCAACTCGATTTCCGCGGGACCCATGCGGACGCTGGCGGGAGCCGTGATCGGCAACGCCCGCCATACCTTCAAGTTCACGACCAAGTCGTCTCCCCTGCGCCGTTCCGTGACTCTGGAGGAAGTCGGCAACGCAGCACTCTATTTCCTCAGCGACCTGTCGTCCGCCGTCACCGGCGAAAACCACCATGTCGATTGCGGCTTCAACGTCATCGGCATGCCCCGGCAGGAGACCATCGAGGAAATCGTGGCGATGAACGGGAACGGCGGGGAGTGAGGGGCTTTGCTGCCTGAAAAATTCAGGGAACCCGCCGGATTCCAGTGGGGCGCGTTCACCGGCTCCGGCGGCGCGCGGATTCGCTGCGGATCGTTGCAACCGGAGGGCGAGCCGAAGGGAACGATGGTGATCGTTCCGGGGTTCAGGGAGCCCATCGAGAAGTATTTCGAGGTCGCCCGCGAAAGAACGGCTAAGGGGTTCGCCGTCTGGATGATGGACTGGCGGGGGCAGGGCGGCGCCGAGCGTTTCCTGAAGGACAACCCCCAGAAGATGCATGGCGAAGGGTACGGCGGGCACATCGAAACCCTGCATCAATTTGCGAACGGAATTGTCAAAAAAACGGCGGGGCCGCTGGTTCTCATGGCGCATTCGATGGGGGCGCATATCGGCCTGCGCTGCCTGAAAGAACATCCGGGCGTCTTCGATGCAGCACTGCTGACGGCGCCGATGTTCGATATTTCCACGGGACTTCTGCCGAAACCTGCGGCGAGAATGCTGACCGTACTTGCCAAGGCATTGAATTGTCTGGATAAATATATACCTGGCGGCGGCGACTGGAACGAGGCCGGAGAAGTTTTTTCCGGTAATCGCAAGACAAGCGATCCCGACAGGTTCAGGGTGGCCGGGGAGATTTATAAAAACAATCCGGAGCTGAAAATGGGAGACCCGACGTACGGCTGGGTGTTCCATACATTCGCTTCCATCGACATCCTCAACGGCGAAGGCTATCTGAAGTCCATCCGGACGCCGGTTTTGATGCAGATTTCGGGGATGGAAGCCATCGTGGACAACGCGGCGGCGAAAAGAGCCTGCCGGATCCTGCCTGACTGCATATGTATGTATGTTCCTCCAGCCCGGCATGAGATCTGGATGGAAATGGACGGGCTTCGCGACCTTTGGCGGGCGAAAATCGATGTTTTTCTGGAGGAAAAGCTGAATCTGGGATAGAATTGACTCTCATGAACTTTACGGAGGGGGCTGGCTTTGGTTAAAAAAAAGCACGAACGGCTGAGCGACCTGGTTCTGGCGGCGCTGAATCTGGCGTTGAATCAAAAGGACTTCGCCGTGTCTGCTCTTCTCAAGAGCGCCCTTGAAATGTCCATGACCCGCGGCGCGGGCGGGAAAGATTTCGTCGAGCGCCGCGAATTCACAGACGAGGTTCAGGAGGCCATGACTCTTTTTGACGCCCTGCACAAGGCGTCAAGGCACGGCTAGCAAAACTTCCCCCAGCACTGTCTGACAGGTCGAGTACTGGTTGGTTCATATAATGGGTGCAAACGGGGTTTCATGTCATGACTTCCATCGACTTCTATAAACCGCAGGCGATCAAGGATTACCTGAAGCAGCAGGCGGATGGCGACGAACAGGTTGCCAAGGGATTGAACGACGCCCTGTACAAGAGTCTGCTCAAAAGACCGGAAAGCGCGGAAAAACTGGAAAAACTTCCTGGAGATGCCGATCCTTTTCTCAAAAAAAAATGGGAGGTCAGCGGACCCTTTTCTGTTTATGAATTCAAGCCGGATAAGGTGCTGAATGGTAAGGTGCGGCATATCAAGGACTGGCTGGTATCGGCGCAGATGAACAACGAGAGACCAAGTCTGGAGGGCTTTAACCTTGAAAGCGCCTGTAAAGCCGCGGATAGATATTTTAATGCACTGAACAAGAAAAACAAATCCCTCTTTCTGGCCGAGAACGACAAGGACACAGAAGCCGTCATGAGTTTTGACGGCGGCAGCCGAATCGTGAAGCTTCTGACGCCGGACGCCCTCAAGCGGGAAGGCGCGGAGATGGGCCATTGCATCGGGGGCGGGTCATACGACAAAAAACTTAAGGACGGCAGTTGCATTTTTTACTCGCTGAGAGACGCCCGTAACAACCCTCATGCGACCTTTGAAGTGGAGGTGAAGAACAAGGGCAGCAAATTCCTCCTCGACATCAAACGCCGCATAGGGTTAGCGAAAGGCGATATCCTCCTCCAGTGCAAGGGCAAGGAAGACAAGCCGCCAATCCAGGAATACATGCCCTGCGTGCAGGGGTTCGTAACGAAGCAGCAGTTCGATCTCCAGGAGAACGCCCTCTATACAGGCCTCATCAAATCTGATGGAAAATACTTCAGTATTTATGAACTGCCCGAAAATCTGTTCATGAAAGGCTTCTTTGACCTCAGTAACTGTAGGAGCCTGACAAAGCTGCCGGACAATCTGTCTGTGGAAGGCAACTTCGCCCTCAATGACTGCACCGGACTGGTGAAACTGCCCGAAAATCTGTCTGTGGGCAAAAACTTTTATCTCAGGCGCTGCACCAGCCTGACAGAGATACCGGATAATCTGTCTGTGAAAGGCATCCTCAACCTCAATGGCTGCACCAGCCTGACAAAGCTGCCGAACAAGCTAACTGTCGGAGGCCTTGAACTCGTTGGCTGCACCAGCCTGACAAAGCTGCCCGACGACCTGTCTGTGAAAGGTGACTTTTTACTCACTGACTGCACCGGACTGACAAAGCTGCCAGACAACCTGTCTGTGAAAGGCAGCCTTATCCTCTGGAACTGCATCGGGCTGACAGAGATACCGGATAATCTTTCTGTCGCCGGCAACCTTCTCCTTAAAGGCTGTACCGGGCTGACTTCTATTCCCCGTTCACTTCTTGTTACCGGAAAGATTATTACAGATCTGGGCGATTTCATGACTGTTGCAGAGGCTGCCAGTGCCTTTGACAAAAAATTCGGCAACAAAAGCGCCGGTCTGAAGCCCCCTGCGTTTAAGGCCTAGCAGAACGCCTGTATGCCCGTCTGGGCGCGTCCGAGGATGAGGGCGTGGATGTCGTGCGTGCCTTCATATGTATTGACGGATTCCAGATTCATCACGTGGCGGATGATGTGGTATTCGTCCGAAACGCCGTTCCCGCCGAGCATGTCCCGCGCCACGCGGGCGATGTCCAGCGATTTGCCGCAGTTGTTGCGTTTCATGAGCGAGACCGCTTCCGGCGCGGCGCGTCCCTCGTCAATCAGCCGTCCGAGGCGAAGCGCACCCTGCAATCCCAGCGTGATTTCTGTCTGCATGTCGGCCAGCTTTTTCTGGATGAGCTGGGTGGCGGCGAGCGGCCTGCCGAAAACGATGCGGTCGAGCGTATACTGCCGCGCCTGATGCCAGCAGAATTCCGCCGCGCCGAGAACGCCCCACGCGATCCCGTAGCGCGCGCTGTTGAGGCAGGAGAAAGGCCCCGTCAGCCCCTTCACATCGGGGAACTTGTTTTCTTCCGGAACGAAGACATCTTCCATCACGATCTCCCCGGTGATGGAGGCGCGGAGCGAGAACTTGCCTTCGATCTTGGGGGCGCTCAGACCCTTCATCCCTTTTTCCAGCACGAACCCGCGGATGTCCCCCGCGTCGTCTTTTGCCCAGACGATAAACACGTCCGCGATGGTGGAATTGGTGATCCACGTCTTGGCGCCTCTGAGGAGATAGCCGCCCTCCGTTTTTACGGCGCGGGACTTCATTGCGCCGGGATCGGAGCCGCCGTCCGGCTCGGTCAGGCCGAAACAGCCGATCCACTCCCCGGTGGCGAGCTTCGGCAGGTATTTCTGTTTTTGCTGTTCCGTCCCGAAGATGGAAATCGGATACATGACCAGAGAGGACTGAACGGAAAGCGCGGAGCGGTAGCCGCTGTCCACGCGCTCGATCTCCCGCGCGATCAGCCCGTAGGAAACGTAGCCGACCCCCGCGCAGCCGTAGCCGTGGACGGTGGAACCGAGCAGCCCCATGCTCCCCATCTCATTCATGATCTCGCGGTGGAAGATTTCGTGGCGGTTGGCCTCCAGCACGCGCGGCATCAGCTTCTCCTGCGCGTAGGCGCGGGCGCTGTCCTGGATCATCCGCTCCTCTTCCGTCAGCTGGTCTTCCAGGAGAAGCGCGTCCTCCCATTTGAACGCGGGTTTCAATTTTGACTTTTCCATGGTGACTTTTACCGCCGGTTGCGCTGTCATTGATTCATTCCTATAATGGATACGAGGGAAAATATGACAGAAAAGATGAAGGGGCGCGAGGTTATTTTTGAATTCCTTCCCGTCGGGAGCGTTGTGCGCGTCTCGGCCATGGACGTGGCGACGATGACGGAAATCTCCATTCAGGGCCCTGTGAATGCAGGGGAATCCGTGCTCAGGAAAAATGCGCTGATGCGGCTGGAATATGTGCTGAGAAAAGAAGGAAAAATTACATAATACGAATCAGCGTTTCAGTCCCGGGGCGACATTTTTGATCCCTTTGGCGGCCTGCTCTTTACGGGACTTTAGATAGTCATAAATTTCCCGGGCAGTCAGTTCCTTCACCAGCTCACCGTTCTTGTAGCTTGCCACACGGATCAGCTTGCCCTTGTCGAACACCCGAATGGCCGCTTCACCCGTCGCGCTGTCGTTATACTTGTCGTCCTGACAAAACGCGATATAAAACGGCTGGCCGCTGGAATAGAAATCCTGAATAGCGGGAACACCGTTCACGGTATCGTTGCGCTTGCCGTCTGTACGATGCTCTGCACGAGTCCTGATGCCGTTCCTGCTGCTGAACTCCTCGACAGAAGGCCTGCCGTCCGGGCCGTCATTGAGCAGGCCGTGTTCACGGAGCTCCACGCGAATCAGCTTGCCGTTCTTGCTGCTGAAATTCTGGACAGAAGGCTCGCCGTTCGGACCGTTATGGAGCATGCCGTATTTACGGCGCTCAATTTTCAGAACGCCGCCTGCTGCCAAAATCGCGGCGACATACGCCTCGCCTTCCATGCCCCTGAAAGCAGATTTCTCGTTCACGTCTTCAGAAAATCTCGAACTTTTCCCTGTCAAAGTAACACGGTATGAGTCCAAGCCTTTTCCGCAAACGATTTCCATTTCCTGAGACATAACCAGGCTTATCCTTCGGCTAAAACTTGCTCAAATTGCAATCTCGTTATCGATAGCGTGCTCCAGTGTAACTGATTTGTGCCGCAAATGGAAGATTTCGTTAAAAGATGAACATGCCACACTTTTAGCTCGCGGCTGCTAAATTCCATAAGTCTAGACAGCGACATCCTGCCGAAGAAGGCCGGACTGCCGTAATTTAAGGCGATTATATACTTGACGTACCAAACTGGGTAATATAATGTATAAGAGACAGGGCGATATTGAGATTAACATTAAAATATCTGAATCACTTGTGCGAGAAGTCGCCAAGATGGTTGCTGATTGGGAGGATAGTCCAGAGCAGGCTTCGATTTTTGCGCGCAGGCTGATTAAGCGCGTTTTGGAGTCTTTTCCTTAATCGCATTAAGAATTGAGTTTATCATCGCCAGAACCTGCTCAGTCAGGACTTCCGCAGAAGAAACGTGTTTTAATAGTTCATCCATAGAGAATGCCACATTTCTGTGGAGGTTCTCTTTTCGGATTAGTCTCCGTATACGAATTTCTTTTTTTTCAAACTCGCTATCCATTAGGCCTTCTACATCCATTACGCCGTGTATTAAATCATGGCGCGTTACTGCTGCTGCCTCCAACTTTTCCACTAGGGCGATGATTTCATCTTTCAGGGGGCCGAAGATTGGGATTTGTTTTGCTGCCAACTTCATGAAGTCTAATTTCCTAGATAGGCTTCTTGGTATCTCAGTCTCGATCTGATTCCCATTTAGACTTTTAAAAATAAATGTTATAATAATATCCAAGAAGTTCTCAATATAAGCCCAACAAATAGTTAATTTTCCAACGCAAACAAGAACCCGAAGTTGATCGAAAGTGGTGTCAGACATTAAAAAAAATCCCGATGACGAAAAACGCGACAAAATCCTTGCTCGTATGCTAGCAACGCCGCCGCATCCGAAGAATAGCAAACAAGCGAAGGGCGGAGGAGTCAAATCTCCTGCTCGCCACAATCCTAAGAAATAGGCTTCTTCTTGCCCCCGTCACGCCTATTTTTCTTAATGCTGGTCAATCCGCCGATAAGTTAGGCGCTTTCCTTCAATGCCCTTCAAAGCAGCGTTGGCGCGTTCCCAGTCTTCAATGTCACGGCTGTTATAACGAAAATCAAATTCAGCAAGATAGCGTTTCAGATGTTCCTTGCTGCAATGCTGATAAACGCCTTTAATACCGCGCTTGAAGATGGAGAAGTAGTTTTCAATCGTGTTTGTGTAAGTGTCACCGCGTACATATTCTCCGATACTATGGGCGACAGAGTGATGTTCGGAAAAGTCTTTCCCGATTGGCCCATACACGCTTGCATCATCGGTAATGAGGCGAGTATCCGCGTGTAGCTGTTCATTCATGATCGGGCGAAGGGTTTGAGCATTGACAGCCGGAACATGTGTTGAGCGCACCTTGCCGCCACGTTCAACAAGGGAGAAAACCGCCTCTTTTCCGACAGGCCCGCGTCCGGCTTTCAGGCGGTCTTTCTTGTGCTTGTTCTTTTCCAGACCGCCGACATAGGTTTCGTCGGCTTCAACCGTCCTACCTTCTCCCCCCAATGGAGAAGGATTGATCGGCTTCATGGCCTCGCGGATACGGTGCGACATGAACCATGCGGTTTTGTACGTCACGCCTAACATGCGGTGTAGCTGGTGGCTGGACATGCCTTTCTTGCTGGACGACAGAAGATGAACCGCCAGAAGCCATTTAGACAGGGAGATATGGGAACGCTCGAACAGGGTTCCAACGGTCACGCTGAAGGGTTTGCGGCAGTCCTTGCACTTGTGGACGCCGGGGCGGGTGCTTTTGCCCTTCATGAGGGTGGAATTGCCGACTGTGCCGCAATGAGGGCAGACCGCGCCTTGCGCCCAACGGAGATTCTCAAGGTGTTCTCTGGCCTTGTTATCGTCGTTATAAATCGGGTTTTGTAGGTCAATCATGGCTTTTCTCCTTGCCTATGACTTAATCCTATCAAAACTTTCATAGTACGTCAAGTATATAATCGCCTAATTTAAAGAGTTTTTCAGCAGATTGCTAGCCTATACCCCCCATATCTGGTATAGCTGTCCCTGCATCAACATCATGTAGGGTCTTGCCTGTGCCTGAGTGCAGCAAAATCATCGCCCTGGCCTCCGATCACGCCGGTTATGAATTGAAGTGCCGCGTGGCTGAATTCCTGAAATCCGGCGGGTATGAAGCGCTGGATCTCGGCGCCCATTCCGACGACCGCGTCGATTATCCCGATTACGGGTATGCACTGGCTGATGCGATTGCCGCAGGCAAAGCCGGACGCGGCATCGCCGTCTGCGGCAGCGGGATCGGAATCAGCATTGCGCTCAACAGGAATCCGGCGGTACGGGCGGCGCTCTGCCATGACGAAACTTCGGCAAGACTGGCGCGGCTGCACAATGATGCGAATGTGCTGGCTCTGGGGAGCCGGCTGACCGGCATCGAAGTCGCGCTGGAATGCGTGAAAGTGTTTCTGAATACGGAATTTGAAGGAGGCCGCCATGCAGAGCGTGTTAAAAAACTTGGGAAAAACTGAACCGATGACAAATACTTTTTTTACCGACGATCTGGAACATGCCGATCCGGAGATTTTTTCCGTCATCGGAAAAGAGCTTGACCGGCAGCAGAACCAGATCGAGCTGATCGCCTCCGAAAACATCGTTTCCCGCGCCGTTTTGCAGGCCCAGGGCAGCGCGCTCACCAACAAGTACGCGGAAGGATATCCCGGCAGGCGCTATTACGGCGGCTGCGAATTCGTGGACATCTCCGAGCAGATCGCGATTGACCGCGTCTGCAAGCTGTTCGACGCGAAGTTCGCCAACGTGCAGCCGCATTCCGGCTCGCAGGCCAACCAGTCGGTGCTGCTGGCATTGCTTCAGCCGGGGGACACGATTCTGGGGCAGACGCTGGCTTCCGGCGGCCACCTGACGCACGGAGCGAAGCCGAACCTGTCCGGAAAATGGTTCAACGCCGTCCAGTACGGCGTGCGCAGGGAAGATGCGCTGATCGACTACGACGAAGTCGAAAGGCTTGCCCGCGAACACAAGCCGAAACTGATTGTCGCGGGCGCCTCGGCCTATCCGCGCCAGATCGATTTCGCGCGCTTCCGCAAAATCGCCGACGCCGTCGGCGCCTTCCTGATGGTCGATATGGCGCACTATGCTGGGCTGGTGGCGGCCGGTGTTTATCAAAGCCCCATTCCGCACGCGCATGTGACTACTTCCACAACGCATAAGACCCTGCGGGGACCTCGCGGCGGGATCATTCTCAGCAACGACGAGGAAATCATCAAGAAAATAAATTCCGCTGTTTTCCCGGGATTGCAGGGAGGCCCTCTGGAGCATGTGATCGCGGCAAAGGCGGTCGCTTTCGGCGAGGCCCTGCGGCCTTCATTCAGACTCTACGCCCAGGCTGTGCTGGAGAATGCCCGCACCCTCGCGGCGACGCTGAAGGACGGCGGTCTGGACATTGTCTCCGGAGGGACGGACTGCCATCTGCTGCTGGTCGACCTGCGCCCGAAGAAACTGACGGGGCGCGCGGCGGAAGACAGTCTGGGCCGCGCCCGCATGACCTGCAACAAAAACGCCATTCCGTTCGATCCCGAAAAACCGACGGTGACTTCTGGCGTGCGCCTCGGCACCCCGGCGACGACGACGCGCGGGTTCGGCACAAGGGAATTCGAGGAAATCGGACGGAATATCGTCGAAGTTCTCGACGGGCTTTCGAGAAAAGGTGAGGAGAAAAACGCCTCCGTCGAAAATGAAGTGGGCAGGCGCGTTTTGAATCTCTGCCGCCGGTTCCCGATTTATATGGCGGGGTGAAAGGACGAAAAATCCGATGCGGTGCCCTTTTTGCGGACATGAAGATACGCCGGTAAAGGACTCCCGTCCGAGCGTGGACAACTCCGCCATCCGCCGTCGCCGCGAGTGCGTCCGTTGCGACGCCCGCTTCACGACGTTCGAGCGGGCGCAACTGAGCGATCTGACCGTCGTCAAGAATGACGGTCGCCGCGAGCCTTTCGAGAGGGAGAAGCTCGTGCGTTCCCTGAAACTGGCTTTGCAGAAACGTCCGGTTGACGCCGAAACGCTGGAGCGCGGAGTCAATGACATCATCCTCCAGCTTGAGTCGTCAGGAGACGCAGACATCGCCAGCAAAACCATCGGGGAGTATGCGATGCGGACGCTTTCCAGACTCGACCCCGTTGCCTATGTCCGGTATGCCTCTGTTTACAAGAATTTCCACGAAGTAAATGATTTCAACGCCTTTCTGGGCGAAATCAAAAAGACATGCAGGAAGGCCTGAGGAAATGGCGGCAAAGAGAGGACCTGCGAAACCCGGAAAAAAAAGGGGACTGGGCAGCGAGCCGGAAGAGCCCGTCGTGAAAAAAACGGCGGGTTCCGCCAAGGCGCGGAGAACGGCGGCGCGGCTGGCGGCGGTGCAGGTTCTTTACCAGATGCGCCTCAACAATCAGGATGCGAAGTCGGCGGTGCGCGAATTCAGGGAGCATCGCATCGGCTTCTCTCTGGACGGCGACGTGTTCGTTCCCGCAGATCCCGAACTCCTTGAGGAAATCGTCATGGGCGTGGCGGAGCGTCTGACGGATATCGAGTCCCTCGCCGCCGGCAGAAAAGGCGGCGTCGAGACCCTGCTTGAATCCATCCTCCGCGCCGGAATCGGAGAACTGCTGGCGAACGGGAAAACCGATGCCGGCATCATTATCAACGACTATCTCAACGTCACCGCCGGATTTTACGACGGCGGCGAAACCAAAATCGTCAACGCCATCCTCGACAGGGTGGCGAAGTCAGTGAGGGATTGACCCGGGCGCCAATGACGATGAGAGCCTTTCTGTCCGACACGGGCCTCGTCCTGAAACCAGAGTTCAATGTTCTTTCCCCTGGCATGAACGGGGCGGATGGAGATGTGACTGTGACTTCAGTTCTTTCTCAACAACCCCGGCGCAGCGTGCGCAGACGGCAGGGTGCTGTTCGACCGAACCGACATCGGGGGAGTATTTCCAGCAGCGTTCGCATTTGGCTCCGGCGGCTTTTTCGACCACTATACCGCCTGCAACCTCGGCCAGCTTGAAAGCTCCGGTGGGAGGCCAGTCGTTGATGATTTCAACGCTCGATACGATGCAGATGTCGGCAAAGGGAACTGTCTGAAGCAATTGCGCCCAGTCCGGATCGGTGACGTACACTTTCAGCGCGGCCTCCAGGGAGGAACCGACCATTTTTTCAGCGCGCTTGATTTCGAGCGCGCCGGTCACGTCGCTCCGCACCGACAGTATTTTCCGCCATTTCAAATCGAGTTCCGGTTCAAACCACTCTTCCGGCACGTCAGGGAATTCGCCGAGATGGATACTTTCCTTCATGTCGTCCATCGTCATGCCCTTGTAAGAGAGCCACGCCTCCTCCGCCGTGAAAGGCAAAATGGGAGCCAGCCAGTGCACGAGGTGGTTGAAAATATGATCCAGCACGGTCAAAATGGCGCGGCGTTTCGGGCTGTCCAGCGCCTCGCAATAGAGCGCGTCCTTGCACACGTCGAAATAAAACGCCGACAGTTCTCGGGAGCAGAAATTATGCACCGCTGTGACCATAGTCAGGAAATCGAACTCCGTGACGCTTTTGCACACGACGCCGCCAACCTCTTGCAGCTTGTGCAGTATCCATTTATCCATGTCGGACAAGTCTTTATAGGCGACTTTGTCCTTCTCATCGAAACCGTTCAGGCTGCCGAGCAGGTAGCAGAACGTCCCGCGAATGCGGCGGTAAACGTCGACGTGTCCTTTCAGGATGCTCTCGCCGAACTTGATGTCCTCTGTGTAGTCGGAGCCGGTCACCCAGAGACGCAGGATATCCGCGCCGTACATTTCGGTGAGCTTGGCCGGCGAGGTCACGTTCCCCGTCGACTTCGACATCTTGTAGCCTTTTTCGTCGAGGATGAAACCATGCGTGAGGACGGCCTTGTAAGGCGCCGCCCCCCTTGTGCCGCAGCCCACCAGCAGCGACGACTGGAACCAGCCGCGATGCTGATCGGAGCCTTCGAGGTACAGATCGGCGGGCCAGCGCAATTCCGGCCTTTGCTCCAGAACGTAGCTCTGCGTGCATCCGGACTCGAACCACACGTCGATGATGTCTTTCACCTGCTCGTAATCGTCGGCTTTGTAATCACTCCCAAGGAAATCCTGCGCGGGATGGTTGACCCACGCGTCGATGCCTTCCTTTTCAAAAACGTCATAAATGCGCTGCAACACTTTTTCATCGCGCAACGGCTCGCCCGTTTTCTTGTTCACGAAAATCGCCAGCGGAACGCCCCAGACCCTCTGGCGGCTGACGCACCAATCGCCGCGCTGCTCCACCATCGCGCCGAGGCGATTCTTGCCCCGCGCGGGATGCCATGTCGTGGCCTCGACGGCTTCCAGCGCCTTTTTACGCAGGTCGTTTTTGTCCATCGAGATGAACCATTGCGGCGTGTTGCGGAAGATCACCGGCGCTTTCGAGCGCCACGAGTGCGGGTAGCTGTGCGTCACCCTGTTCTGGGCGACGAGATTCCCCGCCTCGGCAATCGCCTGAAGCACCATTTTATTGGCGGGGCCTTTTTTGCCGTCCGGCATGTACACCGGCAGCCCCGCGAACAACGGCACATTCGCAAAATACTTCCCGTCCCCGCCGACGGTCTGGGGGATTTCAATCGGCGTCTTATTGTCATCCCGATGGCTGCACGGTGTAGGCACATGCCGTGCAGCGAGGGATCCTGATTGTTGCAACGAAGAAGATCCCTCACTTCGTTCGGGATGACAATTTTTATTATGCCGCATGACAAGGTTGTAATCATCCTCGCCATGACCGGGCGCGATATGCACGAAACCCGTGCCCTCTTCCGCCATTACAAAATCTCCATCTAGCAGAGGTACGTCAAAGTCATAGCCCTGGCCGTACAGTGGGTGATGGCAGATAATGCCTGTAAGGTCGGAGCCATAGCCCCAGCCAGACTCCGACAAACAATGGGGCACGAAAAAGGATTCGATGCCAATTTCGGTCTTGAGTTTCCGAATATTTTGACCAAAAAGAACTCCATCTTCAATTTTTGAATCATAGCAAAGAATAAATGTGTCACCTTTTTTTACAAGAAGGTTGCCTTCTTTGACTTTTGAGACTTTTAAACATGCATAATCCAAACCACTGTTATAAGCAATCGCGCGGTTACCGGGTAGCGTCCACGGTGTAGTTGTCCAGATGACGACTGAACAAACCCCCTCCCCCGTAACGGTGGAGAT
>JAZDGQ010000095.1:0-18191 GCA_043806835.1 Pseudomonadota bacterium | reverse complement strand
AATTCCAGAAGGCTCATGGAAAAAGGCGCTTGAAACGGCGATACCTGATCCTGTCGTCCACATCCGTCATGCGGCGATTGAAGGCACTGCGCGGTACCGCACGCATGTCGCCGCTATTCCAACCGAGGTTGGCTGTCATTTTCACAAAAGCGGAGATGAGGATTATGCTGTTGTTTCCGGAAATGGGACGCTGCACTGGGGGAAGGCCGTCGAAGATTCAAAGGGGTGGCGTGTGGAATGGGAGAAGCCTGTCGATGTCAGCAAAGGGGACAGTTTCGTTATTCCGGAGGGGTATGCACATCAGCTCCGGAAAAGTGGCAAGGAGGATCTTGTCATTGTTTTCGGTGGCCCCGATACGCATCTCGACGACACGGCAGACCGTACTCTGCTTCCCGATGCTCCGCGCCAGTCCGTAAAATCGGCGCACATGACCCTGGCCGTTTGCTGAAAAACCTTCAACTATAAAAAAACAGGTTTATGCCCCGCCTGTATTCCTGACCCCTTGATAGATTGACAATCCTTTGTTTTGTCGGCAAATAAAATCCATGAAACATTCTGTTGCATCTGTGGAAGTCATCGAAAGCCATATTTTTCTGATACGCGGGCATCGGGTCATGATCGACGCTCATCTGGCCGGGCTTTATGAGGTCGAAACCAAAGCCCTGGTTCGTGCCGTCAAGCGCAATCTGGAACGCTTTCCAGATGGTTTTATGTTTCAAATCAACGATTTGGAGTTTGAATCTTTAAGGTGCCAAATTGGCACCTTAAAGCCTGCCGGACGTGGGCAGCACCGCAAATATCTCCCCTACGTCTTCACGGAACAGGGCATCGCCATGCTGTCCAGCGTGTTGCGCAGCAAGCGCGCCATTCAGGTCAACATCGGCATCATGCAGACCTTTGTGAAGATGCGCGAGGCGATGATTGCTCATAAAGACCTCTCCCGCCGCCTCAATGACATGGAGCGAAAATACGACAAGCAATTCAGGGTTGTTTTTGATGCCATACGTCAGATCATGGAACCGCCTCCGGCGCCCCCCAAACGGCCCATTGGTTTTATACGCAACAAGGAATAAAGGAAAACATGGTCGCCCTCCCTCAGATACGGCGTCACAAAACGCATACGGTTAAAGTCGGCAACGTCCTTATGGGCGGCGTGGCTCCCATCGTCGTGCAGAGCATGACCAATACGGACACCGCCGATGCCGAGGCCACTTACAGGCAGGCCAAGGAATTGTTTCTGGCAGGGTCGGAAATCGTCCGCGTCACCGTCAATACGGAAGCGGCGGCGAAGGCGGTTCCGGTGATCCGCGAAAAGCTGGAGAAGGACGGCCTGAATGTGCCGCTGGTAGGGTGCTTTCACTATAACGGCCATACGCTGCTGAAGGACGTGCCTGCCTGCGCGGAAGCGCTTGCCAAATACCGCATCAATCCCGGCAACGTCGGTTTCGGGGAAAAGCGCGACCGCCAGTTCGAGATGATGATCGAATGCGCGCTCCGGCATGACCGTCCCGTCCGCATCGGCGTCAACTGGGGAAGCCTCGATCAGGACCTCATGGCGAAGCTGATGGATGACAACGCAAAACTGTCCAGCCCGCGCCCGGTGGATGACATCATGCGGGAAGCGCTGGTGCAGTCCACCCTGCAAAGCGCGCAAAAGGCGGAAGACATCGGCCTTCCGGCGGATAAGATAATCCTCTCCACGAAAGTCAGCCGCATGCAGGATCTGGTCGCCGTTTACCGCGAACTGGCGAAACGGTCGAATTATTGTCTGCATCTGGGACTGACCGAAGCCGGCATGGGAGCGAAGGGCATCGTCGCGACGGCGGCAAGCCTCGCCGTGCTTTTGCAGGAAGGCATCGGCGACACCATCCGCGCCTCCCTGACTCCGCGCCCCGGCGAGCCGCGCACGCTGGAAGTGCAGGTCTGCCAGCAGCTTTTGCAAAGCATGGGGCTGCGGTCGTTTGCGCCGCAGGTCACCGCCTGCCCCGGCTGCGGGCGCACCTCCAGCGCCGGTTTTCAGGAGCTGGCGGGGAGGGTGCAGAAATATATCGATGACCGGATGCCCGTCTGGAAGGCGCAGTATCCCGGCGTCGAGAACATGAACGTCGCCGTCATGGGCTGCATCGTCAACGGCCCGGGCGAAAGCAGGCACGCCGACATCGGCATCAGCCTTCCCGGCTCCGGAGAAGCTCCCGCCGCGCCCGTCTTTATCGACGGAAAAAAAGCCAAAACCCTGCGCGGCGAAAACATCGCCTGGGAATTCGAGGCTATTCTTGAAGACTACGTCAAAACCCGTTATTCAAAACGTGCGTGACTTGACCCCTCATACCAACCAGAAGAAAGGAATTTAATTTATGCAGGAAAAGTGGTAGTTTCTGACATGATACCTCCGGCTGCATAGCCAGTGAAACTTAACCGGCGAGATTCTATCTTAACTCCGCCAGTTTCCTGTCCAGCTTAGGCGGGACACTCATGCCGTCTACCTGAACTTGACCCTTGTGGACGCGTATTTCCGGCAATTCAACGGCCATACGCAGGTGAACGCCGCCGATTTGCGGAAGCTGCGCTATCCCAGACGGAAGCAACTTATCTCTTTGGGCAGAAACGTGAACGGTCATTTCCCTGAACAGGAAACGGTTGATTCTCTTATTGAAGTAGAACTGGAGGCCACTCTTGGCAAACGACGTAAACGAAAAAATAAAACAGGCTCTGGAAATTCCCCCGCGCGCAGCGTAGGATCATAAAATATTAGTTAAAGGTTTCCACGACAATGCCCGAAAATATTTTTCTCAGATTGCGCGACTATTATCAGCAAGTCGGCTCCGTATTGAGAGGAGAAGCTGCTGCGGCTTCTATATTTCCCAATACAACGGATATCGGGGGGGCTCGTGAGAGAATTTACGTTGAATTTTTACGCATGCACGCTCCGTCGAAGTGCAACATATTCTCAGGTGGGTTCTTATTCGACATCGATGGGCAAGAATCTCATCAACTTGATGTTATCATCACAACTGATACTACCCCTCGTTTTGATCTTCATAATAGAAATGGCGACGGTAAATCTTTCTCGCCAGTTGAAGGAACACTTGGCATAGCGTCCATTAAATCGACGTTAAACAAGAATGAGCTAGAAAATGCTCTCTTAGGTATTGCATCTATCCCACCTACACGCCCTTCAGAAATGCGAACTACCCTTGGAATAACAATTCTAAATTATGACGATTGGCCATACAAAATTATTTATGCATCTGATGGTATCGCAAGTGAAACTCTTCTTCAGCATCTTAATAACTTCTACATCGCAAAGCCGCATATTCCGTTGAACAGGAGACCCCATCTTATCCATGTTGCGGGTAAGTATGTAATTATGAGATCAATACCAAGCATGGCTCAGTTGGAAATCCACTCCGGGCGCACAGAACAAATTCCACACGGACAATTCAGACTCTTCACTCGCGACTCTGATTTACATGGTATTGTGTGGGTTTTAGATCAATTGCAGCAAAGGGCTCAGGGGTCATCTCATATCTTGTTCTCATACGGAGAGATCATCAATAAAGTTAATAATCTCCCCGCCGTTGGTGTGATTAGAGAAGAAGGCACCCCGTGACCGTTAAAAAGAAAACCGGCACCAAATCGGGAAAAGCCCCGTCTGTCGGCATCGTCAGCCTTGGCTGTCCGAAGGCGCTCGTCGATTCCGAGCGCATCCTGACGCAACTGCGTTCAGAGGGGTACCGGCTCTCGCCCTCCTATGAGGGCGCGGACGTGGTGATCGTCAACACCTGCGGCTTTCTCGACAGCGCCAAAAAAGAATCCCTCGAAGCCATCGGCGAGGCGCTGGCCGCGAATGGCCGCGTCATCGTCACCGGCTGCATGGGCGCGGAGCCGGAAAGCATCACGAAGGCGTATCCGAAAGTTCTGGCCGTCACGGGGCCGCATCAGTATGAGGCGGTGATGAACGCCGTCCACCTCGCCGCGCCTCCCGTCCACGATCCCCATCTCAGCCTGACGCCGCCGCAGGATGTCCGGCTCACGCCACGCCACTACGCCTACCTGAAAATTTCCGAGGGCTGCAACAACCGCTGCTCGTTCTGCATCATCCCGAAGCTGCGCGGCCCCCTCGTCAGCCGCCCGGCGATTCAGGTGCTGGCCGAGGCGGAGCGCCTCGTCAAGGCGGGCGTGAAGGAACTTCTGGTGATCTCGCAGGACACCGGCGCTTACGGAACCGACGTGAAATTCCAGCCCTATCCGTGGAAGAACCGCACGGTCCGCACGAAATTCATCGATCTCTGCCGCGAGCTGGGGGAACTGGGCGCGTGGGTGCGCCTGCACTACGTCTATCCCTATCCTCATGTCGATGAGGTCTTCGGATTGATGAACGAAGGGAAAATCCTGCCCTATATCGACATCCCCTTCCAGCACGCCAGCCCGAACGTGCTGAAGAACATGCGCCGCCCCGGAGATCAGGAAAAAACGCTGGAACGTATTCAAAACTGGCGGAAGATATGTCCCGACCTGACCATCCGCTCCACCTTTATCGTCGGGTTTCCGGGAGAAACAGACGAGGATTTCGAGACCCTGTTGCAATGGATGAAGGAAGCGCAGCTCGACCGCGTCGGCTGCTTCAAATACGAGCCGGTCACGGGCGCGGAAGCGAACGAGATAAAACCCTCCGTCCCCGAAGAGGTCAAGGATATGCGCTGGCACCGGTTCATGCAGTTGCAACAAATCATCAGTGCCGCCAGGCTCAAGGCCAAAGTCGGCAGAACCATGCCGGTGCTGATCGACGAGATGAGCGAAACCGGCACCATCGGACGTTCCAGCGCCGACGCGCCGGAGGTTGACGGCGTGGTGCATGTCACCGGAAAAGGTCTGAAGCAGGGCGATATCGTAAATGTCAGGATCACCGGATCGGATGAATATGACCTGTTCGGGAAAATTGACCGGAAAAAGGGCCAAAGTCAGCACCCTATATGAAGTCTTTATGTGAACTAATCAGGGACGAAATTAAATTCAGCCACAATATACCTCCGCACGGTATCCGCATGTATCTCAGTCTGTCGCGGTTGCATCTCGGGCGGTTCTCGACTGTCCACATAAGGAACCCCTGAAAATCCCCGCTCCGGGGCATATGAAGGGGAGGGTGGGGTAGGGGTGCGTCGTTTCCCCGCCGGAGGGCGGGGGGGTCTGGCCGCGTGTGCTCCGCACATGCCTTTATAAATCGCGGCTTTGCCGCGTGCCGGATACCGGCCTGCGCCGGTATGGCGGTGTTGTGGTAGGGTAGAAGCCTATTGTCATTCTGAGCGAAGCGAAGAATCTTCTTCGTTGCAACACTCAAGATTCTTCGGTCGTTTCACTCCCTCAGAATGACAGACTGTTAGCTGATTACTGGAGCGCCACTAATATAGGGCAGCAACCCCTGTGGATAACGCTGCACAAATTTTTCCATGTTTCTCTTATATTTTTCTGTGTTTTCATTTTGTATTATCCATGTTCTGGCTGCCATCAACATCCCGGTACAGAATATTCTAACGTCAATATTTAGTGCTCCATTCATAATATTATTATGAAGTATACAAGCTGTACTTCCTGGTTCGACGAACAGAATACGACGATGTGTTCCTGACAGATGTTGAGTTGATCCCTGATGTAGTAGGGAGCACCTGAAATAATAACAATCCTCCCCACTCAGAAAAGAAGAAATATGTTTTGCGTGTTTATCATACCAGTCGATATATTTCTGTTTGTCTGCAAAACCATTTTCCGATTCTGCTGCGCCGCAAATGTCAGGAATTGCGAGACTAGAAAATAAAGCCACAAGATAGAGATTGCTATTCAACGCTGATTCAATTTGTTTAATAAAATCCTTCATATTTTTACCCCTCCACCGCCACCCGCATATCTTCGAGTTCCAGCCATCTGTGTTCGGCCTCGGCAAGTTCCTCGCGGGCGTAGGCGAGGCGGTGGGAGGCGTGGTGGAAGGCGTTTTTGTCGCGGGCGTAGAGGTCGGAATCCTCTAAAATACCTTCCAGATCGGCGACTTCTTTTTCCAGCTTCCGGATTTTCGCGGGCAGGTTTTCCAGCTCGTATTGCAGTTTATAGGTGAGCTTCCTGTAGACCTTGGTTGCCGCCGGTTCTTCTTTTTCGGGCTTTTTGAATTGTTTGGACTTGGCGGGTGACGTTTTTTCCTTCCGGGAGGCGAGGTAATCCGAATAGCCGCCGATGGTGCCTTCCACGATTCCGTTGCCCTCGAAGGCGAGGATTTTCGTGACCGTCTGGTCGAGGAAATCGCGGTCGTGGCTGACGACGATCAGCGTGCCGTTGTATTGCGAAATGATTTCCTCCAGCATGTCGAGCGTGTCCATGTCGAGGTCGTTGGTCGGCTCGTCGAGGATGAGGAAACTTTTGGGGTCGGCCAGCACTTTCGCAAGCATCAGGCGGTTTTTCTGCCCGCCGGAAAGCGTGCCGACCTGTTGCAGAACGAGCGCGGGATCGAACAGGAAATCCTTGAGATACCCGCAGACGTGCCGCACCTTGCCCATGACTTTCAGGTGGTCGCCCCCGTTGGGGCAGAGCGTGTACTGGAGGGTGTATTCCGGCTTCAGGTCCTTGCGCTTCTGGTCGAAGTAGGAGAACTCCATATCCTTCGCGAGCTTCACCTTGCCCATGTCCGGTGTCAGCTCGCCCACCAGCAGCCGCAGGAAACTGGTCTTGCCGGAGCCGTTCTTGCCGAGGATGCCGATGCGGTCGCCGCGCAGGATCCGCATGCTGAACTTGTCGAGGATGATTTTTTCCTTGCCGTCCTCTGTGAATCTTTTATCGACCTTGATGAACTCGGCGACGATCTTGGAGGTGCCCTGGTTGTTCTCCATCTCGCCCATGTCGATTTTGGACATCATGCGGCGGAAGGCGCTTTTATCCGATTTCAGCTTGTCGCGCGCGATTTTCATGAGGTCGAGGCGGCGGATGTTGCGCTTGCGGCGCGCCTTGACGCCCCGGCTCGCCCATTCGACTTCCTGCCCGACGATTTTTTCGCGGTTCTTCAACTCGCGCTCCTCCTGTTCCAGCAACGCCGTCGACCACTCGTCGAAATGGGCGAAACCCTTGGGGCACACGCGCATCCTGCCCCTGTCGAGCCAGAAAATCTTGTCGGAAATGTTGGCGAGGAACATTTTGTCGTGGCTGACGCAGATAACCGCGCCGCGATACGCTTTCAGGTAGCACTCCAGCCACTGGATGACGTCGAGGTCGAGGTGGTTCGTCGGCTCGTCGAGCAGGAGGATGTCCGGCTCCTCCACCAGCGCGCGTGCGAGGCATGCTCTCCGCACCTGCCCGCCCGAGAGCATGTCCATCTTGTCGCCGGGGTTGAGCTCCAGCGGCTGGATAATCATTTCGACTTTATATTCGTGGAGTTCCTCCTCGCCCTCTTTTTTAATCTGCTCGAAGACGAAATCGTAAACGGACTGGCCGGGCGTGGGCGTGACGTCCTGCCGGAGATAGCCGATCTTGATGCCCTGCAGCATCCATCTCTCCCCGCTGTCGAGGTCCTTGTCGCCGGTGATGATGTTCATGAGCGTGGATTTTCCGCTGCCGTTTTTCCCCACGAGGCAGATTTTATCCCCCTCATGGACGTGGAAGGTCATGTCCTCGAAGACGGTCTTTTCCCCGAAGGCGATGCCGCCTTCCTGAACGCTGAGGATGAGTGTGGAAGACATTCTACTTTTGATCCTGAAAAAACGGGCAAGGCGGGGACTATGCCTCATTGCCGAAGGTAAAGCAAGTTTATTGCCATATTCGAGGCATGTTTCACGATATTCTGTTGATTCTCAATGATTTATTCTTGACGGAGTCTTTTAAACTTGGCACGCTTGGTCATTATTCAAAAATCCTGGGAGAGGTACCACGTCATCATGACCAAATCAGAATTGATTCTCCGGTTGGCCGAACTCAATCCTCACCTTTATCAAAGCCATGCGGAACAGATCGTCGACACGGTTTTCGAAGAGATCACAAAGGCTCTCGTCGCCGATGCCCGGGTGGAACTGCGGGGGTTCGGCGCCTTCTCCGTCAAGCAGCGCAAGGCCCGCACCGGGCGCAATCCACGCACCGGCGAAACCGTCCAGGTCGATCACAAGCGCGTTCCCTTCTTCAAGATCGGCAAAAAAATGCACGAGCGCCTGAACGGCATTGCCTCCACCGGCGAAGACGATATAAGGGACTGACCCTAAACATCCACCCCGTAAAATTCCAGCTGCCATTTGATTTCGGCGGGCGCCATCGGGTAGTCCGTGCCTCCCTTGGCGTACAGGTATTCGTTCGGCTGAAGGCGCGCATAGCAGCGCTGCAACTCAAGCGCGACCCGCATCGGCATCCTCGCTTTCCAGCACAGGGCGACAATCGGCTTGGCGGAGCCGGAATGCAGCATCTTCCCGACCACGATCGGGTGAATTTTGCTGAGATGCGCGAGCGCCAGCAGGACGAACTTGTGATCCTGCCAGGCCAGGGCATCCTGGATAACGCCGGAGGTGATTTTCCCCTCTTTCGCATAACGCGCGACCTTGCTTTCGGAGGATTCTTCCCGGAGACCGAGGCGGTGGAACTCGATGCGGCGCTTCACGATATCGACGATTTCCCGGCGCGTCGCGGGATCGAAATCCTCCCGCCTCTCCAACACGCCCAGAACCGACTCGCTGACGAATCCGGCCAGCCTTCGCGCAAGCTCCAGCGACAGCTCTTTCCGGACGGCGATAGGCTCATGCCAGTCGGGGTAATCGCGGGAGAGATCGATGATTTTCCGCAGCGTCTCATCCGTGAACAAGGCTCCCGTGTTGCGAACCAGCGCCGCACTGGCGGGGATATCCCCGGTTCCGACGACGGCATCCGACACGCGATGGCTGACCGCAGGGCGACCGGCAATCGCGGAAATGACCCAGGCCTCCGGGTGGTCGGCGATTATTTCCAGAAGGTCCTCGTCCGCAAGAGCGACGCAGAACCGCAGAATGGGCTCGGACACTTCACGCTCAACATCCCTGGCCAGTTGCCCCGCCACTTTCGGCGGCGCCTTGACGTGGTCTTTCAGGACGCTCGACAGCGCCTGCCGGATTTTCAACACCTCGTCCTGCGCGAGAACGCCGAGCGCCTGCACCGCATAGGCGTAAAGCTGGCTGTGTTTCTCCACCGAAAGCCCCGGCAGCAATTCCACCAGCCGCGCCGCCAGCGCCATGCGCACGTCGGCGCTCCGGTCGTTGGCCAGAAGCGCGCTTGCATGAACGGGCGTCGCCCTGTTCATAGCCACGGCCCGCCGGACGCCGGGATCGGCGTCGCGGGCAAGAAAATAAAGGGCTTCCGGATGCGTCCCCTCGACGGCGGCCATCCGCAGGCGCTGCTCGACGCTGCCCGCCGTCAGCAGATTTTTCTGGCGTTTGTAGAGCCTTTTGTCGAAACCGAGGATTTTTCTGAAGAATGAAAACATTTTCTATCCCGAGAGGCGTGGACCGCCAATCATAGACAATTGTACTTTCCGCACAAGGCCACCGTTGACAAACAAAAACCTCATGTCTAGCCTGAAGCTCCTGAAATACAAACCTCTGCGGGTGTAGCTCAATGGTAGAGCTCTAGCCTTCCAAGCTAGTTATGCGGGTTCGATCCCCGTCACCCGCTCCAAAAATCTCTTCCAAAGACATCCTAAGTGCTTCAGAAATAAGCGTTTTTTTTATTATGAATATGTTTTCAGAAACAGGTTGCATAATTCCAAAATATTAATCATACTGAGTCCAAGAATTCAAAGGAGAGGCAAGATGAAATCGCAGGTTTTCACTTCCTTCAATTATGCGGCAAACAAAATTGTTGATACGGATGAATGCTTTCAGAAAGCAATCGCCCTTTATAAAAAAGAACTCTCGATCGGGGACAAGCTCTTTCTTGGTTTTGTGGACATGCCTTTGAGCGTGATGGCCGGCGTGGCTTTGGGCGTTAAAGGCTGGTTCAACAAGGAAGTCAGGGAAGGTCTGTATGTTGCCAAGAATTCCAAAAAAATCTATGCGAGCGGCGCCCACAAACAAAAGGTCAGGGATTTTACTTCCCGCTTTATTCCATTGAACAGGTTGAACAAAGGGTACCAGGACAGAATTGATCGTCTTGATGAAAAAGCATTCGAACAATCAAAAAATTACAGTGAAGATCCGGTCATCATGCGGCGTTTGAAATCTCTGTGAGTTCACGAACCCCGCGCACTGTCCATCAGTGCCCTGACGCCCGGCAGTTCCTTGCCTTCCAGCCATTCGAGGAAGGCGCCGCCGGCGGTTGAAACGTAGGTCATTTTTTCATCGACGCCGGCGTGGACGAGGGCGGAGACAGTATCGCCGCCGCCCGCAATGCTGACCAGTTTTCCCTGCGCCGTCAGTTCCGCCGCCGCTTTGGCGATGGCGGTCGTTCCGGCGTCGAAGGGGGGGGTTTCAAAGGTGCCGAGGGGGCCGTTCCAGATGAGTGTCCCGGCCTTGCGCAGTTCAGCCGTGATGACGGAAACGGAGCCTTTGCCGATGTCCAGCATCATGGCATTCGGAAGGATGCCGTTGATGCCGACGGTTTCCACGGAGATTCCGGCCTTTAGTTTCCTGGCGACGATTCCATCGACGGGCAGGATGATTTTACACTTTCCAGCGCGGGCGGTCTCAACGACTTTCAACGCCTGCATGACCATGTCATGTTCGCACAAGGATTTCCCCATCGGCGTTCCGAGAGCGTACAGAAACGTGTTGGCCATGCCTCCGCCCAGCACGAGCGTGTCTATTTTTCCGGTGAGATTATTCAGCAGCCCGAGCTTCGTTGATATCTTGGCGCCGCCGATGATGGCGACGACCGGGCGCACGGGATGATCGAGCGCCCTGCCCAGCGCCTGAAGCTCCGCTTCCATCAGCCGCCCGGCGTAAGCGGGGAGAAGCCCTGCGATGCCGTGCGTCGTGGCATGGGCGCGGTGCGCGGCGGAGAAGGCGTCGTTCACATAGACATCGCCCAGGGCGGCGATCTTTGCGGAGAAGTCCTTGTCGTCTCTCTCCTCTTCGGCGTAAAACCGCGTGTTTTCGAGGAGAATGACGTCGCCTTCCTTCATTCCCGCGATGGCGGAGGCAGGGGCGTCGCCGATGCAGTCATCCACGAAAACGACCGTCTTCTCCAGTGCGCGTTCGACAGCTTTTCCCACAGGCGCCAGCGACAGCGCGGGGTCCTTGCCCCTCGGGCGCCCAAGATGGGAGAGCAGAACGACTTTGCCGCCCTTTGCGGAAAGTTCCCTGATGGTGGGAAGAATCCGCGTAATTCTGGTCATGTCGCTGACCTGCCCGTTTTGCATCGGAACGTTCAGATCCACGCGCAGAAGAACGGTCTTGCCTTTGGGGGACAGGTCATCGAGGGTGCTGAAGGCGTTCATTCTTGCGGCGGATTTTTCGGCGGACTTGCGGATTCTATGGTTTCCGCCGCGGGTTTGGAAAACGCCTCAAACGGCATCGTGTAGGCGATGCCGATTATTTCCGTGCGGTCGCCGCGCCCCAGGGAAGTGCCGTTGGTCAGGATGTGCATGTTCAGGCCGATCCGGCTCTTGTCATCAAACCGGTAGGCCAGTTCGGTTCCGATCCGGAAGGCGAGACTTCCATCCAGATCGTAGCCGTCGCCTTTTTTGTAAGCGCCCACCGCGATGGAGGGCAGCATGAAGACGCGGTCGGTGATGTTGAAGGGGACGCCGATGCCGCCATAGCCCAGCAGGGAGCCGTTCGTCGCCGCCACGGCTCCGAAGATGGGTTGCAGGACGCCGGCGATCCTGACGCCGGGCTGCCATTCCAGATTGAAGGACGACGCCTTTTCGGCATGCGTGAAGGGATCGTACATTCCGACGCTCAGGCCGAAGAAAGAAGTCCCGGACTGGACTTCAACGATCCGTGATTCAGGGGCGGGCGGAATTCCCGCCTTGCGCGGGGGGGCGGAAACCGGATCTTCCTCCGGTGCGGGGGCAGGGAACTGTTCCCTGCCCTGAATATCGTCCAGGGCTTTGTCGAGAGTGGTCAGGATCGGTTGCGGCTTGCCATTTCCGAAAGGCATGCCGTCCGCGAAGGCCGCCGAACCGGCTGAACAAAAAGAGAGAAGGAAAGCGCTTATGACGAATGGGGAAAGCCTGATGCTCATGAGAACTGCTCCAAAACCTTATCTGACTATGGAGGGAGTTACTTTCCGGGGCAAGCGAAAACTGTGTTTTCGAGGTTGTTTTGGATTATTCGACCAACTCAACCTGTTCAGGGTATTTCACCTCGATCATCGGGCCGTTCTTTTCCTGCACCCATCCGTGAACGCGGATGGTATGGTTAAACCATACTTTCGGATTAAACCGTCCGGAGGAGGTTGTAAACCGAGGCAGGTATCTGGTCGGAAGCTCGATGGTAAAATCCGTTGTCCAGTCTCTGGAAAAATTGAAAAATATCGTTCCTCTTTTCTGGGATACATAGAGGGCTTTCCCTTCGACGACCTGATAGCTGTCGGTACAGTCTTTCAGGTTGAAGGGCGTCTTGGCGACATACAGCGGGTTCGACCAGAATCCATTTCTTAGGACACGGGCTTTTTCCTCCATCTGGAGCAGGGCATACATCATTTGCCGGTTGGTTCCCGTGACGGTGGCCCATGCCAGCCCCTTTGAAATCAGGCTTTCCTGAATCCAGACACCATCGTCACGCACGACATGGGAAAGAGGGATGCTGTACCTGTCAATAGTCTGGTCAACGGTCTTGCTGTAAACATTCACCTTTCTGTTCAGCAACGCGCTGGTCATCTCATCAAAAGCCAGCTGGTCCTCATAGACCGGCGTGCTGATGTTATCGAGCTTGTACCGCTTGTTGTTCAGCAGGATCAGATCCGATTTCAGGACTTCCGTGACCGTGCCGCTATCGATGAGAACCATGCTTTCCGGGCGCAGGGGAGATGCGACCACCTCGTCGGCAGAAGAGGTGTCGTCATAGTAATTCCCGTCCTCTTCCTGCGCCATGGCGGGAACCGTCAGAGTGAGAAGCGCAAGGAACGTCAGGAAACGGAAATGACGAGCGATTTTCATTTCTGATTTCTAGCATAGACCTCAAACTGGAATCAAAGGTTAAAACAGCCCTTATTTTTCATAGCTTGTCAGGCGATGCTTGAAAGGACGGATTCCAGCCTTTCGGTTGCCTTTTTTTCGTCGATTTTTTCAATCGCGGCGACTTCACGCGCGAGGCGCGCCAGAGCGGCCTGGTATATCTGGCGTTCGCTGTAAGACTGCTCTCCCTGGTCACCGGCCTTTTTCAGATCGCGAAGGACTTCCGCGATGGAAACAGGGTCGCCGGAATTGATCTTTGCTTCATATTCCTGTGCGCGGCGGCTCCACATGATGCGGCGCACCTGTGAACGTCCCTGCAAGGTGGCCAGAGCGTCTTTCAGGCGATCCTTGGAGGACAGCTTGCGGAGGCCGGAAACCTTTACTTTTGTGACCGGAAGCTTGAGGCGCATGCGGTCTTTTTCAAAGCTGATGGCATAGAGAGTGATTTCCATACCGGAGATCACCTGAACCTCAACCCCTTCGACCTGCCCGACCCCATGCGCCGGGTAGACGACGAAATCACCCGCGACGAAATCAAGTTTTTCCGCTTTCTTTGCAGTCATCGGAGCGGGAGCCGGAGATGCGGCTTTTGAAACGACAGACTGTGGAGCCCTTGTTTTGGGGGTATCGTCTTTTTTCTGTTGCGGGGAGAGTTTGACAACCGTTTTTTGGCCTTTTACTGTTATTTTAACGGAAGTTACTGGTTTTTTTGAAGATGCAGCTTTAATTGCACAAGCCTTCTTCGCTTTGGAATCCGTTCCTGTCTTAGTTATTTTTGCCATTCGACCCTCGCCTTGGTGCAGAAAATTCTGTCATTTCATATGGTTATGTTTCTAAGTATTCCCGTTATCTCCTTTAGAAACATATAGTGCCTTTGAAATCGCAGATTGATTACTAACTTAAGAACTATAACTGAAATGTCATAAGAAATCAAGCGTTTATTAAAAATTGATTAAATGCCTTAAATTATATGTAAATCAAGACGATATTTGTATACCTTCCAAGGAGGATCGCTTGCTAAAGGGGGGAATCGCCTTGCGCTCGGGGCAGGAATTGTTTTAATTTCAGTCCTATGTCCCTACCCAAAACATTTATGGACGAACTGCGCGCACGCGTCCTTTTGTCCGATGTTATTGGCAAGAGGATGAAGTTGATTCGCGCCGGGCGGGAGCATAAGGGGTGCTGTCCTTTTCATAAGGAAAAAACAGCCTCATTCACCGTCAATGACGTGAAAGGATTTTATCATTGCTTCGGGTGCGGGGTGCACGGCGATTCTATCGGGTTCCTGACGAGCCATGACAACATGTCGTTTATGGATGCTGTGGAGTATCTGGCCGGTCTTGCGGGAATGCAGGTACCCAAGTCCACTCCCGAGGACGAAAGGAAATATAGGCGGCAGGCATCCCTTTATGATCTGATGGAGTTAGCGGCCAAGTGGTATGAACGGCAATTGCATGACGTCAAAAACAAAAAAATCCTTAAATATCTGACGGAACGCGGACTTTCTTTGGAAACCACAAGAAGTTTTCGCCTTGGCTTTGCCGGGTCTGATGAACAGGGTCTGAAGCAAATTTTGCTGAAAGCCGGATTCAAGACAGACGACATGCTTGAAACAGGGATTTTAAAAAAATCCACAAGAAATGAAGGTGATATGTACCCTTTCTTTAGAGAAAGGGTGATGTTTCCGGTGCAGGATTTTCAGGGAAGGGTGGTGGCGTTCGGCGGGCGCGTGCTTCCGGAGGCTTACGGAGGGTCTGCCGACAAGTCAGCGCCTAAATATATAAATTCTCCAGAATCCGGTTTGTACCATAAAGGCAGGATGCTCTACGGCTTGTCCCGTGCGCGCAAGGCGATTGGCGATGGCGAGCCTGTCGTCGTTGTTGAAGGCTATATGGATGTGATCGCCCTCGCACAGGCAGGGTTCAGGGCGGCGGTCGCGCCGCTGGGAACGGCTCTGACCGAGACGCAAATTCAGGAACTCTGGAAGGTGATGCCCGAAGACAGGCGCGCCCCTATCCTTTGTTTTGACGGAGACGCTGCGGGGCAGCGGGCGGCGGGGCGGGTACTGGACAGGATTTTCCCCATTCTCAAGCCGGATCATTCTGTCAAGTTCGCGTTTCTGCCGAAGGAACATGATCCGGACAGCCTTGTCAGAAACGAAGGCGCGCCCGCGATGAACAAGGTGCTGAAAAAGGCCATCGATCTTTTTGAAATGATGTGGATGGAGGAGGAAAAAGACCATTGGTCCCACCCTCAAGGCAAAGCGGGATTTGAGCTGGCTTTAAAGAAGAGGGCGCTGCAGATCGCCGATATGACCGTTCAGAAGTTTTTCATTCATGAGATTAAACAGAGAGTTGAAAAAGAATTTTTAACCAATACTTCAACCAAAAAACATGTCGCGGACAAGCCGTTTTTCAAGGGAAAGCCGGTGCCGCCCGGGGTGAATACGCCCTACCGTCCGCATAATGTCCGGGCAACCCATGTAAAGTCCGAAAAATCGAAACAGATGCGTGTGCAGATTTTTCTGGCGCTAATGATTCATTATCCGGAGCTTTACGATGAGTTTGGCGAGAGTCTCGGGATGCTCAAAATCGCCGATTCTGAATATGACCAGCTCCGGCAATCTTTGATTAATTTGCTTGGGGAACAGAACAGCCTTGACTATCAGGCAGTTAAGCAACATCTTAACGAATCTGGGCATGGCAGGTGCCTGGATGCGATTGACGCATTGCTTGAGATTCATGCGGATTTTGCAAAACCGGGGCAGCCTGTCGAAAAGGCGCGTCAGGCGTGGCGTGACGAATGGGAGATGGGCTTCAAGAACACCAGGATGGCATGACCTGAAATCAATTGGGTCGTGTGCGGGTTTTTTATCGGGGGAACGGCGCGGATGGTCGCGAAGGCAAACGAAGAAGCGGATACGGACGGCACCGGCGACGCGGATGACACCGCGCTGCAAGGTGTTCTGGCGAAAATCGTCAAGAAAATCGTCGCGAAGGGAAAGGAGCGCGGTTACGTCACGTATGACGAGATGAACAAGCTCCTGCCGACGGGGGAATTCACCTCCGAGCAGATCGATGAAACCATGGCGATGCTCTCGGATATCGGCATCAATATCGTGGAAGACGAGACGGATGCGGAGGAAGAGACACCGCCCGCCCCTGCTGCGGCGGAGGAGGAGGCGGGCAATCTTGCCACGACGGATCTGGGACGCACCGATGACCCCGTGCGGATGTACCTGCGCGAGATGGGATCGGTCGAACTGCTCTCCCGCGAGGGCGAGATCGCGATTGCCAAGCGCATCGAGGCAGGGCGCGAGATGATGATAGGCGGTATCTGCGAAAGCCCCCTGACCATCCAGGCGATCATGACCTGGCACAAGGCGCTGGAAAACGGCGAAATGATGCTGCGCGACATCATCGATCTCGAGGCGACCTACGGCGAAGGAGACATGGAGACGGGCGGCGCCGGGGGCTTCGAGGAGAAGAACAAGGCGATGCAGGCGGCAGTCGCCGAGAAGATCGACAGGAAAGAGAAGGAGCGCCTGAAAGAAGAGGATGCGCGCAAGAAAGCGCTGGCAAGAAAAGTGCGTGACGAGGACGGTCTCCTTGTCGAAGAGGAGGAGCCCGCCAAGCCCGTCGAGGAGGACGGCGACATGGACGAGAGCAGCCTGTCGCTGGCGGCCATGGAAGCGGAGTTGAAGCCTCAGGTCATAGAAACCTTCAAGACGATCACGCGGGCGCACAGGAAGTTGACCAAGGTTCTGGAGGATCGCCGCCTGGCGCTGGAGAAAACGGGGGAAATTCCCAAGAGGCTGCAGGACGGCTACCGCAAGTGCAAGGCCGAGCTCGTCAATCTGATGCAGTCCGTACGCCTGAATATCACCCGTTCCGAGCAGCTCATCGACCAGCTGTATTCCATGAACCGCAAGCTGATCGGTCATGAGGGACAGATCATGCGGATGGCGGTCGCCAGCGGTGTCGGGCGCGAGGACTTCCTGCGGCACTGGCGGGGCGGCGGCGAGAGCGATCCACGGTGGATGACGAAAGTCCCGAAACTGACGGGCAAGGGCTGGAAAAAATTCGCCGAGAAGCACAAGGAGGAAGTCAGGGCCGTCCGCGGAGAGATCGACAAGATCGCGCAGGCGGCGATACTGCCCCTGTCCGAATTCAAGCGCATCATTCATACCATCCAGAAGGGCGAGCGCGAGGCGGCCAAGGCCAAGAAGGAGATGGTGGAGGCCAACCTGCGCCTTGTCATTTCGATTGCCAAGAAATACACCAACAGGGGCCTGCAATTCCTCGATCTGATCCAGGAGGGCAACATCGGCCTGATGAAGGCGGTGGACAAGTTCGAATACCGCCGCGGCTACAAGTTCTCGACTTACGCGACGTGGTGGATACGGCAGGCGATCACGCGGTCCATCGCGGATCAGGCGCGCACCATCCGGATCCCCGTGCACATGATCGAAACGATCAATAAGCTGGTGCGTACATCGCGCCAGATGATGCACGAGATCGGGCGCGAGCCGACGCCGGAGGAGCTTTCCGAGCGTTTGGGCATGCCGCTCGATAAAGTGCGGAAGGTCATGAAGATTTCCAAGGAGCCTGTCTCTCTTGAAACCCCCGTGGGCGACGAGGAAGACAGCCAGCTCGGGGATTTCATCGAGGACAAGAACGTGATTTTGCCGGTGGACGCCGCGATCCAGGCGAACCTGCGCGAAACCACGACGCGGGTGCTCGCCACCCTGACGCCGAGGGAGGAGCGTGTGCTCCGCATGCGCTTCGGCATCGGCATGAACACGGATCATACGTTGGAAGAAGTCGGGCAGCAGTTCTCCGTGACCCGCGAGCGCATCCGCCAGATCGAGGCCAAGGCGCTGCGCAAGCTCAAGCACCCGAGCCGGTCGCGTCAGCTGCGGAGCTTTTTGGATACGTAACTGAAGTCACTAGCGTCCGGTTAATAATCGAACAAATTCAGCTGGTTGGGCGATGCAGGGAGCGGCGGATTGGGTGCGCCGTCAAAAAGAGACTGTCCCAGTTGAGTTTTCTCGAAAGAGTGGACGGACAAAATCTGTAGGAAAGTG
>JAZDGQ010000094.1:0-25336 GCA_043806835.1 Pseudomonadota bacterium | reverse complement strand
CGACATCAGGTCGTTCATCAGATCATAACGACTTGCGACGGAGTCAAAGACGTTCACCACCAGCCGCGCTTTTTCCTCCGGATCGACGCGCCTGTCGCCAAACCATTGAGATTCTTTATTTTTGTTTTGTTTTCTGGTTGCCATTTTTTTTATAAGAACCAATACTCGGATGATGCGTATGGTGTAAGTCACTGTAACATAAAGAGCAAGCGAAATGGCGTTTTTCAGGGCTATCGCGACGGTCGGGGGATTTACGCTGGCGAGCCGGCTGATGGGTTTCATCCGCGACGTGCTGACCGCCGGATTTCTGGGCGCGGGGCCGGTGGCGGACGCTTTCTTCATCGCGCTGAAGCTGCCCAATTTCTTCCGAAGAATCACGGCGGAGGGGGCGTTCAGCGTTTCTTTCGTGCCGATGTTCTCGAAAGTGCTTGCTGACGAGGGGGCGGAGGAAGCGAGGAAGTTCGCGGAAGAAGCGCAGGCCGTAATGCTGGCGGCGCTGTTCCCCTTCACGGTCGTCTGCATGGTCGCGATGCCGTGGGTGCTGTACGTTCTGGCGCCGGGGGTGCATGGCGATCCCGTCCGGTTCGACCTCGCCGTCCATTTTTCGCGCATCACCTTCCCCTACATCCTGATGATGTCGCTGACGGCTCTGCTGGGGGGCGTGCTGAATTCGTTCGGGCGTTTCGCTGCGTTCGCGGCGGCGCCGATGTTTTTCAACGGCATCCTGATCGCCGCGCTTGTTTTCGGACGCAACCTCTTTGAAACCAGCGGCCACGCGCTGGCGTGGGGGCTGGCGGCGGCGGGCGTGGCGCAGTTCGTCTGGATGCTGTGGAACTACAAGAGCATCGGCTATGTGCTGAAGCCGCGCTGGCCCGTTCTCACGCCGCGCATCCGCAAGCTGTATAAACTCATGATACCGGGCGCGCTCGGGGCGGGAGCCGCGCAGATCAACCTGTTTATCGACATGATCCTCGCCTCCCTTTTGCCTGTCGGGTCTATCTCGTTCCTGTATTACGCCGACCGCCTGTACCAGTTGCCGCTCGGCGTGATCGGCGTGGCCATCGGCACCGCCCTCCTGCCGATGCTGTCCCGTGCCCTGAAAGGCGGCGGGGGGAATGGGAATGAGGACGATCCCGCAAAGCTGCTGGGGATGGGGTTTGAAACGGGTCTGGTGCTGTCGCTTCCGGCGGCCATCGGGCTGACCGTCATCGCAGGGCCGATCATGTCCGTTTTATTCGAACGCGGCGCGTTCAGTCATGCCGACAGCCTCCAGTCCTCCTACGCGCTGGTGGCGTACGCGATAGGACTGCCCGCCTACGTGCTTTCCCGCGTTTTCAGCACGGCCTATTTCGCGCGGGAAGATACGACGACGCCCGTCCGGTTCGCGGTCGTCTGCGCCGTTATCAACACGGCTCTGGCTCTGGCTCTGATTCTCCCCCTGAAGCACGTCGGCATCGCGCTGGCGACGGGCATCACGGCATGGGTCAATCTGGCGTTGCTGATGCGCGGCCTGCATAAAAAGAAGCACCTCGACCTGCCTCCGCATTCTGTAAAAAGGATGTGGAAGATACTGGCCTGCGGACTGGTCATGGCGGCGGTGGTCTGGGGGCTGAACACCTTTGTTATGAAGGGGATTCTATCGGGAAGTCAGCTGCGTAAAGCCATAAATCTCACGGTTTTGATCGCGGCGGGAGGGGTCAGTTATTTCTCCTGCCTTTATTTCTTTGGCATTTTCGGGCTGCGCTCTATAAAAGCCCTATTCCCAAAACGGAAAAAACAGGACACAATCAGGGACGTCCGGCAGTTCGGAGAGTAAGGAGTTTCTAAGATGCGGAAGATTATCGGTATTTTCGGTTTAGGCGCTTTGATGGTCGTCGGATTTTCCGGCGCGGCGGCGGCCAGCACATATGTCTGGAAGGACAACGTGAACGGCTTCACCTTTTCCTTCCCGGACAGCTGGACGATGCAGACCGAAGACGCGCCGACCACGCGGATCAGGATCGCAGGCCCGATAGCGGAGGATGTCGCGACCTGCCGGGTCAAGGCGGAAAAAGACGGACGCCTGAAAATCTATCCCAAGTACCTGATGACGGAAGCCGTCAGCGCGACGCTGGATCGCGCTTTCTGGGAGCAGGAACTCGCAGGGCATGAGAAATTTGTCATCACGGATTACTTCGTCCCGGCGAGTCTCGGCAGCCACGGGGACGCCACGGCGATCCGGACGTCCTTCGTTCAGGAGATCGGCAAGGGCAAGATGGACATGTACGGGGAGATGATCGGCAGCATCTATGGGGACACGCGCTATATCGTCAGTTGCACAGCCAAATCCGCCGAGTTCAAAAAGTATGCGCCTGTTTTTGCGAGCATCATGGGATCCGTCGAATTCGACGCGAAATACCACCCCTTTGCAGTCGGCTATTACCGCGACTTCCTGGCAGACCCTGAACTGAAGCTGCCACGCTCGAAACCGGGCACGATTACTCCCAAAAGCGAATTTGTGCTTTCATCGGGGCATTGAGTCGTGCCTATCCATACATTGTCATCCCGACAGAGCGCGTAGCGCGACGAGGGATCTTGTTACGCTGGAACCGATGAAGATCCCTCGCTGACGCTCGGGATGACAGGTTCTGTAGAGTCACGCATTATGCAGCTTCTGCGCCTTCCGCAGCTTCAGGACGATGGGCGTGTGATCTGAGGCTTTGTCTTTGCCGCGCGGCGCGGTGTCGATGAAACAGTCCTCCAGCAGGTCGGCGGTCTGCGGGGACAACAGGAAGTGATCGATCCTGATTCCGGAGTTGCTTTGCCACGCACCGCCCTGATAGCCCCAGAAAGTATACTGGTGCGCCTCGTCGTTGTGGGCACGGAATGCGTCCGTCAGACCCAGATTCAGGAGGGTGCGGAATTTCCGGCGAACCTCCGGCCTGAACAGGGCGTCGTCCTTCCAGAGATGCGGATCATGGCAGTCCCTGTCTTCGGGGATGACGTTGTAATCGCCCCCCATCACGAAAGGCTGTTCCGTCTTCAGCAGACTCCGGACGCGGTCATGGAGTCTGTCCATCCATTTCAGTTTATAGTCGAATTTTTCTGTGCCGACGGGGTTGCCGTTGGGCAGGTAGACGGACGCCACGCGGATGCCTTCCACCGTTGCCTCGATATACCGCGCCGGCTCATCGGAGGCATCGCCGGGAAATCCGGTCTCAATGTTTTCAATTTTATGCCTCGACAGGATCGCCACGCCGTTCCATGCCTTCTGCCCCAGAACGGCGGCGGTGTAGCCGAGCGCGGAAAGCTCCAGCCTCGGAAAATTGTCTTCGGTCGTCTTGAGTTCCTGCAACAGAAGAACGTCCGGCGCATTCTTCTCCAGCCACTCCAGCACATGCGGCAGCCTGGCGGCGATGGAGTTGACATTCCAAGTGGCGATCTTCATAAGGGAGTCCCGCTTCTACCCTTTTTATGGACGGTTATAACTCTGACAGGCGCATCGTGTTATCTAATTCCAGCGATGATAATACAAAAACAGGCGCATATTCCACCATGCTTTTGATACAATCGGGGATGCAGGAGGATTGTCAAAAAATGATTCAGAATATCCTTATGATGGGACCTCTGCCCGATGCCCAGATGAAAGACCTTGAGGAAAATTACAAGGTTTTCCGGCTGTGGCAGGAGGCCGATCCGGAAGCGGCTCTTGGCCGGATTCGCGAGGAAGTGACCGGGATGGTCAGCCTTTTCGGGAAGAGCGTCGTCAGCAGCAAGCTGATTCGCGCCCTTCCCAATCTGGAGATCATCGCTCACTACGGCGTCGGTTATGACAATATAGATATTCAGGCCGCGAGAGAGCAGGGCGTGATCGTCACCAACACCCCCGGCGTTCTGACGGACGATACGGCGGATATTGCGACAGGGCTGGTTCTGGCCGTGTTCCGGCGCATGGTGGAAGGAGACATGTACGTCCGCACCGGCCAGTGGGCGAAAAAGGGGAGCATGCCTCTGGGCCGCACACTCGGAGGCAAGACGATGGGGATCGTCGGGATGGGGAGGATCGGGCAGGCCATTGCCCGCCGCGCCGAAGTCTTCGGGATGAAAGTCGTTTATTTCGGCCCCAATAAAAAATCAGGAATCTCATATCATTACTATAACGATCTTAACAAAATGGCTGAGGAATGCGATGTGCTGATGCTGGCGTGTTCCTACTCTGAAGCAACACATCATCTTATCGATTCCAAAGTCCTGAAATCGCTTGGAAAAAACGGAGTCCTGATTAATATTTCCCGCGGTAAGGTGGTGAAGGAGCAAGCCCTGATCGACGCGCTTGAAGGCGGAGTCATCGCCGGCGCGGGTCTGGATGTTTTCGAGAACGAGCCCGATGTGCCGCCTGCGCTGTGCCGTCTCGACAATGTCGTTCTCCAGCCGCATCAGGGCAGCGCCACGGTGGAGACCCGATCCGCCATGGCGCAACTCGTGGTCGATAACCTGAAACTTTATTTCGAAAAAGCGGAAGTGCTGACGCCGGTCTGAAACAGTTCGCTTGATAAATGCAGGACAGTCCTGTAATAAGAGCTATTCTGAAATCGGCAGGCACGGGTGAAAATATGAAAGAGTTCGCGAAGGTATTTGCCGCTGTTCTGCTTTTCTCCATTGTCAATATCGCCGACGCCGGGGCGTGCTATTCCAGCAAGGAATTCGAGGCCGAACAGGGCGTGCGCATCCATAGCGAGTTGATGGTGATCGGGCTGACGTGCATGAAAATGCCGGAAGGAAGAGAGCTGTACGGCAAATATCAGGCGTTCACGGCGAAGAATTCCAGCCTGATCGCCGGATATGAGACGGACATCATCGCCTACTACGGCAAGCAGGGGGTGGCAAAGCCGGAAAAGAAATTCCATACGCTGCGCACCAATCTGGCGAACGAGATTTCACGCCGCGCGATCAAAATGAGCACGCTTAATTTCTGCAAACAGTACTCCTCCCACATGGACAGGGCGCTGGCGATGGACCAGCAGAAGCTCCGGCGGTGGGCGCAGCACGCCTGGCCGAATCGACCGACAACCGAGCCTGTATGCGTCAAAGTCGCGCAGCAGGGTTAAGCCGGAAAATCCGCGCATATCCGCGTGTCCGTTTGTGGAGGAGATCTTCTCCGTCACCGCCCTGTGGCGAATTTCTGTTTTCTGACAACGGTCAGCGGGAAAATTAATGAATTTTGACCCTAAACGACCCTCCTTTCCTCCGTTCAGATATTCGTGTATTCAATGGATATGCAGCAATCCAATCTGAAACAGGGGTTTTTATTGCCTGACGCCACGCTGCGAGTGCAAGTGTTGGTGCCGTATCCTGTGGCGCGTGTTTATGACTACATGGTTCCGGAGGGAATGATTCTTTCCGCCGGAGACTATGTAAGGGTGTCGCTTGGAAAAAAAGATACGGTCGGCGTGGTCTGGTCTCTGGCGGGGGACGGGAAGCTCGATCCGGCCCGGTTGAAATCCGTCCAGCAAAAATACGCCTGCCCTCCCATGCCGGAGGCGCAAAGGCAGTTCATCGAATGGGTGGCGCGCTATACGATGGCGGACATGGGGACGGTGCTGAAAATGAGCGTCAGCGTGCCGGATGCTTTCCAGCCGCCGAAAACGGCTCAGGCGTACACGCTGCCGGACAAAGCACCGGATAAAATATCCTCCAACCGTAAAAAAGTGATCGATCTTCTTTCCGATGCCGTTCCGCGCCGCGCGGTGGATATCGCGAGGCAGGTCGGGTGCAGCGCGACGATCATCCGCGCCATGGCGGCGGCGGGGCAGCTCAAGGCCGCGCCGTTGTCGACTCCCGCGCCCTGCCAGATCGTAACAGTGCCCGCCAACAGCCTTGTCTTTTCGGAGTCCCAGAAACAGGCGGCGGACAGCCTGACGCAACTGGTGGCCGCGAAGAAATACAGCGCGGCTCTGCTCGACGGAGTGACGGGGGCCGGGAAGACGGAAGTCTATTTCGAGGCCGCCGCCGAAGCATTGCGGCAGGGGAGGCAAGTGCTGATCCTGCTGCCGGAAATTTCTCTCTCCACGCAGTTTCTGGATCGTTTCAAAAGACGTTTTGGCATCGCGCCTGCGATCTGGCATTCGGAAGTGTCTCCGGCGCAGCGGCGCACGGCATGGACCGGCGTCGCGGAGGGAAAAACGAAAGTCGTCGCGGGCGCGCGGTCGGCGCTGTTCCTGCCTTATGCCGATCTGGGACTGGTGATCGTGGATGAAGAGCATGACTCCTCCTACAAGCAGGAGGAGGGCGTTCAGTATCATGCGCGGGACATGGCGATCGTGCGCGCGCGCCTTGGAAATATTCCGGTCATTCTGGTGTCGGCGACGCCCGCGCTGGAAACCATGCACAATGTCAAACAGGGCAGATACCAATATCTGCATCTGCCCTCGCGTCATGCAGGGGCTGCCATGCCGGAGATGCGCATCATCGACCTGAAAGCGGCTCCGCCGGGGCGCGGCCAGTTTTTGTCCCCGACGCTGCAACAGGCGCTGCGGGAAACCCTTGCTGTCGGGGAGCAGTCGCTCTTGTTCCTGAACCGCCGGGGCTACGCGCCGCTGACGCTCTGCCGCGCCTGCGGATACCGCTTCCAGTGCCAGTCCTGCGCGGCGTGGCTGGTGGAGCACCGCCATCATATCCGGATGCAGTGCCATCATTGCGGCTACAGCCGTCCGCTTCCGGAATGCTGTCCGGAATGCGGCGCGGAAGACAGCCTTGCCGCCTGCGGGCCGGGCGTGGAGAGGATACAGGAAGAAGTGCAGGCTCTTCTTCCGGAAGCGAGGACGCTCATTCTCGCCAGCGACATCGTGACCAGCCCGAAAATGATCGGAGACGCGGTGCGCCGGATCGAGGATCGCAAGGTCGATGTCATCATCGGCACGCAGATCGTCGCCAAGGGTCACCATTTTCCGTTCCTGACCTGCGTCGGCGTCGTCGATGCGGATCTGGGGCTGGCGGGAGGCGACCTGCGCGCCGGGGAGCGCACGTTCCAGCTGTTGCATCAGGTGTCGGGCAGGGCTGGACGCGGGGAAAAGCCGGGTCGCGTCTACATCCAGACCTACATGCCGGAGCAAACCGTCATCCGCGCGCTCGCCGCCAACGATCGCGACAGATTTCTGGAGGTCGAGGCGGGAGAGCGCGAAAAAGCGGGAATGCCGCCCTACGGCAGGCTGGCGGCGCTGATCGTGTCGGGAACGGACGAGGAGAAGCTCGACCTTTTCTGCCGCGTCCTCGCGCAAAAAGCGCCGCGTTTCGACGATGTGCGCATTCTGGGTCCCGCGCCCGCACCGCTGGCGTTCCTGCGCGGCAGGCACCGCCGCCGCCTTCTGGTCAAGACGGGAAAGACCGTCGCCCTTCAGAAGTTTCTGGGCGAGTGGCTTTCCTCCGTCAGGGTGCCTGGCGGCCTTCAGCTCAAAATCGACATCGATCCGCAGAGCTTTTATTAGAGGATTTTAAGAGGCGGCTTTTGGCTTTTCCCTGCATAATGAAACAACCGTACCAAAGGGCGATTTAAACTTCAATAGCGCTCCCTGACCCTCTTGTTTTGACGGATTTTTAAGGTATATTTACTCCGTGTCATTGTCCCTGCATAAAATAAATATCAGCCAGTTCCGCAACTACGAGGCCGCGCGGCTTGATCTGACGGGAACGGAACGGCACCCGTCCGGGATCGTGGTGCTGACGGGTTCCAATGGCGCCGGAAAGACCAATATCCTTGAGGCCGTGAGTCTGCTGGTGCCGGGCAAGGGGCTGCGCGGAGCCGAGGCAAAGGACATGAAAAACCGCGCTGCCGGTCCGGAGGATCTCTGGGCCGTGTCGGCGGAGGTGGAAACGGCCCAGGGACTGACGGTGCGGATCGGCACCGGCCTTGACCGGGAGGCCGGACGGCGCATCGTTCGCATCAACGGCAAAGACGTCCGGCGCCAGAGCGATCTGTCCGGTTTCGTTTCCGCCGTGTGGCTGACGCCGCAGATGGATCGGCTCTTTCTGGAAGGCTCCCCGTCGCGGCGCAGGTTTCTCGACAGGCTGGTATTCGCTTATGAACCCGATCATGTCACACGCATCAACCGCTACGATAAAACCATGCGGGAACGGATGAAACTGATTCAACTGGACAAGCCCGCCGATCCAAGATGGCTCTCCGGTCTGGAAACGCAGATGTCAGCCGCAGCTGTATCGGCCGCAGCGTCGAGGATCGCGCTGCTCCGGCGTCTGCAGCAGCACGCGGACGCGCTGGACGCCCATTTTCCGCGCCCCCGTCTGGAAGCGGAAGGATGGGTCGAGAACGAATTGGCTGCGCGCCCCGCCGTGGATGTCGAGGAAGAACTGAAAAACAGGCTCGCCGCCGCCCGCATGGCTGACCGCGCCTCGGGACGAACGGGCGAAGGCATTCACCGCAGCGATCTGCGGGTGACTTATGCGGAAAAGAACATCCCTGCCGCCCTCGCGTCAACCGGCGAGCAGAAGGCGCTTCTGGTCTCGATCATCCTCGCCCATGCACTGATGATGCAGGTGGAAAAGGGGTTTGTCCCCATCATCCTGCTCGACGAGGTGGCGGCGCATCTCGACGAGACGCGCAGACGGCAACTCTTTTCCCGTCTGCGATCTCTCAAGGGCCAGATATGGCTGACGGGGACGGACGAGACTATCTTTTCACCCCTGCTGGATACGGCGAAACACTTCCGGGTGGATCAGGGGCATATCGTCGGGACAGCCCGGATGCACAAAGCTGATCTGCTGTAATAAAAGGTTCTCCGGCATGAAAATTTCAAAAAGATCGGCTGAGAGCACGATCTTTTGACAAAAATTAATATATTATTAAGCACTTTGTCGTAACATTTGTGTGTAAGGGTGAAAATGGAGGATATTATGAGTATAAAAACTATAGTAAATCTCTTCAACAGGTTGAGTCATTTTCCAGAGATCGAGAAGATTTCCTGCATAGTTGGGAATGTTATTGAGAGCGGAGCCCCCATGGATAACTTATGCAAGGAAAAAGCGGTATTCTACAAAGAAAACGATCACATAACTCCCTACAGATGACTTTCCGAAACCTTTCCGTTGCAGGAGAGTTGTATAGAGGGATTCGGCGAGAGGAAGGAGGCGGATTATGTCCGGCCTCCTTGCTTATTTGAGGAGTTGACTCGTTACCGCCGCAACGGCACTGTCATGGTGCAAAACAAAGTAACGCGGAGTAAACGGATATGGAGTGGATACTTGGGATCCTCCTGGGATTATGGAACAATAAGTTCTCTGTCATGGAGGATAAAATAAAAAGGATCTCCGAGGAAAAGAAGGCGAAGGAAGAGGAAGAGGCGGAGAAAAAAAAGAAGGCGAACGAGAAGAACGAGGCGGCGTACTTGGCCGCGCGGGATGCCGCGCGGGATGCCGTGCGCGCGGCGGGCGAGGCGCGCGCGGTGCGCGCGGCGCGCGCGGCGAAATGGTCGACCTGCGGGATATGCGCGATATGGGCGGCGAATGCGGAAGCGGCGGAAATTGCGGAGGAAGAGGCGTGGGCGGTTGTCAGGCCCTACACTCAGGATGACCTTATAAGCCTTCAACTGAAGTACAGGGACAATCAGGAAATCCTGGAAATCATTGAGGCCTTCAAGGATGCGCGGGATGCGCGGGATGCGACGCGTTATGCGGCGCGGGCGGCGCGGGCGGCGACGGAGGAAAAGGCGAAGGAGGCTGCGTGGGCGGCCTATGTCGCGTACGGAGAGGCGGAGATGGCGTCAAAGGTTGCCGTGGCGGCATCTGACGCAGCCGCAGCGGAGGAGGACGGGGCGTTCACCAGGTGGCTGGGCTATGACCGGCGCCCGGCGGGGGACGCGGTCGTTTAGCGGCTGAAACCTGTCAGATATCCTTGAGAATTTTTCTTAACCCGGGCGCCCCCGGCAGACCCGAACTTGCTTTTAACGCCAAAGGCGGTATAAGAAGGGGTGAAACACTGGCAAAAGGATCGAAATCATGCACTTGACGGTTAAAGGAAAACAGCTTGACGTGGGGGATGCTCTGCGGGCCCATGTTCAGGAACAGCTCGGCCATACGGCCAAAAAATATTTCCGCGACCCGATCGAGGCAACCGTCCTTTTCTCCAAGGAGAAGAACCACCTCTTCAAGGCGGATATTTCAATCCATGTCGGCGGCGGCGTCGTGTTGCAGACGGAGCATGAGGCGGGCGATCCCTATCCCGCGTTCGATGTGGCCGCCCAGCGCCTCGCCAAGCGCCTCAGCCGTTACAAGGACAAGCTCCGCGACCACCGCAGGAACGAGCCTGCCGAACTCACCGCCGCCTACACCACCCTCCAGGGGGAGGACAGCGAGGCGGAAGGGGGAACGGAGCCCGTCGTCATCGCCGAAATGGAAATGCAGGTGCAGACCCTCGCCGTGGCAGACGCCGTGATGCTCCTCGAACTGGGCGATATGCCCGCGCTCATGTTCCGGAACCCGAAGCACGGCGGCCTCAACACGGTCTACCGTCGCAAAGACAGCAACATCGGCTGGATCGACCCCGACGGCCTCAAAAAGAAGGTCCCGGACGCACCCGCCAAGAAGAAGAAATAGTCCGCACGCCAACCCGGTCAGGGAGAGGGCATGGAAGACGCAGGGGCAAGTGCGCCGCTGCTGTTGGCGCTTCCTTCCTTGAAGGAAGAGGAGACGTAAGGCACATAAGGCATGTGCAGGACGTTTTCCTTGATCTCCGTGAAAAGGGTCGGCACCGAAAAACCAGTGTTGCCCATGACCCCCTGCAACAGGCTCTGCGTCAGGTCGTCGGAAGACTGGTCGGCGATCACATATCCGGCGGCATTGTCCATCCACGGTTCGGCCGCCTGCGCGGGAGCGCCTTCCAGAGCCCGGAGTTCCTGCATGGCTCCCTTCACGTCCCCCTGATCCAGGAGCAACTGCGCCCGTGCCGTTACCGCCTCCGTGTTCCCGCCTTTGATGTCGTCGGCTCTGCCGGCGCGGGAAAGCCTGTCGAAACGCCTGAGCGCCCGTTCCTGCACGGAAACATCCTGTCCCCGCAGTTTCGCCGTGACGATATCGGTGGCAAGCCCCCCGAATTCCGTCTGCAGCGCTTCGCGGCTCATGACCCCTTTCTCGGCATAGGGCGCGAGGCGGCGCAGCGACCGGTTCATGCCGGGATCGTTGCCGACGAACTTCTGCAATAATGCCAGGTCATTCTCATAGGGGCGGTTCCGGTTGACGTTGCTCCTGAATTCATTCAGCGTCAGGAGCATAGCCGCCGCCGCCAGATCCTTGCCCCTGACGGAACCCAGCAGGGAATTCAGCGTCCGGTCGCGGCGTCGCGCAGCCTCTATGGAGGCGTTGATCTCTTCCGGTTTGTCCGGCGTGGCGGCGAGCAACGTCCTGAGAGTGTTCAGGGACTGCGTCACGGCCTCCTCCCCTCCCTCCGTCCGGCGCAGCGCGTTCACGTTTTCGAGAACCTTCATGAAGTCCGGCAGGGTGGAATTTCCGATGGCTCCCGCCGCCGCGCCGGCAAGATCGGAAAGAGGCCCCGTCACGCCCCGCATCCTTTCGATGCCTCTGTTCATTGTTCCGCCGATGGACGTTTTCGGAGACTCCGGTTCTTTCTCCCGGGGCAGAAGCTTCATGCGCTCTTTCACCAAATCTTCCCACTTCGCCATGTCCAGCAGATGCGCGTATTCGGGCGCCATGATGAATACCCCCGCCACGACGATTGCAAAGAACATGAAAGCGAAGGTCAGCGCCGAACGGTGCATGAAATTCATTTTTTCGGCCAGGATGCGGGCCTGCTGGCGCTTCCTGTAAGCGCGGCGGTCGATTCCGCTGCGGCGATCCGGCCCCGTATAGGAAGGCGATCTGATAAAACCGCGCTCATCGCGAATCGCCTGCTGCCGACGGCGATCCGGCGTTTCCCGGCGATCGCGCGTTGAAACATCCGTATGGTCTTCCTTCTTCATCTTTCCGTCTTCCTCCTGCCAGAGCCCGTCCGTATCGATTCCTCCTTCTTTCGCAGCCGCCAAAACGGCCTCCGTCCGCAGTTCCGGAATGAACCCGCGTTTTTTCCAGCCCTGCACGATGCTGGCCGTGATCCCCATCCGGCTGGCCAGGGGGCGTATCCCTCCGAAAGCGGCGATGACATGGTTCCCCGAAAGCAGCGAGGGGGATGTCAGTCCCGGCTCCCGTCCTTTCAGAATCTCCACCATCTCCTCCGTCGCGGGGTGGCGGGCGACGCGGATTGCCCTCCACGGAATCCCCCTCAATCCGGCAGCGGCGCGCCTGCTGATACAAACGGCCTCAAGTTTTGCGCTCACGCCGCGCATATCATCCTGTTGCAGCATCTTCACGAGGTTCTCCGCCGCCCGGGCCGAAAATACCGTCACCACATCGACCACGCCCCGTTGCAGCGCCTGCGCGACGTCCTCCGGCAGGCGATTGAGAAAACGCGCCTTGTAAACCGGCATTCTCACGACTTTCACCCCCCGCCCGGAGACATCCGGTCCGATGTCATCGGCCATATCCTCGCCGCACGGGTGCAGAACCTTTTTCAGCGCCAGCGCGGAGGCCACGGATTCTATCAGTCCCGCCATATCCCCGCCGTCGCCTTTGGCGGAATAGACTGTCGTAAACCCGGCCTTGCGGGCTGCCGCCGCCGTTGCATCCCCCACCGCCAGGACAGGCAGAAGCCGCACAGACGGTCTTCCGGAGAAAATCTGCGCCGCCTGCGCGCTTGTAAAAATCAGCGCCTGATACGATCCCATATCCTCAGGCGGCGGTGCATCAATCTCGACATATTCCGTCATCGGCGCCAGGTATGCGTAGAACCCCTCGCGGCGCAGCCTTTCCGCAAATTCGTCCGCAACGGGCTGTGGCCGGGTAATGAGAACCGAACGCATTATCATTTAATCTCCCAGGATCAGACGACGAATGTCTTCCATTATCGCGCACGCCCTGCCCGACGGGCAATAGAGATTCCCTTGGTTGAATGACATGGAATATGGACTGTCAACAAGCCGCTATCGTCCTGAACGCCGTCATCCAGACACGGCGAGCGACAGCATTCTATCAGGGACACACGAAAACAGGCCGGATGAAACAAGAACGTCCGCCCCGCTGTCCACACTTCATGATTTTACCTATACAAGAGGTTCCCGTGTTCCCTCAAAACGACAGGATCAGAGGCGCATCAGGATGCTTTAGAATCTCCGGCGGAGTTCGACAAAGCCCGGGCCATTTCAAGAAGCTGCTTTTTCAGCTGCGGACTCCTGATTTTTGAATACGCCCGCACCAGATCCATGACATCTTTCTTCACCAGAGGATCCGCCTCAAATGGCTCCTGCCTGGTATCGGAGAACCCTTTCACGGCCAGATTTCTGGATCCCCCGCGACCCGCGGAAAAACTGCCTTCGAGGAAATAATCCATCGGCGTCTTCAGGGCACGGCAAATATCCACCAGGCGGCTGACGCTGATGCGGTTGGTGCCACGTTCATATTTTTGCACCTGCTGAAACGTCAGGCCTATCGACTTCGCCAGATCATCCTGGCTGAAACCCAGAATGAGCCTCCTGGATTTTACCCTGGCTCCGACATGAATATCGACCGGATTCGGCCCTGAATCTTCTGTTTTTATACGTGGCATCTTTAATTTCTCCTAAAAACAATATGACATTAGTGTCAATATAGCAACACAACCTGTATATGTCAACATACAATTGTATTCAACCGATTATCGCGTTTCTTTTCTAAAATACTCCGGGAACAAATGAAAGCTGTTTATTCACGCTAAAATTGAGGCTAGAAAGGCAAATCACCCACGCGCAAGTATCCGGAGTATCCCATGACGAAATCCATGACCGTTTCCATAGCCCAGCTGCCCCACGCCAAAGGGCTCAATCTTCCGCGATATGCGACAGAACACTCCGCCGGTCTGGATCTGGAAGCAGCCGTGGATGCTCACGTTATCCTGAAGCCGGGCGAGCGCACTCTGGCGCCGACGGGCATCGCGATTGCCCTGCCGGAAGGATATGAGGCGCAGATCCGCCCCCGCTCCGGCCTTTCCGCCAAGAACGGGGTGACGGTTCTGAATTCCCCCGGCACGATCGACGCCGACTATCGCGGCGAAATCAAGGTGATCCTGATAAATCTCGGCGCGGAGCCTTTTACGATTGAACGCGGTATGAGGATCGCCCAGATGGTGATTGCCCCCTATACCCGCATCCTCTGTAATGCCGTCGATAGACTTGACGAGACGGAGCGTGGTTCCGGCGGATTCGGATCGACGGGCGTGGAAAAAGCATCCTGATGACGAAAAACCGCTGCCACTGGGCAGACAAAGGCAAGGACTTTTATGAGAAGTATCATGACGCTGAATGGGGCGTTCCGGTGCATGACGACCGGAAACATTTTGAATTCCTGATTCTCGAGGGCGCGCAGGCGGGATTGAGCTGGGAAACGATTCTGAAACGGCGCGACGGCTATCGCAAGGCCTTTAAAAATTTCGATCCCTCCAGAGTCGCCCGCATGACGGATGGAGAGCTTGAAAATCTCCTGAAAAACCCGTCCATCATTCGCAACCGCCTGAAAGTCTTTTCGGCGCGCGAAAATGCCCGCGTCTTCCTTGCCATCCGGAAGGAATACGGCTCCTTCGACAGGTATGTCTGGGAATTCGTCGGCGGCAGGCCGATCCTCAACGCGCATAAAAACCCCTCCGACATTCCCGTCACCTCCAAAGAAAGCGACGCCCTGTCAGGTGACCTGAAAAAGCGTGGCATGTCTTTTGTGGGCTCCACCATTATTTACGCGCATATGCAAGCGACGGGACTGATAAATGACCATCTCACGAAATGCTTCAGATACGGCATCTGCGGGAAAATGCGGTAAGAAATTTATGATAAATCTCTGACGCAGGCACAAAAAAACGCCCCGATCCTGAAGGATCGGGGCGTTCTTCAAATTTACAATACTTCTTGGATTTTCTTTTCGCAAAGCTCCAGCCAGACGGCGTTGTTCCGGTCGAGCTGCTTTTTCGTTTCCTCCGTATCCTGCCGCGCCATATACACGGGCTGGTAGATGTCGCAAAAACTAGCGCGTGAAACGCTCCCGCACCCGCTTTGCATCATCAGCATCCCGGCGAAGCCTGTCGCGTACCATATCCGCCGCGTGAATGTCATCCAGCACCTTCTTCATCTGATCTCTTTGCTCGCTTTTGCGCCCTGCATCCTCCAGCTTGAAGATCACGGCGACGATGCCTGCGACAATCATCGCGATGCCGATGATCTCGAAGAGCATCAGATGTCCTTGCTTTTTTCTCTAAAGGCGGCTTCCGTCTCGTCCACGATTTTGTCATCCGCCTCCGTCGGTGTTTTCCGGGCCAGCCTGCGGGCAAAGGCGAAAAGAGCCTTCAGCGCAAGGACAAGCATCGTGGCGATCCCCGTCGCCAGCGACAGGCCGAAAGCATCCATATTGAGAAACAGAGAACCTGTAATCACATTTAAAAAGTCCTGCATTGAATTTTCCTTTCATTTCAAATTGCGGGGTGGGAGCACCAGACTTGCAGCCTGATCGTAGAGCGCCTGTTCATACCAGCCGGACGGCCTGTCGGGTGGCGGAACGCCGTTTTCATGCAGGGCGATGCCGCGCGCCAGCAGCGTCAGCAGAGGTTTTGAAGTCAGGTCTATCCTGTCCGTGCGCCTGACGTTCAGCGCCTTTGCAACATGATGAATATAACTATCCGTGGCGTTTTCATGCGGCGGCGCAAAGCGGTTGATAATGCACTCCACCGTGTCCAGATTATATTTCAGATAGTAGGTCAGCAGCGTCCTCATCAGGGCGCGCAGGCCGTACAGCGGGTCGGTGAACTCGACAAAATCCTTGTCTGTCTGCGGTGCCGGTTTCTGCCCCTGCCATACCGTTCCGGACAGGCGCAGGTTGCCGGGATTGTTGTTGCGAATCCCGCGGGGAAGAAAGATGGAAAACATTGTTTATCCTCCGGATCTCAAATGCTGCTCGATCCGCGCAATGCCGCAGATCATGTTTTTGATCTGTTGCTCCATCGCGGCGAGCCTCTCGGCGGTATGCTCGTTGCTGGCGATCCATTTTTCGATGTGATCGACGCGCTTGGTCAGCGAGGCCGCCCACCAAACCGTGGAGATCAGATGAACGATCAGCGTAACCGTCAGTATGAACATCGGCATTGCGGCGGCATCGATTGTCATGCTTCTTCCATCCCCGTATCGCGTGTCTGCGCGGGCTGTCCGGATTTGCAGGCCGGCATGTTTTTTCTCTTATGTCTTGATGATGTAATTCAGGATGATCGTCGGCTGCACGTTGTTGTGAGCAGCCCCGCCGCCTGTAGATGATGTCGTCAAGGAACTTGACCCGGCGGCAGATGATCCGGAACTATTGACAACAACCAGACTCCCTGAACCAACGGCTGTAACCGAGTGAGTATGCGCGGGCATGCCGGCCGTCAGCAAAATGTGAGATTCTTCCCCGCCGGTTGCTCCAAGCGTATCTCCGTTAAGCCCGCCCGTAAGCCCCGTAAGCCTGTTTGCGGACGATCCGCCCATATCGTCCTGACCGGCGATGACGCGACCACGAATATCGGGGACGTTAAAGGTCGTTGAGCCGTCCCCCGCGCCGTATGTCGTGCTGATGGCCGTAAACAACGCCGCGTATGCCGTGCGACTGACGGCCTGCCCGTAACAGAACAGCCAGCCGGAAGGCTCTGTCAGCCCTGCATAGGGCATCACGCTTCCGGCGGGCATCACATCAGTGAGCGTCGCAATCGTTCCGTCCTTGTCGGGAACGGTCAGCGTCCTGGTCGTCGCGGTCGTGATTCCGGATGCCTGAAACCTGACCTGCTTCGTCGCGTCCGCGTCGTCCTGAATGGTCAGGCCGGAGTCCTTGACGGTAACAGAAAGCAGCGCCGGATTGAGGACGATGAAATTCGTTCCGTCGTACATCAGCGCGTAAACGCCGGTCGTCACCAGAGATCCGGAAGCAGGGTCTGAACCGTCCGGAAGCTTGATGTTTTTGGCGGCAAGGGAATTCACGGCAAGCGTGCCCGCGCCCGTACTGGCGTTGGCTGGCTTCAAAAACACGATCTGCCCTGTCGCATAAGCCGTGATTGCGGGAACGGGAGCAACGGCATAGGCATTGACCGCGCCCGTATCCGCCGCGTTGTTTAAAAGACGCAGCGGAGACGTCCCGTGATAAGCCTCGATCACGTTGGTCGTGGCGTTGACGGAGGAGAGCGTGATCCAGTCCGTCCCGTCATGAACTTTCAGAAGCCACGGCGTCGCCGCGTCGTCCAGCCATATCATTCCTGCGGCGGCATACGATGGGGCTGTGGAGCCTTTATGATGATTCATCAGCGCCGTTTTTCCGTCGTTGTCCGCCGCGCGGTATTCCAGGTGCGTCTTGCCGGAGCCGATTGTCGGGGATGCTTGCGTCATGTTTTTGTCTTTCCTATGCTGCGGTCAGGGTGCTGATGTCCACAATCCTGTAATAAACACGGATGCCCATTGGACTGTTTCCGGTCGTGATCTCTCCGGTGATTAAATGAAGCACTAAAGCTGCGTTCATTTGAGGCACAATCCCCGGGGTGACAGGCCCGTATGGCGCGGATACTCTGTATTGATCGGATGCTTGATCGAGAAACCCAGTCGTCTCGCACCCGCAGACGCCGGAACCGCTGGCATTCGCGTATTTGATGTACAAATCTTCTCCCGACGCGATTCCGGCATAAGCGATACTGTTGTAATCCAGAAAAAGAACAGCACCCAGAAACATGATGAATTTATTCGCGCCAGGCGCGGCGACAAGCTGCACGGGCGTGGCATTCAGAGTGAGAATTTCAGCACTTGACACATGCACGTCAATGCATTCAATCCCCGGCGCAGACTCGGAAAGCGCCGCAAGGGCTGCAAGATTCGCATGATACCCCTGAACGGTCGATCCGAGTGCCGCCGTTGTCAGCACGGAAGAAGCGGCGATGCCGCTGTCTTGTACGGTTTTTCCTGCTGTCCCGTTAAAAGACGGAATGTTGCCGCTCGTGGAGGAGGCGGGGCCTATGACAGCGCCATCGACATTGACCTGTATGATGTTCCAGTAGGCCCCGACCGCCGCCTGCGTGCCTGCAGAGGTTCCGTCCGCGATGCAGAGAGCCAGGTCGCCGACTTCGACGACAATCCCGGACGCGCCGCCGATCTTTCCCGCCACAGAAATTTTATAGGCATGACCCGCGCTCGCAGCCGGATAATCCGGGTTGGCTGAGCAGTCGATCACACCCTTGTAAACCATCGCGTCATTCGCCGCGATCAGAGCGTCCGTATATGTTTTAACGGCCTTCTGAGACGCGACTTTGACGTCGCTGTCGGCGCTCAGCGTTCCGTCCGTGTCAAGATCAGCCGCCACGACAGATCCGGCGGCGGCGCTGCCGTAATAAGGCGTGAATACGTTCGTCGTCCCATGAATCGCGCCGAGCGTGATCCAGTCCGCCCCGTCATAAACTTTCAGCAGCCATGGCGTCGCCGTGTCATCGAGCCAGATGGTTCCGGCGACGGCATAGGTCGGGGCCGTCGCTGCTTTATGCTGGCTGAGAAGCGCAACCCGCGCGGCATTTGCGGCGGCGCGATAGGCCGAGCCGGAACCGTTGGCGACTGTGGGATCTGCTTGAGACATGTTTTCTTCCTTTAAGTTTTTCCGTAGCCTTTGGCGAGATAATCGAAGTGGCGCGAGATTCCGGCACCTGCGGCGTTGAAGAACCGGATGGAAAATCCCGTGGCGGACGGGCTGGTAACGGCGAAATAATCCCCGGTCGCCATGTCGTTTCCCGTGATGCCGATGGCGGGCGTCGCGTGGAAGGCGTTCGTGAACGTGATCGTCGAGCCTGCCGCGTTCGAGGTGATGTTTCTTTGCGACTCCGTCCTGTCCGGCATGTCCACCGTCACGAAAAGTTCCGACACGACCGGGGTCACGGAAGCCGTCGTGCTGGAAAGGGAGAGTCTGAATTCATAGGCGCGGGCCGTATAGTCCCCGACGACGAAGTTTTTCCAGGCGCTCCACGCCGGAGACCCTGCGGGGTCGTCGTCCGTCGTGCGCAGCTGCAGATACGCGCTGTAACCGGAAGGATCGACCGCACCGTCGAAATCTTCAGCGCTGTCGAAAAGGTCTGTGGAATCAAAAATATCTGTTAAACTGTCTCCGACAAGGTCGAACCCTGCGGTGACGCGGGAAATAAAAACGTCGGTCAGGTCTATGGCGCTGCTGAAATAATAAGTTCCGGAGATAGCTCCCCCGGTCGTGCCAAGGTCGAAATTGATGATGTCGTCTACAAACAGCCAATCGTCGATCATTTCACCGGAGGAAATGCGCAGCGTCCCTGAAGAAACTTCGACATTGCTTTTCGTCCCGCTGAAGGCCGGATCTTCCGTCTGCGTGGCGACCGCGTTGAACCCCTCGACTTCCGCGATGGTTGAAATGACGACGGCCTCGGTCGCGCTCTCCCGTTCGCCATAGTCGACCGCCTTGATAAGGTACGTCCCCGCCAGAGCCGGAACGGACTTCGACGTCACGGGAGCGCTTATTTTAGGAACCAGATCGATGGAACTGGCCCACGTCGCGCCGGATGTGGCTGGCGACCACTTGATGCGATAGTAACTGAGATCGATGTCCGGAACGCTGTCCCATGCCAGGTTCGCCTGCTGTCCCTGCACGGTGACGCTGAAATTCGTGACGTCGTCGGGAAGACCGGTCGCGCCGGTGACTTGCTGTGAGATAAGCACAACCGGCGCGGAGGAGATGCCAACGGCGTTCTTGTAAAAAATCTGGACGTCGTAATATTCCCCGGCCTCGACATCGAGAATCCGCACCACTCCGTTTTCGTACACAAAGCTCGCCGATCTGAGATCTGTCTCGGAGCCGGCCTTTATCCTGACGCCGACCGACAAAGGCATGGGGAAATCGTAGGGAGCCAGCGTCACCGTGATCGTCGAGGTGAAGGAACCGTCCGGATTGCGGATAAGGACTTCATCTCCCGTTTGAACGCCGACGACAATCGGCTGCGGAGGACGCTTCAGATCAGGGGGCACCGTGATTCGGCTGTTGTACGCCGGGATCGTTCCCGTATCCGCAGTGTGAACAGCCGGAGCCGCATCGACGCAGGTGATGCGCGCGGACAGATCGGACACAGGCTCGACGCTTCTGACGACCAGTTCCACGCTTTCCTGCCCGCTCTCGCCGAAAAGAGCGAGATCCCCTGCTTCCGGTCCAACCTCCACGGCGCAAGGTGTCGTGAACGTCAGCGTGGATGTTGTGCCGACATTCGTCACAACGGATATAACCGGCGAACTGCCGTCCGCTTTTCTGAAACGGACGGCATAACTCGTGTCCGTCATCATCGTCACGTCAGCATCCAGCGTCACCGCCGTGATCGCGTCATCGTCGATGGAAACGGATTTGACGCGCGCGCTCGTCAGGCCGAACATCGGCACATCATGGCTGAACCGGATCAGGTCGCCACGGGTGCAGACAATATGCTCTATATCGGCGTAAAAACTATAAGTCTCCGGGCGCAGGCGCGCCGTGGCGATATGATAGCGCCCGTCCTTCCAGGCCTGTTCAGGGCTGGTGACGCCCATAAGCTCCAGCGTTTCATATTTCGTCGCCGTGGCGGCGCTGAACCCATCGTCGAATACCAGCCTCTCGTTCTGCATCCAGCCCTCTTCGCGGTTGATATAACGAATACGGAGCGCCTCCGGCCTTTCATCAAATACTTTTTCGCCTTTGAAATTAAAAGTGTTGCGCGGCGTAAAATGCTGCATGGGAACGGTTTGCAGCTTGTCCTCGACAACCGCCCACTTGCCGTCGATCAGCGTCGGGCTGGCGCGTCCGGCGGCGGCGACATCCTGCAGGACTTCGCGCACAGAGACGTTATAGTCGATGACGGTGTTGAATTCACGCCCTGCGCCCGCGCAACTGTCGTGCCAGTCCTCAAGCTTGGTGGCATCGATGCGGCTGTCGGCAAGCGGCCTGGCATTGGCGCTCCCCTGCAAAACATGGCGGAAGATCGACGCCGGGTTCGACGTCACCTGCTCCACCCATGCGCTGCCGTTCCAGTCGGGAAGGATCGAATGCACGACGCCGTTAAAACGGTCGATCACTCCGTTCAGCTGATCTGTCGCCTTGATGCGGAGCGCCGTCATGGCAAGCCCCGTCATGGCAACCGGATGGACGGTGCGTGTCGTGCGAAGCGCCGTCCATACCGTTTCGTCAAAAGTATCGGCGTCATCGTCGCTGTCCGCCGTCAGGCGCCTGACCCGCACGTCATACTGACCCTTCGGCACCCTGAAACCGACCGACTTGCGGATGGCTGCGGATTGTTTTCCGGAAATTTCAACGGCGATGAATTGCAGTCCTCCGGCAGCCACGGAAACAGTATCGGGCTGGGCGGAAGCCGTAATCAGAAAATCTCCGGAAGCCTGAAAAGCCTTCCCGACGAGGCTCATATCCCGTTCATCCGTGATCCTGCCGGAAGGAATGACCGCAGCATCCCCGGAACGGCGTTCGATCCTCGCAGCCGCCAGGTATCCCGCAGGAATCCCTGGCGGCACCGGCGCACCCTCATCGATGTTATTTCTGAACGGCGTCCCGCAGAGCAGGCTGGCGGCACCACTGGCCGGGTCGAGAACGATCCGGTCGAGGCGCGTCACCGTATAACCGACGCCGTTATAAACATAGGCGTCCGGAACGCCGCTACCACCAACAGTCCGGGCATCTATGACGCTATAGCCGTCGGCGCCGGCGCTCCACTGGTTTTGCCCTTTCGGAGAATACTGAACCTCCAGTTTGACGGACGTAACGTCTTTTTTTCCGCTGCGGCTGAACTTCATCAGCCCCCGAGGCAGTGTGATATCGACGGAAATCTCGTCGGCATCGGATTCTGTCGTGCGGGTGACATATCCCGCAGCAGCCGTCAGGCTCACCTGCAAATCATTCTGAAGAACGCTGTTGCTGTAAAGGCTGATCGGCGCATCATCCGCATACCCCTGCCGCGTTTCGATCTGCACCTCCTCGAAATCGGAGAGAGGCGTTTCACCTAGCTTGAGATCGGAAATCTCCAGCGGCCCATACCCCCACACGAACAACATCCGCATATACTGATCGTTACCGACGGTTTCGGTGTAGGGAAAAGCACCAAGCGGCGGTACGAAACGGTGTTTTCCCAAAACCTTCGGCACGCGCGCGAAAGGGGAGGCCTGATTGCGCGCACCCTGAATGAACAATGACGGGCTTTCCCTGCCGCCGGAACTGAAACGGGACCTGGGAGGGGGCGCCAGCGCGTTCATGGCAAGCCGTGTCAGCAAATTGACGCCGGTCGCAAGACCCGCGCTGATATTGAACCCCATAAAGGTCATTCCGGCGGGAATCATATGCGGCGCGGCCACCATCACCGCAAGGGATAAAATCGTCCTGAGCGGATTTTTACCGCCGCCGCCGCCACCCCTCGGCACAAGCCGGATGCTGAGAACCGCGCCCGCCTTCGGCGTCACGCACAGCCACTGCGCCTGCGGGACATAGTCCCCGTTCAGGTATACATGGGCGTGACACGCCAATACCGCATCCGGCTGAAATTGATGAATGATGTCCGCGACCGACCGGCCTGCGGCGATGGCGTGATGGATACGTTCCACCGCAAAAGGATGCGGAACGATAGCGACATCAACATTGTTCGCTTTCATGTCATTCGTCCACGTCATCGTCCGGAAAACCCCTGTACCTGTAAAATCCTGAAACGCGCTCCGCCCAGCGGACGCCGACATACCGCTCAATCACGCTGTTGATTCCGCACTCTATGTGCAGCATCTGCCCGTCCCCCAGAACCAGACCTATATGCATGGGCTTGCCACGGACGCGCAAAACCACAGGATCCCCGCAGACTTCGCTTCCCGCCGGAATCTCTTTCCATTTCGACGATTCCCGATCGATCAGCGCGCTGATCTTCTCCGCCTGCGTGGTGCGCTGGTATTCATGGATGTAGGACGGCAGGGCAATACCGAACTGCTCCGCCAGAACGAGCCGCACAAGGCCCCAGCAATCGAGGCCGGAACGGTCGCGCCCGTGATCCTGAAACGGCAGGCCGATATAATGCCCCGCCCAAAAAGGAACGGGCATGAGGGGACCTCTGTCGCTGAAATTAAAAAACCCGCCTTGAAGGGGCGGGTTTTTCGAGAAGAAAAAATTTAAAAATTACGTCTTCCTGAAGGCCATCGAATGATTTTTGTTAGCGGATCCCACCGCCCCTGCCTTTTCTCCAACGAAGTCGTCTCCTTTTATTTTTTTAACGTACCCCCAGTTGCCCCGCGCCCCGATCTGGGAAAGGGTCGCGTCATCTTCCGGATTCAAGTCCCACTTGCTCTTGACAGCGAGGGCAAGGGTTCTTATCAAAAAGGCCTCCTCCACGCCGGACTTCACTCCTTTTCCACCAAACTCCTGACCAAGATACGTACGCCCCATGAGCCCCTCGCCTTTTCTCGATTCATTGGTTACTGTCTCAGTCTATCATAAAGATATAAACATGTCATAAGAGAAAATGAATAATTGTTGAAGAAATATTATTTATTCAACGATCTCATATAGTTAGAACAAGCTTGGGAACAGGCTGGGCGAAAAAGTAGCAGCAGGAAAAGGCTCGGCAGTGAAATCTTCAATGGTCAAAACCCCCTCCACACGATGAGAATCATAGGAAACGTTTGTAAGTTTGAAATCGACGAATCGCGCCTCCACGGTGTCGGGGGATCCCGCGCGGACGATCTCGATCAGCACCGTCGGAGAAACTGTAATGCGGGCGTCGGCAACCGTACTGCGAATAAATCGTGAGGTGAGGCTGTAGAAAAAGCCGTTCCCGATGTAAAAGCAGTTATCGACAACAACTCTAACAACGGAGAACGGCTATGAAGTATTACTGTGGTTTGGATATTTCTTTGAATAACACATCGGCCTGTATTGTCAATCAGGATGGTGAGATCATCCGTGAAGGCGAAGTGCCTACCGAGCCTGTAGCCATCGATCTGTGGCTGAAGGCCGCCGGATTGCCGATGGAACGCGTTGGTCTGGAGGCTGGTGCTCTTACATCGTGGCTTTGCCAAGAGTTACTTGCTGCGGACTGGCCAGCCATCTGTATCGAAGCCCGGCACGCGGCGGCAGCCATGAAGGCTCAGCAGGTAAAGACGGACCGCAACGATGCACGGGGCATAGCGCACATTATGCGCACCGGCTGGTTTCGTGAAGTCCATATCAAGAGCGCCCAGAGCCAGAAACTGCGGGTTCTGCTTGGCAACCGGCGATGCCTTCTGGACAAGCGGATTGACATTGACAGCCAGATCCGGGGAACCCTGAAAATCTTCGGCCATAAGGTTGGCAAGGTGTCGCCGGGAAAGTATGAGAAGCGCATCCGGGAACTGATCCAGGACGATGCAGAGTTACAGGCTTACATCTTTCCGATGCTGGAAGTGCGTCGTCACCTTTTCCAACAGTGCTACGTTCTGGAGAAGATGGTTTTGAATTGCGTAAAGAAAGACGAGATATGCAAGCTCTTCATGACGATTCCCGGGGTGGGGCCTTTGACAGCACTTGTCTTCAAGACGTTTGTAGACCGCCCCGAGAGGTTCCGACACTCCAAGGCCGTCGGCGCTGCGGTGGGATTGACCCCACGCAAATATGCCTCTGGGGAAGTCGATTACGATGGTCATGTCACGAAGTGCGGAGATGCCTTTGTGCGGACACACCTTTATGAGGCAGCCAAGGTGATGTTGAGCAGAGTTGGCAAGCCAAACGACCTTAAGACTTGGGGCCTTCGGCTCGCCAAGCGCAGTTCGAAAAAGAAGGCCTGTGTGGCAGTCGCCCGGAGGCTGGCCGTCACCATGCATGCGATGTGGCGCGACGGCACGGTATTCGAACTGAGCGAAGAAGCCGCCGCAGCGGCGGCTTGATCTCAGGCAAACAGTAAACAGGAACAAGGAGTCAGATATTCTTCGTCGCAAGGCGTGGCCGTCCGGCAGGACGGGAAGAGACAGAGGTGAGAACGGTTGATCGGTGGCAAGGGTAAGTCAGTGACTTGCCTGTTGCGTGTGGGAGCATGTTCCCCTCACTCTTCGAATGAATAGTCACTTGGGGCAGCGCACACAGAAAGGCACACCCTGCCAGCGCTGACTCCGGAAAGAAGCCTGATCCCTGCCAAGGCCACGCCAGAAGGATGTTTTGAGAAGGAAAGCGAGGAGCTATGAGCTGACTTAAAAAACCGATTGACTTGTACCGCATTAAAGAAGCCGAT
>JAZDGQ010000093.1:0-26768 GCA_043806835.1 Pseudomonadota bacterium | reverse complement strand
AATTATTGGTCAGGAACACAAGACGTTTTCCGGTTTTCGGATCGCAAAACGAAACGCGCCGCAGGTGCTGGGGATAATCTCGCTTCGTATAAAATCCGTCGAGCGCGATGCTTTGGTCGGAGCCGATGCCGGTTGTTTTGTTCGGCACGGGGTGTGAGTAACCGGACAGCAGTGAACTGAAGTCAGAAATCAGAAGCCTGAAGTCAGAAACTATGATATATTTTTTCAAATTCCGATTTCTGATTTCCGATTTCCGGTTTCAGAACGGGCCTGTAGCTCAGTTGGTTAGAGCAGGCCGCTCATAACGGTCTGGTCGGGGGTTCGAGTCCCTCCGGGCCCACCAAATCACTCTTCGCCACCCTTCGTTTACATTCGAATACGAGCGCAGAGCCCAAGCACCACTTGGGTTTTTTGCTATCTACGAATATATGCGGAAACGTTAGTGTTCGTTTACAGCCGCTCTAAATGTGGGTATAATAGAGATAACGTACCCACATGCTGAAAATGAGATACCCACAAATGGCTATAACAGACCTGAAATGCAAGAACGCGAAGCCCAAAGACAAGCCCTACAGGATTGCGGCAGGCGGCAGCATGTATCTGGAGATCACGCCTAACGGCTCTAAATACTGGCGCATGAAATATCGCGTCAACGGAAAAGAAAAGCTGCTGGCGCTGGGCGTCTACCCGAAGGTTTCCGTCACCAATGCCTGCCATGAGCGGGATAGGGCCAAAGAACTCATAAAGGCAGGTACAGACCCCACCCTTGCCAAAAATGATGAAAAGCGGAAACGGATACTGGAGTCAGAGCATACCTTTGAGGTCGTCGCCCGCGAATGGCATGAGAAGCAGCTGAACCGCTGGACGAGCGGCCATGCTGAAAGCGTTTTACGTAGGCTCGAACTGGACATATTTTCCCAGATTGGGGATATGCCCATAACAGATGTTAATGCCCCTACACTGCTGGAAGCCCTGCGGAAGGTCGAGCGGCGCGGAGCCTTGGATATTGCAGGGCGCTTAAAACAAATGTGCGGGGCGATTTTCCGCTACGGTATCGCTACAGGCAAATGTGAGCGCGACCACGCCGCCGACCTTAGAAATGCCCTAAAAATTCATAAAACAAAGCACTTTTCAGCCTTAGATATAAAGGAAATCCCTGAGTTTTTGAAAGACTTGGAGCGCAATGAAGCAAGGCTCTATGCCCGCACCCGCCGCGCCACTCAGTTATTGATGCTGACCTTCGTGCGCACCACCGAACTGATCGAGGCCACATGGGATGAATTTGACCTTGAAAATGCTGTGTGGGAAATACCGGCTGGGCGTATGAAAATGCGTAAAGGACATATCGTTCCCCTCTCCCGCCAAGTGCTGGCCTTACTGAAAGAGCAGCAGGAAGAAACAGGCCACTTTCAAACCAAATGGGTATTCCCCAATCAGGTGCGCCCGGCAGAGCCTATGAGTGACGGCACGATTATCAGCGCTATTAAGCGGCTTGGATATGGCGGCAAGATGACAGGCCACGGCTTCCGGGCGCTCGCCAGAACGACTATCTGCGAAAAGCTAGGCTATAACGGCGAAGTAATTGAAAGACAACTTGCGCACTTGCCCAGCGGTAGCCTTGGCGCAGCTTATGACCGCACTCAGTTTATCCCTGAGCGCAAGGAAATGATGCAGGCATGGGCTGATTATCTGGATGCTGTGGCCAGTGAGGGCAAGGTGATTGTCGGGGATTTCAGGAAGAAAGCCTGACATTTTAAAGCAGGGAGCAGACCGATGATGCCCAGCTTGCCCACGCCAAAGGCGACAGCGCCCGCTGCGCCTACGACCGCACGAGGTATTTAGCCCAGCGCAACAAGATGATGCAGGGTTGTTGTTCGCTCATAAGGCCATGCCTATCTTGCGTGTTTCTGCCTATGACAGCCACACTCGATACGCACAATTTCTTTTTTCTACACAACACACAAAAGGTAATTTTCATAGCGCGTGTAGTTATACCTCTGCTTCCTTAAAATCTACTGGGAAGAAAAAAGGCAAAAACAGTAAGAATACTTCCCAGTAGTTCCGAACAAGTAGGACGCATATCTGTGTATCCTGAAAGTGTACTTGAAAGGCGGGAAAGTTGTTTATATTGCTGCGGAAGGGGGACTCGGAATAATCGAGCGTCGGGACGCCTATACCAAACACCACAAGCTTGAGAAAATTCCGAATTTTTACCTCATACCGAAGCCTATAAACTTTTTCAACGCGCCGAAAGATGTCGAGGAGCTTATTAAGGAGATAAACCTGCTTGGCAATGTCGAGGCGGTGTTCATCGACACGCTGGCGCAGGTTTTATCCGGCGGCGATGAAAACAGTTCCGAAGGCGCTGGCGTCGTCATTCAAAACGCGATCAAGGCGCGGAATGAAACAGGCGCACACATTCTTTTTAACCATCACCCCGGCAAGGACGGCAAGTATCGCGGCTTTAATGGCCTTCTTCGCGGCCTCGATCTCCTGATTGAAATTTTTTGTTTTATCGTTGTGTGCCGTAACGACAGTGTTTACAGCATCGAGTTGTGCCGTGCCACAGTCTGCAGGAGCGGTATCAAATGCAACTGCCGTAAAGGGAGAGCTTTTCTTGTTCTCCAGCGCCATCTTCAATTGCCCAAGAAAAGTGACGCCGGCATCTTTCTGCTCGTTCAGTTTTTGACACAATACATTATATTTTGTTTTCAAATCGTCATAGAATTTCTCTGGCGTGGGCAACTGTAAAGAGTTCAGCGCGGATACAGTCTGGGCAATTGCCGAGATTTTTGATGTAAGGGCAAAATCGAGAGCCTTGAACTCGTCGTTGAAATGACCTTCCAGAGCCTTGAGCCGTTCGGCAGGGATAGCTTGTTCGCAGAACTTGCAGTTTTCTGACTTATGGTCTTTGTGGAGTTGCAAACCTTCCTTAACCCATTCGGACGTTGCGGGGTCATTCGTCAGAGAGGCGATGGTCTGGGAAACAACCGTCTTTTGCAATAGTCCTTTCACTTCTGCCGTCAGCGCGGTCAAATCCGGCAGCTTTATTGTAATGGGGGTGATTTCCGGCTGGACGGTGCTGGCAATCTTTTTCTTGAGTGCCGTAAGCTCAACTTCCGTCTTCACCTGTTGCGTGGCGTTACCTGCGGAAATCAGGCTCTCGCAATCGGCCTTGAAATGGGATTTGTTGTAAGACTGCGTATTGGTGATACTCAACCAGCCGCGCGTTGCCGTCGCGTTGCTGGTGCAGAAAGTGTCCAGCTCTTTTTCTTTGTTGGCTTTTTCCTTCCCCTTGGCATCAGCATCCGTCCGCAACATCGCCAGGGCTTTTTTCTGTTTTTCCAGATCCTTCTGCTTTTCGATATTTTCTTCGCCGATAAAGAAGATGGGGGTTGCGCCGTTTTCTGAGAAAACGTTGCTATCCACGAAAGCACGGTTGAAGACACGGATGGAGGGCGGCGTAGCAAAAGTCGCTATGTTCGCAGGAGTAATGGTGTGTGTGCCATAGGCGATAGAAAACTCGCTGATACCATCCTGCCCGACAGACTCACGCCTTTCGACCATCCGCAGGATGTCCGCCAGGGTCGTTTTCCCCGTGCCGTTCCAGCCATAGATCAGGTTGTAGTCCGCGAATTCCGGAAGATCGGACGGCCACGAAAAATCGTGGTAGGTGCGCGCCTTGATGCGATTGAATTTCATGATCTTCATGATTTACCGATTCTTTTGGATTACCGATAGTATCTGCCAAAATCTCGGAAACACAAGAAAAAGGCCGTGAAGTTCGTTGCCACACGCCGCCATCCAATGTCAGGCGCGGCCTTGCCTGCGACACCATTTTGTTGACACAGTAGAGTCATTGCACGATTAGGGGTTCCTTTTAGAAAAAAGCTGTGATTCCATGAGTCCTGTGACTCAGGGGGGATTGTCATGGAATTGGAAGGAGAAGCGGCGCGGTTGTCCCAACCCTGAGAGCCGGAGACATCGTTGTCATGGATAATCTTCCTGCCCACAAAAGCGAAGCGGTTCGCCTTGCCATTGAAGCGGCGGGGGCAGCGCGACTGCTCCTGCCTTCCTATAGTCCGGATTTTAATCCTATTGAGCAGGCCTTCTCAAAGCTCAAAAACTGGCTCCGCAAACAGGCCAGACGCTCCATCCACGCACTTTGGAGCTGCTTTGCGGATTCCTTGCTGCTCTTTCCACCACTTGAGTGTCTCAACTACTTTACCAATTCAGGATACCATCAGCCTTCGCGGGAAACGCTCTAGGGTGACGGGTGGTGGTGGGTGAAGTCTGGTGATAAAGAGTCTTTAAGATAACTTTATTTCTTACGCTTTTCTTCCAATTCGACACGCACTTTTACAAACATATCATACGCTTCCTCAGAAAGCTGTTTGCCTGCCTGCATTTTAACGATATTTGCAAAGTCAGTTTTGTCGCTATAGTCTGACCCCCATCCCCAGGAAGAAACCATGCGGGTTTTCTTCTCAACGACAGTGGTTGCTGTTCCATAGGGATAACCCTGAATCACATCAATTAACAACGCATTGCCCAGCCCTTCTACCTCCTGCTGTTTTGAAGGCAGTATATAGGCGCCAATGATAGATACATTGGCAGCACTCAGAATATTGCTGTGCTGGCTTTCCTTAGCCAAGACTTCATATATCAGCACGGCATCGAGATGCTGACGAGCGGCGGCAAGGCGTATCGTACTTATAATGCCATCTACACGATCTGCGTAGCGCATGGAACGATTACTATCCGCTACCATTCTTGCTACAATAGGATTTACAGGGATAAACTCGCCATAGCTTTCACCCAGCTTTTCACGAGTTTTTTCCCAGCCCGTCATCTCCTCAGAGGGAATGAGCGTAAGCGTGCCGTTATCAATGCGCGCGAGGCCGATACGGGCCGGAAATTTTAATATCGGCTCTACTGCGGCAACTTCACGGACTCTCTGGTCTATAGATTTGACTTGCTCTACATTGGAGCCATCAGTGGCAGGAACAACTGAAGCGGAGGAGGCTATAGGAACATATTTATATTGAGATAAATATCCCTCTCCTGATGTGGTCTGAACTGTGGTTGAACAGCCTGCGAGAGTGAGGGCAATAAGACAGAAAGTAATGGTGTGCTTCATAAGTTTTCCTTTATTACGATGTTCAAGTAGCTTATCAAAAAAACTTAAAAATGGTAGTGATAAGAGTGTACGCACCTACGCCGCTTCCTCGAGCTTCAGTTCATGCTGCTGGAGATCGACGGAGACGAGCTGCGACACGCCTTTTTCGCTCATGGTCACGCCGTAGAGGCGATCCATGCGCGCCATCGTCATGCGGTGGTGGGTGATGATGATGAAGCGGGTCTTGCTCTCTTTGGCCAGTTCTTCGAGCAGGACGCAGTAGCGGTCGACATTGCTTTCGTCCAGCGGGGCGTCCACTTCGTCCAGCACGCAGATGGGCGCGGGGTTGGTGAGGAACATGGCGAAAACAAGCGCGATGGACGTCAGGGTCTGCTCGCCGCCGGAGAGGAGGGAAAGCACCTGCAATTTCTTGCCGGGGGGCTGCGCGAAAATCTCGAGGCCGGCTTCGAGAGGATCGTCCGCCTCGATCAGTTTCAGGTATGCCTTCCCGCCGCTGAAAAGACGGGAAAACAGCGTCTGGAAGTGGGCATTGACCTTGTCAAACGCGCTCAGGAGACGCTCCCGCGCCTCCCTGTTGAGCCTGCCGATGCCTTCGCGCAATTTTTCGATGGCCTGAACGAGATCGTCGCGCTCCTTCTGCATGGAGGCCATCCGGTCGGTGATTTCCTGTGCCTCGACGTCGGCGCGCAGGTTCACGGGCCCCATGGTGTCGCGCTCGCGGACGAGACGTTCCAGCTTCGATTGCAGGGCGTCGATGTCCGGCAGTCCGGCGACGGCGAGTTCCAGCTTTTCCACCAGGCCTTCCGGCGTGCAGGAGAATTTTTCCTGAATCTGCGCTCCGATGCCGCTTTGCGCATGCTGCGAGGTGTTGACGCCCGCCTGCGCCATCGCCCGCGCCTCGCGGTCGTCCGAAAGGGTGCTTTCGGCGGCGCGGAGTTCGCGTTGCAGTCCGGCGGCGGCGTTCTCGGAGGAGGCGAGGATGTCGGCGGCTTCCCGGCGCTTCGCTTCCGCGTCGGAAATAAGGCTCATCAGCGCTTGTTTTTCTTCTTCGATCTGCGCGGGGCGTCCGGCGAGGCGGTCAAGGACATCCTGCTCCTGCCGGATGCGGCCTTCGAGGTCGATCAGGCGGAGACCGATGCGTTCCAGCCGTCCGTTCCAGCTTTCGGTTTCGCTTTGAATCTGCGCCTTGCGACGGGTGCGGCTTTCACCCTCGCGGCGGATTTCGGCATAGACCGCCTGTTGTTCGGTGAGCGTCTGACGCTGCTGACCCAGGGTTGCCCTGAAAACGGAGATTTTCTCGCGGCTCTCCGCCGTATCGGGCAGGGCGGCGAAGGACACCCTTGATTCCCCGATCTGAGCGAGGAGGGTGGTCGCTTCCTGCGCGGTGTCGTCGATGGAGGCGGTGAGGCCGGACAGGCGCGCCGTCACTTCGGACAACTGTCCCGACAATTGGGTGTGTCTGCGGCGAAGGGCGTTCAGCGTTTCTTCGGCGGATTTGAACACCTGACGCGCGGTGTTAACGGCATCGACGATAGTGGCGCGGGATTCTTTTGCCTGCTCCACCGTGAGGCGGGCGGCATCGAGATCACATTGCGCGGCGGCGATTTGGGGTTCGATGTTCGTCAGGCGGTTTTTTTGCTGCAGACGGATCGCGGCGGCATTTTCAGCCTCCGGGGTCATGACAAGGCCGTCCCAGCGCCATGCGCCGCCATCTAGCGTGACGAGGCACTGACCCGGATGCAGTTCGGCCATAAGGTGTTCGGCGACGTCGGCGTTCTCCACTACGCCGATTTGCGACAGGGCGCGGCTTAGGGCGTGCGGGCCGTTAACGGACTGCGGGAGGGATTTTGCTCCGGCGGGCAGGGGAGGAGTGACCGCAATGTCGGGCAGATCGCGCCAGTAAATCGGCGCGGCATCGTCGAGCGCTGCCTGCAAAGCATCGCCCAGGGCGGCGGCAAGGGCTTTTTCAAGACCCGGTTCGACGGTGAGTTGATCCAGCACCGGCTGATAGCCGGACTGCGGATCACGGAGGATACGGCGGAGTGCGTCGGCCTCGGCATCCATCCGGCCAAAAGCCGCCTGTATGGTCTGGAGCCGTTCGGAGGCTTCCTGCACTTTCGCTTCTGAGGCGGTGCGGCCGGCTTCCGCGAGGTCTGAATTTTTCACAGCCGACTGGTAGATTTCTTCGGTGGCCGCGATACGGGCGACGACTTCCTCCAGCTCCGTTCCGGCAGGGGCATCGGCGAGCAGGGTTGCGCGTTCGCTCTCCAGATTTTCCCTGCGGCGCGCGAGGTGTTCATGGCGGCGTTCCATGTCTTGAATCCGGCGTCCGGCTTCATTCCGTCCGGCTTCCTGCGCGGCGACTTCCTCGGTCAGCTGCGACAGTTCGTTCTCCAGCTTTTCAACGTCGCGCTGCCGGCCTTCGGTCAGCAGGCGGGCTTCTTCCTCAAGGCCGGCCTGCCGTTGCGCCGCCTCTTCAAGCGCGGAAATCTCGGTATTCAGACGTTCGACGGCCTCAACCGCTTCCGCTTTCTGTACATTTTCGTGAGAAACGTCGGCGGTGAACCGGGTCAGCAGTTGGCCTGATTTGGCGCGTTCCTCCGAAACCTGGCGTTCCTCGGTCTCAAGGCCGCCGTAGGCGAGCTTCAGGTGTTGCAGCCCCGCTGCGGCCTCCGCCTCGCTCTGACGCAACTGCGGCAGACGGGCGGCGGCTTCGGTTTGCGCCGTGGTCAGACGGGTGACGATCAGCGTTTTTTCGCGCACCGTGTTTTCGGCTTGCTCCAGCGCGGTCAGAGCCCGCTGCACGGCTGTTGTGCTTTCCATCCAGCGCAGATATAGAAGGGAGCCGTCGGCGGTCTGGATATGACCGCTCAGGTTGCGGTAGCGGGAGGCCTGACGCGCCTGTTTCTTCAGGCCGTCCAGCTGGACGGCCATCGCGCCGAGGACGTCTTCGACGCGGAGCAGGTTGGTTTCCGCCGCGCGCAGTTTCAGTTCCGCTTCATGGCGGCGGGCGTGCAGGCCGGAAATGCCTGCGGCTTCCTCCAGCACCATGCGGCGTTGCGCCGGTCTGGCGTTAATCATGTCGGCGACGCGCCCCTGGCTGACGAGGCCGGGGGAATGCGCTCCTATCGACGAATCCGCGAACAGCAACTGCACGTCGCGCATCCGGACGTTCCTGCCGTTCACCCTGTAGACGGAGCCGACATCCCGCTCGATTTTGCGGGAGACTTCCAGTTCGTCGCAATCGTTCAGTTCGGCGGGGGCGGTGCGGTCGGCATTGTCGAGCGTCAGGACGACTTCGGCGGTATTGCGGGCGGGACGCCGTTCCGTGCCGTTGAAAATCACGTCGTCCATCTCGGAACCGCGCATGCGCTTGGGGGAATTCTCCCCCATCGCCCAGCGCAGCGCCTCGACCAGGTTGGATTTCCCGCAGCCGTTCGGGCCGATGATGCCGGTGAGACCCTGCCCGATTTCCAGCTCGGTATTCTCGACGAACGACTTGAAGCCGGTCAGCCTGAGTTTGTTGAACTGCACCATTACTTTCTCTTCGTCAGCTTATTGACGATTTCCTCGAATTCTGCGGCGTTTTGGGCGCCGGTCAGTTTTTCGGCGCCGTCATTGAAAATGAACGTCGGCGTCGCCTTGATGTCGTATCTGGCTTGCGCCTCCTGGTAGCCGGTCACGATGGCCGTTTCCAGCGCCACGCTCTGCGTGCAGTTTTTGAAGGCGGCCTCGTCCAGACCGGCGAGACTGCCCAGTTGCGCGAGACTTGTCAGAGGGTCCTTGTTCTCCATCCATCGCGCCTGATTGCTGAAAAGCACTTCGGTCATGCTGAAATACTTGTCTGCCGGGACGCAGCGGGTCATCATGGACGCCCTGAGCGCGATGTTATCCAGAGGGAAGTCGCGCAAGATCAGCCTGGCCTTGCCGGTGTCGAACAGACTCTTTTTGAGTTCAGGCAGGATTTTCGTCGAGAAGTACGCGCAGTGCGAACAGGTCAGGGAGGTATATTCGATGATCGTCACGGGAGCCGTATCTCTGCCGAGGATGCGATCCTGCATGGCGGCGGTCACGTCGATCTCCGCGGCGGCAGGTGGCGCTAGGAGGCCGGGAACCGTCTCCGGCACGCCGGCTGCGGCTTTATCGGAAGGAGCAGGTTCGGCGGGAGGTGTAGGCGCGGCCGCTTGCTTGACGGGCGGCGTTTCCGTGGCTTGTTCATCCGGAGCGGCGTACCCTTTTGACAGAAAAAGAGCGAACGTGCCGATGACGACGAATGCGGCCAGACTAATAGCCAAGTTCCTGCTGTTTTTGTTCAACATACGACCCTTCACTTTCTGTAATACTTGCGTGTTTTAGGAACCGTGTGCATTATAAACTTCTAAAACGCGAAAAATCAACACGACTTAACATTTTATGGACAAAAAATTGACTTATCGCCGATATTCCGGATGAAGGAAACCGCTTAAGATGTTGTATAAAAAACAAAATGAGTTTATAACCCTCCTATGACAAAAACATTTATAAAAATGCACGGATTAGGCAATGATTTCGTCGTTTTTGACGGTCGGGCGCAAAAAGTTCAAATAATGCCCGAAGGGATTCGGTCTCTGGCAGATCGCCGGATGGGGATCGGCTTCGACCAGATGGTCATTATTGACCCGCCAAAATCAGTGGAAACCGATGCTTTTATGAGGATTTACAATGCCGATGGCAGTGAAGTGGGAGCCTGCGGCAATGCGACCCGCTGCGTTGCAAAACTGTTGATGAAGGAACTGAAAAAAAACTGCCGTCGTTCTGGAGACCAAAGCCGCCGTTTTGAAGGCGCAGATGGTCGGAGACAAAGTATCCGTCGATATGGGAGTGGTTCACCTTGAATGGCAGGAAATCCCGTTAAGCCGCGAGGAAGACACGCTTTCCTTGCCGATATCCAAGGGGGAGATGAAGAACCCTGTTGCCGTCAATGTCGGCAATCCTCACGCGGTCTTTTTTGTCGAGAATGTGGAGAAGGTCGATCTTGAAGCGGTCGGCCCCGAGATCGAACACCACCCGCTTTTCCCCGAGCGGATCAACGTGGAGGTCGCGGAAGTCCTCTCTCCTTCCAAAATCCGGATGCGGGTGTGGGAGCGTGGAGTTGGCATAACGCAAGCCTGCGGAACCGGAGCCTGCGCCGCCGCCGTGGCCGGAGTGCGGCGGGGGATCACGGAGCGGAAGGTCACCGTCGTCCTCGACGGCGGCACGCTGGACATCGAATGGTGCGAAAGCGACGGCCATGTCCTGATGACGGGAGATGCGACGGAGGTCTACCGGGGGGAAGTGGAAGTATGAGTATGTTTTCTGATTATATCGTTTTTGTGGATGAAACCGGAGACCACTCCCTTCAAGTCGTTGATGTTGAATACTATCAAGGTTCGATGTAATGAAAAAAGAGGGAAAGGATTAGCAGCTTTCCTATAGTTGCTGCTTGGACAAAATTATGCATACACAAGCTTTCCTAAAAACTTTTTGGCGCATGGAGTTACGTCCTCAAATCTTTGTAGCTATGGACTTTAGCCAAAAATATAAAGAAGGTCGTTTTGACCAAGTAATTGCGCCAGCAATCAAGGGGATAAAAGTAGGGGACACCTGCTTTGAAGCCTATCGCGTGGATATTTCCAAAAGCGGTGATTCAATCCTGACTGACATTGTCGATGGAATCGCCCACTCACAACTCGTTCTGGCTGATGTTTCGATTATTGGAAAAGACGCTGTAACGAGCAATCCATACAGAAACGGTAACGTGATGTATGAGGTTGGTGTTGCGCTTGCTTGTCGGCACTCTAGTGAAGTTCTTCTTGTGCATGATGGTCTCTCTGATAAAGAAAAATTTCTTTTTGATGTAAGCACAATTCCTCATAAGAAAATAGATTTTACGGACATTCCGAATGCAATTAAGGAGCTTCAGGAAGCCCTTCTTGCTCGCCTTAACGAGCGCCAGCACCTTCATGATGCGCGCGTCCAGTTGGCAGTTGCGGGTTTAAGCATTGATGAAGTGCGTATGCTGAGATCAATCGCGCAATATTCATCAGGCCAGGTCTTTTACTTCATTGACACTGGTCGCGTCGATTTTTCATTAATGGCTTCGCTCCCAAGATTGTTGGATAAGCAGATTATTGCATTGGCTGGAGAGTTTGAAGAAGGGCAAGCAGGGTATGTTATAACACAGCTTGGTAAGGTCGTGATAGAATTGGTCAGTAAACCCACAAAAAAATTCAAAGCCGCTCCGAAACCTGAAGCAAACGCGAAATCTACTTCTTAAAAAAGGGCCGCAGAAAACGCCATCAAGCGTGAAAAAAGGCTCAAAAAATGGAGTAGGGCCTCAAAAATGAAAGCCATAGAAGAAATGAATCCGGAGTGGAATGATTTGTATGAAGAGATCGTCTGTTAATGGTTATATGACGCGCGGACGCGCTTCCGGATGCCCGCGCAAGGCGGGCATGACGGCGAAGGAGAGATAGGATATATGACCGGGACAAAAGACGGCATAAAAGCGATCACCTTCGGCTGCCGCCTGAACACCTACGAGACCGAGGTGATGAAGGAGCATGCCCGGAAAGCCGGGCTCGATAACGTCCTTATCATCAACACCTGCGCGGTGACGGGCGATGCGGCGGAGGTTTATCGGGGGGAAGTGGAAGTATGACCGATAACGGAAAAGAAGAATTATTGTCATCGCAGGGGGCGACTGAAACTCCCGTTTTCGGCATGTTGCTTGCCGTTTTGGGCTATTCCACGCTTCCTTTCATGAATGCGCTGATCAAATATTTGACGCTGCAAGGGTATCCAACTCTGCAGGTGATGTTTTTTAATGGCGCAGTTGCCTTTAGTTGCGTATTTGGGTGGCTTTTTCTGAAGAAGGGACTTGCAAAAGTAAAGATCGCCAATCCCTTTCTGGGTCTTTACGTTTTGGTGAGTCTGGGGGGATGTTTCGCTCTTTTTTATGCTTTTGGAACCGGAAAGCTTGCCGAGGTTGGAGCGATTGTTGCCGTATCGCCCCTGTTCATTGCGCTTCTTTCCCATTTTTTTCTTCGTGAGCGTCTGAGCCTTTTGCAGATCGGCTTAATTCTATTCGGGTTTCTTGGCGTCATGCTTGTTCTCAAGCCGAGGCCGGAACTCACGGAATACGGGGTGGTCTGCATCGCTTTGCTGGGAACATTTTTATTCGCGTCAAGTCAGGTTCTTGTGAGAAAACTCAGAGGCGTCGTTCCGACGCTTGCCTTTACTTTTTACTTTTATCTCGGCCTTCTGGTCATTGCCGGGCTGACGATGCCTTACCGGGTCGTCGCCCTTGCCGATGCGCCGTTTTTTTTGTTGTCCGGTTTGTGCGATGTAATCTCTCTGGTATTGCTTTATTCAGCATTCAGGCATGCTCCCGCGCCTGTTGTCGCCCCCTTTCAATATGGCGCTCTTTTGTGGAACGCGTTATTGGGTTATTTCATCTGGCATGAGAATCTCAGCATCTGGACTGTGATGGGCGCTGCCGTCATTATCGGTGCCGGTATTTTGTTTATGAGATCGTCTTTGAAATTGCCAGACAGCAGAGACCCGGAACAATGAAAGGATCAGCCTGTCTTGCGACGGAGGGCAGGGCTCTCGTCCGGGGTTCCGGATTGCGCCATATCTCCTGCCAGTTTCGCCAGAACTTCCTGACTTCGCGTGATTTCTTTCGCGGCGCCGGTTATTTCTTCCATTGAGCTGGACAGGGTATCCTTTATGGCCGCTGCGATTTGCCGGGACAGCACATAATTTTGTCTTTCATGCAGAGCGCTCTGCCGGTCTGCGATGTCATTCAGGAGCCTGGACAGGTCTTCCAGAGTAACGGGGGGATTGCTTTCCGACACCCTGACCAGCCGTGCAAGGTATTCCTCTCTGGCTCCCGTCGCGTACAGGCTGTCGATTTCCTTGTTCAGCATCTCCACCAGCCGGTAGCATCGGCTGAGGATGGATTTTTCCCTGTAAGTGACGAAGATGGAGGCAAGGATGGCGAACCCGAACCCGATGAAGGCCGAGGTCACCTCCTGCAGGAGCCGCGGCAGGGACTCGCCGGAGCCGGGCCTGAATTCATGCAGTCCCCACATCAGCCCGGAAAACGCACCGATGATGCCGATCCCGGCCAGTATGCCGGGGAGATGCCGGTAGAAGTCCGCATTGATCTGCGCGTCGATCATGGATTCTTTTGAGAAGAACATTTCCGCCGGAGATGTGGCGAGAACCGTTCCTGCGCCGGTTTCCCCTTTCCGCGCGGGGACGGTGTGCAGCGAGGCGCAATATTCCGTCCAGAGGGATTTGAAGGGCGATTGCGCGAAAATGCCGTCCAGTTCGTTCTTTAAGTGATCCGGAGACGTTTCCTGCGTAAAACGCGCTGTCCTGATCTGGTAGAGCGCTTTGGTGAGGCTCTTTCTCAGAGCATCCGCCGGCCATTGATAGCGCCTGAAATATCCGGCCAGAAGGGCGGCTACCGTCAAAAAGACCGGCAGCAGAATGAAAAGATTGAGGCTGGAAACAAATGCGATCAGGGAAAAGGTTATCCGGGAAAAAAGTTGCGTCATATGCTCCTGGAATAAAGGCGCTGCGTGGGTGATGCCCCTGACGATCTGCTCCATTTTCCGTATCCCCTGAAGAAATTCGGGACAGTGCCTGTATTCCGGCAACTATCATCTGGCTATATGGCGGGATGCTACATCATTGCCTCCGGTGCCGACAACAGTAAATCCTGTCTTGTCAGAGTGTATTTTGATTTATGTTATAGATAATCGGTAATTTTGTCTCTTTGACATTTCTTGTTACTATTGCTAGAGAGCAAGTTGTCTTGAACTTCTATGGAGTGGAAATATGAACGGACTTATTCAGAAGAATAACGCGGCGGCGGAAAGTTACCGTGCCGACCGTCGCAGTTTTCTGAAACACGGACTTTTGTTTTCCGCAGTTCTTGGATTCTGGACGCCGGCGCTGGCTATGGCGGCGGAGCGTCCCACAGCAGCGCGCCGGATGTTTCTCACCAACGTGCATACAGGGGAAAAATTCGGCGGCGAATACTGGTATGACGGTGAATATCTGCCCGAAGCCTTCAGCGTCATCAAGACAGTCATGCGCGATCATCGCACGAATGAGATATTTCCGATTGATCCCAGGCTCATGGATGTTTTGTATGTTCTGCAAAATAAAGTCAAAAATTTTACGCCCTTTGAAGTGTTTTCCGGATATCGGTCAGCCTCGACCAATGCACGCCTGCGGCGGATGAGCCGCGGCGTCGCGCGCGGAAGCCTGCACATGCAGGGGCAGGCGATTGACATCAACCAGCCGGGCACACGTCTTTCTTATCTGAAAAAAACGGCGGTCAGGCTCAGGTCCGGTGGCGTCGGCTTTTATCCCTCCAGCGATTTCGTGCATGTGGATACGGGGCGGGCGCGGAGCTGGTAGGGCAGGGGCGTCCTACTCTGGCTTTAAATTCGGAACCAGCTCCTCGTCGCGGTCTTTTTTCGCGGCGATTTCCCGGTGCGTGCGCTCGATGGCGAGGAAGCGTTCCGGTGTCGTTGGATGGCTGCTCCGGGTGCTGACGGATCCGGGCATTTCAGAAGCCTCCCGCCGCCAGAAATCGGCCACGCCTTTTGTGCTGTATCCCGCTCTTTCCATGAAATACATCCCCACATAATCGGCTTCCTGCTCGAATTCGACGGAATAGGACTGGGAACCGATATCCTCCCCTGCTTTCGAGAACTCTCCGCCGCTGTTCACGCCCGCAGCGGTCAGAAGCGAGTCAATCGCAAGGCCGGCGATGACGCCCGTCATGGTATTCTGCATCCTTTTATCGATATGTCCCATGGCGTTGTGGCTGAGTTCGTGCGCGATCACCAGGGCCAGTTCGGCGTCGTTTTCGGCAAAGCGCACGATGCCCTTCGAAACGACGATGCGTTTGCCGTCTGTAAAGGCGTTGATGTCGTTGTTGCTATAGTCGAGCTGCACCGGATAATCGCAGACCTTCACCGGACGGACGACGGCTTTGATCGGCTTGCCTTTTCTCTCAAGAAGAATATCGACAGGGTTGTAACCGGCAAGGTGCAGGAGCTCATAGGCCGTTTTGCGGGCCGGCTGGCCGTGAGGGAGGCTCCGGCCGCTGATGGCGACGATGAAATCGCCTGAATGGATTCCGGCTTTCGCCGCCGGGGATTTGTCCGCAACATGCTGCACCGCGAGCCGGGCATGCAGGTTGTAAAGAGTGGCGACAGCCTGACTGTAATCCGGATTCACCGATGCGCGGTTCCAGGCCGTCAACCCGAAGGCGGGGGCGGTCCTGCCGCCGCAGAAACCGGCGTTCGCCGCCATGAGAGGGAAGGAGATATTGAAGATGCGGTCCTGATCCGTGATGATTTTTTTATAAGCGAGTTCCTTTTCGTGCAGGGCTTCCTGCCGGATTTCCAGACTGGTGCTCTGCGGCGACATCGTGGCGGGCGCGGCGCAGGCTGTAAGGAACAGCAGGCAGAAGGCGAAAATCGGAAATATTGAATTTTTTATCATTGCTTCGCCTCCGCTACCAGCCGGTCGCTGGCGGCCTCGATTGCTTTTTCCAGTTGCTCCATCATCTTAAGCGGCGGGAGGCCGGGGGGGATGGGCGGCAGGAACTCGAAAATCACCGTGCCGGATTTCTTGAAGAACGCGTTGCGCCCCCAGAACACGCCGGAATTGAGCGCCATGGGCACGACGGGAACTTGTATGTCGCGATAGACCTTGGCGATCCCGGCCTTGTAAGGTTTTTTGGCACCAACGGCGACGCGGGTGCCCTGCGGGAAAATAATCACCGGACGGTCGGAGGCCAGCGTGCGCTTGCAGCCCCTGATGATGGAATTCAGAGACTCCGTCGCCGATCCACGGTCGATGGCGATCTCCCCCATGCGGGCGGGATACCAGCCCCAGAGAGGGATGCGCGTCAGCTCCTTCTTGAGGATGATGGCGGGATAGCCGAGGCTCCTCATGTAGGGCAGTTTCAGCGTTTCAAAAGCGGACTGATGCTTGGCCGCGATGATATAGGGGCCTTTCGCGGGAAGGTTTTCCCGGCCCCTGATCTCCAGCTTCAGGCACATGACGTGCCTTTCGATCCATGTGACATAGCCGCCGTATATGTCGCCGACGACCTGCGCGCATTTCTTTTTCGGCAGGACGAACGTCCAGAGGAGGGCGACGCTCCAGAAAAAAGAGCCAGCGAAAAAAAAGATGTTGAACAGGATAGACCGGAAAATATTCATGTGCGCCTCCGGTGAAAAAAATACGCCGCGACGTACTTCATGTATTCGCGCAGGACGAGAGAGCGTGTCGCGGGATCCCGCCACCAGCCGTTCACGACGAATTTGTCGGGAACGACGGGGAAGGGGGCGATGTCAAGGCCGGGGGCGAGCCTGTTGAATTCCAGCAGGGCGCGCCGGATGTGATAATTCGCCGTCACCAGATAAAAGGAACGGAAGCCCTCCTTGCGTAGCCACTCGACGGTCTCGACGGCGTTTCCGGCGGTGTTGTCCGCCTCGAAGCCCAGCACGACGCAGCAATCCAGGCTGCTCTGCGGCTCGGCCCTCCAGCGTTTCAGGAGCTGCCTGACTTCAGTCTTGTGGTAGACGCCGGAGATGAACAGCTTTTTTCCGAGGCCGTGCTCCAGCAGGTCGAAACCGGCGTCCAGCCGGTTGCTGCCGCCGGTGAGCGTCACGATAGCGTCCCGTTTTTGCAAAGGCTCCGCCATCGGCGCCGGGGAAAGGCCTTGGGCGAAAAAGAACAGACCCGCGAACCACCCGGCGACGGCATGGGCGGCCATCAGGCTGAGACAGGCAAGGATGATCCCGTTTCGTTTCATGGCAGCCGTGATAACTCTTTTAGCACGGTCGCCTGCGCCGTCAGGTGGGCGATCAGGCTTCCGGCGGTGACCGGCAGCAGGAGCAGCGCCGTCCATTGCGGGGGGGTCAGTTGCAGACGGGGGAAGATGTCGCCCCCGACCGTGCGGGTGACGTAGCCGATGACGAACAGCGTGAGGAACGTGCAGACGAGGCCGCACAGCGCGCCTTTCAGCGTGCCGCGCAGCGTGTGCTGGCGGAACTGGCGGGCGATGTATTCGTCGCTGGCGCCGATCAGATGGAGCGTTTCCACCTCGGCTTGGTGGATCAGCATCTTGGACCGGACGATCCCCGAAATCGCCACGACGGCCAGAGTCATGATGACGACCGTGAGCAGCAGCATGAAGAGGGTGGCGGTATTGACCAGCGTCTTGACGTTATCGAGAGTGTCGAGGTGGCTGTCGACCGTGGCGGAGGGTTCTGCCGTTTTCAGGCTGCTCTCCAGAGCCGCCGCATCGGCGTCCGGAGTCAGCCTGACATCGATCAGGGCGGGGAGGGGGAGGCCGTCCAGCGTCATGCCCCGCCCCATCCAGGGCTCGATCAGGCGTTTGATTTCTTCCTCCGGAAGCAGTCGGGCTTCGCTCACGGCGGCGTTGTTCCTCAGCAGCGTCAGAACTTCCCGGATGCTGTCGTCGAACTTCTTCCGGCTTTCGGGAGATGTTTTTTCCCCTTCCGCAGGGGAAGGCGGCGGTCTGATTTCAACCGTCAGCGTGCCGGAAAGCCCCATCACCCAGCTTTGGGTGACGGACGAGAGCCCGAAATCGACGGCCAGCGCCAGCGTGACGAAAAAGACCATAAGGCCGGTGACACAGCTTATCAGGTGCGCCCCGACTCCTTCGTCCAGTGAAATATCGCAACCGTACTTTTTAAAGATTTTCCCGGACATTTTTTAGGTGATTATCCCATTGATGTATGTTTAGGTTTTGGTTGTTCTCAAGGAACAGAAGATCAAAATCCTTTGCCTGAAGGTGGCGGTTTTGCGAAGTGGTCAGGATTCTTCATGTTTTCGTGCATCTTCAAGATTGGATATTTTCCGCGTGACATTTTTTAACCATTTATTGTTTGAAACCAAGCGTACATCTACAAATCCTGTCTTTTGGCTACCTCCTGCATACGAACGAACTTGGAAATTATCCATCTTGATTCCGATTATCTTACCATCCAGCGACCCACACATAACACAGGAAATAGCGTCTAGCTTGTTGTCTTTCCAATGATCGAGAGGTATCTGTAACAGAGGCTCTGACTTATTCAAATCTTCACATTGATATTTCGGGTTCTTACCCCATACAGCCACACCACCATCAAGCGCGGCCTGTCTAACTTCCTGAGCAAAAAATATTATTTGGTGGCTATCGTCTAAAAAATTACAGCCCATCTTTTCTAGCTTCTTAAGAATAGCAACTATTGGTTTTGGAGACCTATCGGGTAATAGGCTATCATACAGCAAATGTCCATAATAAGTCATTATCACCCCAAAGGCTAAGGTAGCCATTGTGAATGTAATAGATGCAGCAATCCCTATCCCTTCGTAAATCCCGCCGATGAAAGTAGCTGCTGTGGGCAAAGGTACAGTACCTACCCACCACCAACCGGATATGCTTCTGAGGATATTTCCTATTTTTTGTAGCATCTGTTATTCATGGTGGAAATCCCATAAAGAGTCAATGTGTACTTCTTTTTTATGCCCTTGTTAGAAAATGAAATATCGTCGCGCAGTGGCAACAGAAGAAAAGTTCCCCACAGATAGACACAGATGAACACGGATAAGAAAGAAATCCGTGTCTATCCGTGTTCATCTGTGGGAAAAATGCCTGCGATGCTTCATGTAAATTGAACCCGTAAAATCTCTCTGGGGATTTTAACAAAAAGCTATCAAGCATACAGGCAGTTATGGAATCCGTGGCGACCACCTTATTTTCACGCCACCTTTGACTGCGTTTTCGGGCTGATGTCAAGAGTGCCATTTTCCAGGCGCATCTGCGGATGCGGGAAATGGCGGACGATGTCCTCGTCGTGGGTGGCGATGAGGACAGTGGTTCCGTGCCTGTTCAGTTCCTCGAAAAGGGAGAGAAGCCGGACGCCGATGTCCGCGTCGATGTTCCCCGTCGGCTCGTCCGCCAGCAGGAGCTTGGGGCGGTTGATGACGGCGCGGGCGATGGCGACGCGCTGCTGCTCGCCGCCGGAAAGCGTCGGCGTGCGTGCGTCCGTCCTGTCGCCCAGACCCACCCAGCGCAAAAGCTCCGTGACGTTTTTTTTGATGTCCCCCTCGGACATGCCCGACACCCGCAGAGGAAGCGCGACGTTGTCGAAGGCGGAGAGATGGTTGAGCAGGCGGAAATCCTGAAAGACCACCCCGATCTGGCGGCGGATCTCCGGCACCGTCTTGCGGGGCATCGTTGACATATCCCGGCCAAACATGGAGATGATGCCCCGGGTCGGTTTTTGGCCGAGGTAGAGAAGTTTCATCAGGGAGGTCTTGCCCGCGCCGCTGGGACCCGTCAGGAAGTGGAACGTGCCCGCCTCCAGCTCGAAATTGACATCATGCAGCACTTCCGGGCCCGTGCTGTACCGCAAGCCGATACTGGAGAATTTGACCAAAGCCATGTGCCCCGCCCTTGTCATTCTGTCAAAAGTTCCAATATCGTTACAATATCAGGACTTAGCGCATAATAAAACTCTCAAAAATCAATTCTTGCATGGTATCTTTATTCAGGGTTGGATACCATCAAAATACTAGTGAAAAGAATCTCGCATCTTGCCGAAAAGAGGTTTTCGAGGCGGTCATGATCCTGACGTGTTCCGAATGTCAGACGCAATACAGGCTGGACCCGGATAAGCTGGGTGCCAGGGGCCGGACGGTGCGTTGCGTCGATTGCAGACACACATGGTTTCAGGCGCCGAAGGAAGAGCCGCCGCCGATGCCGTCTGCCGCTGAGAAAGTGGAAGATGTTCTGAAACAGGATGACGCTATTTTCGAAGCCATTTTATCCAAAGTCTCTCCTGTAACGCCGGTCCCCCCTGCGCCTGTCGCCGTGGTGCGTGAGGAGAAGAGGGAGGTGGTCCGGCAGCCGTATGTGCTTCCGGTTGTCACTCACGATCCTTTCGGGGTGGGCGCTTCCGCTTTTGGCGCACTGACTTTCTTCCTGTGCGTCTTTCTGACGCTGACGGTCGTTTTCCTGGCGCAAAGGCCGATTCTGCGCCATTGGCCGCAAATGTCGTTGCTATACAAGACGATAGGATTTGATCTTAATGCTCCTGGTGAAGGCCTCAGGCTCAGCGAACTCATTGCCGAAAGGCGGATGGACAGGCAGGACAGGGCGCTCGTGGTCGAGGGGAAAATGACCAATATGACCGAACATGAGATCGACGCTCCGGCGCTGCATGTGATCCTGAAAAACGCGCGGGACGGGGTGATAAAGGAATGGGATCTCAGGCCTTCCGAGGCGCGGCTCGCCGCCGGAAACGTGCTTCCGGTCGCGTTGCGGCTGACGGATGCGCCGGAGGACGGATTCTCCGTCGAAGTGCGCGTGAAGGGGGAATAAGGAGAACACATGGCAACAGCGGACAGAGAGAACAGCGGCAAGTGGATTCTGGTGGCGGACGACGAGCCTTCCGTCCGCGAATTCGTGGAACGCGCCCTCGGATACGCGGGCTTTTCGGTGACGGCGGTGGCGGACGGCAACGCGGCGCTGGAGGCTCTGGGCAGGAGGAAGTACGACCTGCTCCTGACCGATATCGTCATGCCGGATATGGATGGCATCGCTCTGTCCCTGAAGGTCGCCAGGGATTTTCCCGCCACGAGGATCATGATGATGTCCGGCTACGCCAACCAGCGTCAGCGCGCCCACAACCTCGATTTCCTCGCTCACGAAGTCATCAGCAAGCCCTTCACGCTCGAAGATCTTGTCGCGCAGACGACGGAGGCTCTGGCAGGATGATTTCAGCATTGAAGGCAGTCAGGGATGAAGTGATGTGTGCACAAACATGATTTTTTTCAAATGACTATAAAAAAGCTATGACGAGCATGCAGGAACAGATCAGCAGTCTCTCCGGTTTTGCCCGGAAATCCCATATTCTGGTTGTGGATGATGACGAGCGTTTGCGGACGCTGCTTTCGCGGTTTCTGACGGAAAACGATTTTCTGGTGACGACGGCGACGGATTCGGCGGATGCGCGGCAGAAACTGGAATACCTGCAATACGACCTGATCGTGCTGGACGTGATGATGCCGGGAGGGGACGGTCTGGCGCTGACCAAAGTTCTGAAGGCGGAAAAACTGACGACGCCGGTATTGCTGCTCACGGCTCTGGGGGAAATAGAGTCCCGCATTCAGGGTCTGGAGGCGGGGGCGGACGATTATCTCGCCAAGCCGTTCGAGCCGAGGGAGCTTCTGCTCCGCATGCACGCCATTCTGCGGCGCATGGCGGTCGCGCCCGCCGCGAAGAGCGAGGCGATCCGGTTCGGCAGGTGGACGCTGGATATGGAACGGGGGGAACTGGTTGACAGCGCGGAGCGCCTGCCCCTGACGCAGGTGGAACATATGTTGCTGAAGGCGTTGTCCGGCAGGAAGGGCGAGGTGGTGGGGCGCGAGGAGCTGGCGCGGCTCTGCGAAATGGAATCCGCCGAGCGCACGATCGACGTGCAGATCACGCGTCTTAGAAAAAAACTCGAAGAAGACCCGAAGCAGCCGAAATACATCCAGACGGTGCGCGGCAAGGGTTACGTTTTGTGGCCTGACTGATGGCGCATGCCTGGAAAAACATCAAGCAGAAGATCCTTCCCCGCACGCTGTACGGACGGTCGCTGATTATCATCGTCGTGCCGGTCATGCTGATGCAGATGATCGTCGCCTATATTTTCATCTACCGCCATTGGGACAGCATGAGCGACAAGCTGGCGTTCGCTCTGGCGGGGGAGATCGACATGATCGCTGACCAGATCAGCCAGGCGGGCTCTCCGGCTGACATCGTCAGGATCGTCCGTCCGGCGTCGGAAAGCCTTGACCTGAAAGTGACCATCGAAGACCGCAGGAAAACGGCACTGCCTTCCCGGCGATCCGAAAGCCCGACATGGAACAGTGTCGAGGCCAAGCTGCAGACGGCTCTGGAGAAAAACCTTGACGAGCCTTTCACCATCACGGCGTACCCGGAAAGCAAGCGGTTTGAAGTGGATGTCCGGCTTGCCGACAGCCGCATTCTCAAATTCACCAGCTTCAACCGCCGCCTGACCAGCCCCGCGACGTATGTTTTCATTCTCTGGCTGATCGGCAGCTCCATCATCCTGATGGCGGTCTCCGTCATGTTCATGCGGAACCAGATCAGGCCGATCCGCAGACTGGCCATCGCCGCCGAGAAGCTTGGCAAGGGGCAGGACGTCGCCAATTTCAAGCTGGAGGGGGCGCGGGAGGTGCGGCAGGCGGCGCGCGCCTTCCTGGACATGCGCGACCGCATCCGGCGTCAGATCGAGCAGCGCACCTCGATGCTGGCGGGCGTGTCGCACGACCTCCGCACGCCGCTGACGCGCATGAAGCTGCAACTCGCCATGATGAAAGACGCGCCGGAGACCGGCAACCTGCGGCGGGACATGGATGAAATGGAAAAGATGCTGGAAGGCTATCTGACGTTCGCCAGGGGCGGGGGCAACGAGGAGACCGGAAGGGTGGATCTTAAATCCGTTCTGGAGAGGATCGTCGGCAATTCAAGGCGTCAGGGGTATGTCGTCGAGGCGTGTTATAAAGGGCGGTTGCTGCTGATGGCGCGGCCCGTGGCTGTGGAGCGGGCGCTGGCCAACGTCGTCAACAACGCCTGCAAATACGCGAAGAACGTCTGGGTGGACGCGCACGAGCAGCCGGAGGCGGTCGAGATTTTCATCGACGACGACGGCCCCGGCATCCCCGAAGGACAGCGCGACGAGGTGTTCAAGCCTTTTTACCGCCTCGAAAAATCCCGCAATCCAAAAACCGGCGGCCTCGGCCTCGGCCTGTCCATCGCGCAAGATATCATCCATGGACACGGCGGAGAAATCTTCCTCGAAAAAAGCGATCATGGGGGCTTAAGGGCGGTGATACGGCTGCCGCTGTGATGGTTTTTATTCTTCTCCGTGGGTTGACCAGCCGTAAGTCAAGAAAAATGGTCAGAGGAATGGGTGATTTCGGGTGTTCTGTGGCAAAGATGGATGTTTAACTTATTGAAATATGATAGATTTTAAAAATATTTAATCTTTTGTTAAATGATTGTTGACTTACAAGGCGCTCAATGATTAAAATATGAAAACTATTTAAACAAAAGAGTCATTGCGCGGTAGTGCCTGAGCCGCGTTCCAGCCTTGTTATTGCCGGATCATTTGTCAGGCGGCGGCATAGTTGGCGAGGCCTGCGACGTTTTTGATAATGATCGTGCGGGTGTGGCGGGGATTGCGCCAGCGCTGGGAGGCGATGCCGAAGCGTTTCATGGCGCCAATGCCGTGCTCGACCTTCACGCGCTTGCTGGAGAATGCGCGGTTGGTCTCTTTTTGTTCCGGCGTGAAAGCCTTTCCTTTGGGTTTTTTGTGCGGGATTTCCATCGCCGTTCCCTGATAGCCCGTGTCGCCGCCCCGTTTTATGCCGGGTGGCGTGGTCATGCGTGTTTCATCGTAGATTTTCTTGTCATGCGCCTTTCCTTCGCATGAAGGAGACACCGCTGCGATGACCGGCCGTCCGTCTTTTGGACGACGATAGACGACGACCTGATTCTTCATCGTATGCGTCTTCTTTTTTCCCGAGTAGAATTTGCGCTGTTTTATATAGCCTTGCGGGCGGTTGATCCGCTGCTCTGTGCCGTCAAAAAAAGGGTGGCCACGTCCTCCTGCGGGTTCTCCGGTGTTTGAACTGGCCTTGCTCGTTGCGCTCTTTCAGAAAGCCGTCGTATCGAGCCTTGAGGTCGGCGAGGCAATCCAGAAACAGGGCCTCGTGAACGGCGCCGAGAAAAGCTATCAGTTCGCGGAGTTCCCGTCCGCATAAAGTCTTCGGTCTGGTGGTCAGATAACGGCGCACGATGGCTTTCTGGTGGAACAGGTAGAACTGGATCGGCACATCGGGCAACAGACGGTTTATCAGCCTGATAACGCCCTTTCTGCCATCAATGGTGATGCTGGAGAAACGCCAGCCCTGTGCCGTCAGATGACGCAGCCCCGCCTCGACAACCGCCAGCGTTTCGTTCTCGATTTCCTGCCAGTGGATGTTGCGACCGTCCGCGCGATAGATCATCAGGCCATAGCCGCGCCCGAAGAAGGTGGCATCAAAGGTCAGGGCCACAGGCTCGGACGAAACGGCCACTGTGTGAGTGGCGGGAGAGAACTTGTCAAAACGGCGGCGCAGTGTCCGGATGGATTTGCCATGCCGGAGAGCGAGATCGTTCAGGGTTTGCCTTCCTGCGCTGTAGTCCTGATAGGCCGCAGCAACCCAGTCTTGTGTTGGTGTCCAGGTCTTCCCGCAATCCTTGCATCGATACCGTTGCCGCCCTGATTGATTGCCGTGTTTCTTGACGCTTAAACTGCCGCATTCCGGACAGTTTTTTCTCTCCGCATATAAAAACTCCTTTTATCCATTATTTATCATGGGCTTACACGAATGCCAGCAACTATTTTGTCCATTATGCCTCATAACATGATTCCCGATTCGCTTAAACAGCCGTGACGATAAAAAATATATCTGTCAAGTAAAAAATCATATTAGTCTGAAAATGTTGCTTTTATTCAGAAATCTTGTTTCACATATCGAAACTGAGACACTACCGTCCGGCCTACCCCATAATTTTGCCGATCATTTGCGAGGTGTAGTTGACGACCGGGATGATCCGCCCGTAGTTGAGGCGAGTGGGGCCGATGACGCCGATGACGCCGATGATCCTGGCATCCTGATTCTTGTAGGGGGAAACGATCAGCGAGCAGCCGGAGTGGCTGAACAGCTTGTTCTCCGAGCCGATGAAGATTTTCACCCCGTCGGCGAGGCTGGCGGCTTGCAGCAGCCTGAGCATGGTTTCCCGGGCTTCGAGGGCGTCGAAGAGAGAGCGGATGCGTTCCAGATCTTCCAGCGCGGCGATGTCCTCCAGCAGGTTGGACTGACCCCGTATGAAAAAATGCCCGCCGCTTTCCTTCGAGGCGAGGCTGGCGATGCCGGACTCGACCACTTTTTCCGTCAGGGCGTCCAGTTGCGTTCTGTGATCCTGCAGATCCGCCCGGATATGCTCGATGGCTTCCTGAAGCGTCTTGTCGGCGATGCGGGAGTTGAGGTAGTTGGAGGCGCGCTGCAGCGCCGAGGCCGTCACTTCCGGGGGCACTTCCATCACGCGGTTTTCGACGACGCTCGCGCTGGTGACCAACACGGCCAGCACCCGCCCGGGAGCCAGCAGGACGAATTCGATCTGCCGGATCGGGGATTCCATTTTGGGGGCGAACACCAGTCCGGCGCAGGAGGACAGGCCGGACAGGAAGCTGGTGGCCTGCTCTAGGATGTCGGAGATCGGCTGTCCTTTGACGCCGTGCATCTCCTGTTCGATTTTCCGGCGGTCGGCGGCGGGGAGGTCGTTGATTTCCAGCATCCCGTCGACGAACACCGTCAGCCCCGAATCCGTCGGCAGGCGGCCTGCGGAGGTGTGCGGGGAATAGAGCAGCCCCAGTTCCTCCAGTTCGACCATGGCGTGGCGGATGGTGGCGGGCGACAGCTTCATGCCCAGCTTTTGCGAAATAAGCCGGGAGCCAACGGGCTCGCCGGTCTCGACGTAGGCGTCGATCACCAGCCTGAGAATCTGGCGCGTGCGCTCGTTCAGTTCGCTCATCATGGAACGAATTCTAGAGCATTTCCCGTCCGGGCGCGATCACTTTTTCCTCAGTATTGTATGCTATGCAGGGGCTCCGGGAGCATAAGTGGCCGCTTTGGCTCCTCCAATGACGTGGTAGCCGTGTCTTTCGCTCTCCTGTTTCATAAACGCCGCGATTTCCTGCGGGGAGAGAATTTTAACCTTGTTCCCATTGTTCCAGCTCTCCGCATAGACGACTTTCTCACGGCCAGCATACCCGAAAACCGTGTGTGTGTAGTGTCGACTGCCTCTGTATTCGTCAAGCGTTTTAATCTCCATATAGCCGGGTTCGCCTTTGGGGCCGTTATTGATGACGCCATTGTTGCGGAAGCATACAAAGCGAGGCTCTCCGTTTTCATCGAATCCCCGCTCCGCCGGACTGCCATTTGCAAGGTTTTCAAGCTTGCCGTCTTTATTGAAGTGAGACTGATAGAAGCGTGTGCCGTTGGGGTTCAATATCTGCGAGGTTTTCTCTCCGCTCGCCGTGTCATACCGGTCTACCATGGAGATATTCCCCATGAAATGCTTCAGAAGAGCGGCAACAAGATCTTCCCCATTTTTGTCCTTGAACTTTTCCAGGGCTTTGGGAAGGGCTTTTGCAAAAGAACCCGGTTCTCTCGCCCACAGGGTGACTTGGATGCTATTCTTATTGTCGCTATCGTACTCGATGAGGTGATCTGGCAATCCATTCATGATTTTTTATCCATGCTTTCGTTTTTGGCTATTGACTGGTATACATATGGGCACTTCTAAAAACCTCCCTTCCATTGTCATCCCGAGCATAGCGAGGGATCTTCGCCCTTGAATTCATTGAGAAGATTCCTCGCTGCATGGCATGTGCCTACACCATGCAGCCATCGGAATGACAGCGGGGGTTTTTAG
>JAZDGQ010000092.1:0-22315 GCA_043806835.1 Pseudomonadota bacterium | reverse complement strand
ATCATATCGCAACTCCCTGATGATACTGCAAAATATGATCTTCTGAATCAGGAAGTTATGAGCCGCATCCAGAACGAATTACTGGCCTACGACAACAAACCGACCGAGAAGCAGCTTTGGGAAGCGATTGCGGGGCACTGTTCTCCGGAATGGCTGGCAGCTTGGACGGGTTTTCTCGAAGCGGAAGCTCAATGGAAGCATCTGAACAGTCCGGAGGAAATCTCCCTCGGCCTGATCGGGGATGCTCTCAACAGCTACGAGACCGGCATCGCCCGTGACCTGTACAATGCCTCCCTTGTCAAATTCACCTTTAAAAATGAAGAATTGATTCAGGACGCGTACATTGGCGGACTGCTGAAAGTCCTGTGGAAGCAAACGCGCATGCTGGAACGATCAGAGGAAATCACCGGCACGGTGCAAACGGCGACGAACGCTCTGACGGACATGGATTCGATCAGCGACGGTTTCGGGAAAGCCTCACGCAAGGCCGTCCCGAAATCCTCTTTCGGGGGAAAAAACGCCTCCCCCCTCAGCACCCTGTTCAACAAGCTGCAAAAGTGGGGAGTGCTGGCACAGAAAAAAGGAGCCCCCGTCAGGCCCGGGCCTGCTCCTTCGTAGCCAGAAACCTGACTTGCGGCCAGTTTTCAACGGCATTGCCGAGATGCCAGGCGTTGCGCGCCAGAAAAACGGGATGACCGTCGTGATCGTCCGCGATGTTCGGCAGGTTCTGTTCCATGAACCTGTCCAGCATATCGCGGCTATCCGATTCCAGCCAGCGGGCGGTATGCAGCGCCGTCTCCTCGAAATGCACGGGCAGGTTATATTCCGTGCGGATGCGGTCGGCGAGAATGTCGAACTGCAAAGGCCCCACCACGCCCGCCACCCAGCTTGAATCCATGCGCGGCTTGAAGATGCGCGCCGCGCCCTCCTCCGCCAGTTGCAACAGAGCCTGACCGAGATGCTTGGCTCTCAGCGGATCGTCCAGGCGCACGCGCTGCAAGTGCTCCGGCGCGAAACTGGGAATCCCGACGACATGGATGTCCTCCCCCTCCGTCAGCGTGTCCCCGATGCGGAGGATGCCATGGTTCGGGATGCCAATGATGTCCCCGGCGCAGGCGTTCTCCGCCACTTCGCGCTCCTGCGCGAAAAAAAGCATCGGATTGTGGACGGTCAGGAGCTTGCCCGTCCGCACATGTTTCAGCTTCATGCCACGCCTGAAATGCCCGGAACATATGCGGGTGAAGGCGATGCGGTCGCGGTGCTTCGGGTCCATGTTCGCCTGAATCTTGAACACAAATCCCGTCACCTTGTTTTCGGTCGTTTCGATCATGCGTCCGTCGGCGGGCTGGGGACGCGGCGGCGGGGCGAATTTTTGCAGCCCCTCCAGCAGCTCCCGCACCCCGAAGTTATTGAGCGCGCTTCCGAAAAAGACGGGCGACATATGCCCCCCGAGATAGGCTTTCCTGTCAAAGGGCTTGCAGACGGCGCGCACCATGGCGACATCCTCGCGCAATTTGTCCGCCGCGTGCTGCGGCAGCAATTCGGAGAGTTTCGGATCTTCCAGACCCCGGCATTGCACCCCCTCCCCGATCTTGTCTCCTTTGGTGCGCTCCATAAGCATCAACTGGTCGCCTGGCAGGTCGTAACAGCCCAGAAACTCCTTTCCCATGCCGACAGGCCAGCTCGCGGGCGTAATGTCCAGAGCGAGTTTCTGTTCGATCTCATCGAGTAGGTCGAAGGGGTTTAAGCCCTCGCGGTCGAGCTTGTTGATGAAAGTGATGATCGGCATGTCGCGAAGGCGGCAGACCTCGAAGAGTTTCCGCGTCTGCGGCTCGATCCCCTTGGCGTGGTCGATCACCATGATCGCGGAATCGACGGCGGTGAGCGTCCGGTAGGTATCCTCGGAAAAATCCTCGTGACCGGGCGTGTCGAGCAGGTTGAACCTGATGCCCTCGTAATCGAACGTCATCACGCTCGACACCACGGAAATCCCGCGCTCCTGCTCCACCTTCATCCAGTCGGAACGCGCAAGACGCATCTGCCGCCGCGCCTTGACGGCACCCGCCTGCTGGATCGCGCCCCCGAACAGCAACAGTTTTTCCGTCAGCGTCGTCTTGCCGGCATCCGGGTGGGAGATGATAGCGAACGTCCTCCGCCGGTGGATTTCATCGTTCATGGTCATTAAAAAAACTCTTTCCTTCAAAATTTCATGGCATCATACCGCTCTACCATCCTTAAACTAATCAGGAAATTTTGTTGCAGGAATTAGGGAATCGAATGCTAACTCGCAGAGATCAATAAAAAGCATGGCATTATTCTGTGGTAACTGAGTAATGCTGCTATGGCTTTTAATAGCAGACCTCTCTGCATCATGAATGACTCTGACTTTTGCGGAATGTTCTTGGCAAACTTTTTTTAATTTCCCAACATTAAGTTTTGCAAAGGCACCACACTGTTTTATTGGTCGGATGGAACAAAAATCTTTCACAGCTTGTTGCAATTGTTTTTCTTCATCTCCGCTAAAAAACTCTATCCAGTTTACAGAGAGAGACACTTCTGGTTTTCCATGTTGCCGAATAAATTCGGTGTCATCTCTTAATTTAAATACATCTGGGAAACAGCCGAGAATAGCCTTCTTTCCTTCAGAATCCAAACCCCATTCAAGATGTTTTTTCTTCGCATGTCTAAGAACGTGGTCAGCTTCTGGGATATTAGTTACTTTTGCCATTAAAGCTTAAACCATCCGGCATTTTTAATAAAAGGTGTTAAAACAGCCAATAAGCGTTCTAACGAAGGAGCTTCCCCCCCAACTCTTTCTTTCTTGCCATCGAAAACACAAGATACGAACCATTTGATGCAATCGCGGGGCAGGCATTCCAATATAAGTTTGTTAGATTCACTGACCCATGACGCTAACAAATGGCCACTATCTGATAGTCCCAAATAGGGTGCCCGGGATGGATTTGAATTAAGAATAAATTTTATCAACGTCTTGAAGGATTCTGTATCTGCAAAATTATCGCCTTCCTCCCATTCCTCACTATTGAGCAGCCAGTCTATTTGAGAAAACAGTTGAGCCTTGATGTCTGAATCAAGGTGAGAAGCACTATACGTTGACGTTATTATTTTTAGCTCACTACGATTATCCCAAAGCCTCTCTTCAAGAGCATTATCTACAAGAGTGAATAGTTTTTTTGACTGTTCAAAGTTCTTCGCGGAAGCGCTTTGATCTGCACTAAAACTAGTATCTCCGCATACTCCAGCAAGCGAATTCATGGGGTCAACTAGTTGCTTTTGTAATGCGCTCATCAGTTAAACAGCTTTTTGCATTTTGGTGTTAGTAAGTCTTCAAATAAAGAATTTTTCTTGTCTCCCATCTCACCCAACAATTCATAGAGCTTAGAGGTAGTGACTGGTAAATTGGCTAACTGTGCCACATCCACATCAAAAATTATCGAGACATGATTTAACAAAGGGGTCTCATTTGCACTTTGAACATTAACAGTAAGAACTCTATTTTTATCAAGAGCCGCTATTGTTTGAACTAAAAAACGATTGAGAGCAGGAAATTTTGTCTCGGGAACCTTAGGAAATATTTTAAAATAGTCTTCTAACTTGATTAGCTTTCCCTCAGACGTAGGAATGTCTATCCTGTTAATATACCTGACGCCGATTCTACTTATGGTGCTGAATTTTTTTTGGGTATACAGATCATAATATTTTTTGAATGTTTCAATCAGTTCTGCCCAACTCTCATATGGCGGTAACCGAGAAACAGAAATAGCATTCTGCTTGATCTGTATAATATTTGAACTGTCTGCATTATCGATAAGCTTGTATCCAACTAGACTTTTTTTTGTTTCTACCTGAGGTTCTGAATTTTCTTTGTTTGAAACTATAACCTCCGTCTGCTCGATTTTATGGATGCTAAATTTAGTCTTCTGTTGTGAAACTAGTTTTTTGAGCTGTTGCTCATTAAGTGAACCCGTAAAACGCACCTCAATAACCGCTTCGACAATAGGCGGTTTCTTATAATTTTTGCTTTTTTTAGAGGTCTTTGGCATCAACAAACCCTATAATATTTTCGGTCATTATAACAGCCGAATAAGACTTTACCACAAATAGCTATATCCCGTAAGTAAGGAAATTTATATCACCTTTCCCTCAAACGGGTTCCGCCCTCCCGCACAGTAAGGCTCACGTCGCAAGGCCGAAACATCTTTGCATAACCATCCCCTAAAAATTTCTGAACTCCAGCGTAAACCCCTTCGGCTGCGGGAGTTTGCGGATGTCCAGAGTTAGCTTCTGGACGGGCAGGCTCCCCAGCGTGGGCGCGTTGTTGGCGTTGGTGTAATTCTGGACGTAGTAGATGCCTTTGAATCCATGCGCCGAAAGATCGTCCATGATGACGGCGACGGCCTGCTCGCCGAGCTGGTCGCGGTGGACGGTGGTGCGAACCTCGAACGGAACCCTGTCCTGCCCGCAAAGCAGCGCCAGCGTCTCCTCGAATTTTCCGAACAGGCGCGTGGCCGTTATTTTCTTGTACAGAGGAAAGGGCGCCTTGTAATCGAGCGCCACATAATCCGGAAGTTTTTTATCCAGCATCTTCCGCACGATGCCGGGGCGGGTGCCATTCGTGTCCAGCTTGAGGGCGTACCCGAGGCTTTTTATCTGCGTGGAGAAATCAACAATACTCTTGAACAGACACGGCTCGCCGCCGGACAGCACCACGCCGTCCAGAAGCCCCTTTCTTTTCCTGAGGAACTCCAGCACCCGATCCGCCGAAAAGCGCCCCTTGCCCTCGACGATCTCCGGGTTGTGGCAGTATCCGCAGCGCATATTGCAGCCGGAAAACCAGACGATGCAGGCGGTCTTTCCGGGGTAGTCCAGCATGGTGAAGGGGGTGACGTTATAGATCGGCGGCATGGAAGAGGTCTTCGCTCTCGGCGCGTCTTTCCAGGAAATGCTTTCTTTCCCTGTGTTCGCCTTTCTTGCCGAGGTTGAAGCTGGAGACCGGCCTGAAATATCCCATCACGCGGGTCCAGACATTTGTTTTCTTGCCGCAGGTCGGACATTCCGGCTGCTCGCCGTTCAGATAGCCGTGCGTGTCGCAGGTCGAAAAGACCGGCGTCACAGTGATATAAGGCATCTGGTAACTCTCCAGAACCTTCCTGACGAAGCGCTTGCAGGCCTCCGGGCTCGACAGTTTTTCGTTCATGTAGAGGTGCAGGACGGTGCCGCCCGTATATTTGCATTGCAGCGTGTTTTGCAGCTCCAGCGCCTCGAACGGGTCGTCTGTGAAGCCGACGGGAATCTGCGAGGAGTTGGTGTAATAAACGTTCTCCCCGGAGCCCGCCTGGATGATGTCTGGGAAGCGTTTTTTATCTTCCTTGGCGAAACGGTAGGTCGTGCCCTCGGCGGGGGTGGCCTCGAGATTGTAGAGGTTGCCGGTTTCCTGCTGGTACTGCTTGATGCGGGCGCGCATGCGGTCGAGAACCTCGACGGCCATCTTGATGCCGGATTTATCCGTGATGTCGATTTGATCGCCGGTGAAGTTCCGGATCATCTCGTTCATGCCGTTCACGCCGATGGTGCTGAAGTGGTTGCGGAGGAAGGGCAGATAGCGCGTGGTGTAGGGATAAAGCCCGCGGTTGTACATCTTCTGCACGAAGACGCGCTTCTTCTCGAGAGTGGATTGGGCGAGATCCATCAGCCTTTCCAGCTCATTCATCAGTCCCGAAAAATCGCCTTTGAAACGGTAGCCGAGCCGCGCCATGTTGAGGGTGACGACGCCGATGGAGCCGGTCATCTCGGCGGAACCGAACAGCCCGTTGCCGCGTTTCAGCAGTTCGCGCAGGTCGAGCTGCAGCCGGCAGCACATTGAGCGCACCGCGCCGGGGGAATAGGCCTCCGGATTGGGGATCTTTTCGCCCTTCTCGTTCTTTTTCCACTGGCTGCCGATGAAATTCTGGAAGTAGGAGCTGCCGACTTTGGCAGTGTTCTCGAATATCTTCTGCGACACCTTGCTGTCCCAGTCGAAACCTTCCGTGATGTTCACCGTCGGAATGGGGAAGGTGAAGGGCTGCCCGGTCGAATCGCCCTCCGTCATCACCTCGTAATAGGCGAGGACGATCATTTCCATTTCGGGGGCGAAGTGGCCGTAGGTCATGTCCGCCAGCGTGCGGAGACCCATGTCGCGCCTTTGCGCCTCGGCCAGAAGTTCCGCGTTGTCCACGTTCCTGAAAAGAGGCAGGTCTTTTTTGGTGGGCGTCTGCTTCTTCAGGTCGTCCGGCGGAGTGATGTCGAGCGTGATGTTGGTGAAGGGCGACTGCCCCCATCGGGCGGGCACGTTCAGGTTATAGACGAACTGCTTGATGGCTTTCTTGACTTCCTTGAACGTCAGGCGGTCGTAAAAAACATAGGGCGCCAGATAGGTGTCGAAGCTGCTGAACGCCTGCGCCCCCGCCCACTCGGATTGCAGGATGCCAAGGAAATTGGCCATTTGTCCCAGCGCCTCGCGGAAGTGCGAGGGCGGACGGCTCGACACGCGACCCTGCAGGCCGTTGAACCCTTCGTTCAGCAGAGTGCGCAGCGACCATCCGGCGCAATAGCCGGTCAGGCAGTCCAGATCATGGATATGGTAATCCGCATTGCGATGCGCCATGCCTTCTTCAGCCGCATAGACTTCATCCAGCCAGTAATTGGCGACGACTTTGCCGGCGACGTTGCAGATCATGCCCGCATTGGAATAGCCGCTATTGGCATTCGCCTTGATGCGCCAGTCGCTCTCGGAAATATATTCGGAAACGGCTTCGCTGCAATCAACTTTCGTGCCGCCGAATATCTTGATGATGGTGTCTTCGACAACCGCCGGTGAAGACACTTTTATCTTTGTCTGCTTTTCCGCCATAAACCCCTGCTCCCCGAAGATGCAACCTGACTTGCATGAGACGCTCTTTTTGTACCTTATAGATGGAAACACACAACAGCTTGTGTCTCGACGGGTAGTGTACCCCACATGCTGAGCAGTTCAATTGACCTTGGTCAATTTATAAAAGCGTCCGGTTCAAGGCGCTCGTGCAAAACAGTCCCTACGTTCTTGGTTTATCTGGAGCAACCGCAGTTGTCCACCGCACAAGCTCCGGCGTAAAATTTTTTTCACTATTTTACCAAGGTCGTTCTTGCAAAAAATGGCAAAAAATGATCGGGGAAAGAATCGGCGGAATCTTCATATCCGACCAGAAGGATTCAGATTTTTAAGGGGAAAAAAACAGATTCTCCGGCGGCATTGAAGTCATGCAAAAGGATCGCCGCTGCCCTCATCTTTCAAAACGAAGATGCAGACCTTCACCCCCACTTTAAGATCAGACTGGCGTTAAACTGCCTGGGTTTGTGTTTGTTCTTTTCAGGATTGACACGCTCGGCCAGATCTTTAAATGCTTTTTCCGAAGGGGAATTGCGATTGAACTTGTCGCGCATGCCCGCGCCGTAGAAGTCGCTCAGGTACAGCTTGGTTTGCAGACACTGAATTCTTTCGTCGATGGCTTCCCTGACGATTCTTTTGTCTCGATCCTCTTCCCTCTTGTCATACAGGGACTTGACGACCGAGATCACTTCAGCTGCCGCACCGGCGGCGGCAAGGCTGACGATAATGCCGGATGACAGGACGGGAAATGCGAACGTGGCGGCAACGGCACCCACCGCCAGAAGAGTGATGGCTGCGACGGAGATAAAGAAAAACTTGCTTCTGCGCTGTGCGACTTCAAGAAATTGTTTTTCGTTCTTCTCTCTCAACTCCTCAAGCTGGGAAATCCTGGCAACCTCGCTATCCAGCTTGAGAGCCTCTCTCATTTCCTCTATGGTCCTGGAGACCTTGTGATGGTGTGCTCTCCTGTTGAAACGAGCAAGCATACGAACCTCTCCATGTTCTAAACAATCCCTGATACCCGAAGTATATCCCTTTTCCTGTAAATATTCCATACTTTTCCATATCTTTTCTGGAAAAGTCAAACGCCCCACTGCGGATTCCGATAGACTGGAGCCTTGAAAATACGGCGTCAGGAAGACGCGCCCCATACCGGCGCAGCGTCAACGATTTGAAAATCAACGGTTTTCTTGCCGTTCCATGCGTTCACGCTGACGTGACCGGCGACATGAAGAGGGGCGGAGCCGGATTTCAGGAGCGTTTCGCCCAGACTGGAATCCATGGCGCGGAAAGCGATCCCCTTGAAGCTTGCGCCGCCGGAAGTGTCCTGAAGGAAGCAACTGACATGATTCTCGCCGACCACGCGCGGTTTGATGATCTTGACTCCGGCGAGCGCAAAGCGCGGCTCGGCGTGCCCGGCTCCGTACGGAGCCAGCCTGCCGAGCGTTTCGGCCATGTCCATCGTCAGCGCATACAGCGACAGCACGCCGTCGATCCGCAGTTCGGGAGCGTAGGGTTTCCCGTCCAGTTGCTCCAGAACGTGCTGATGAAGATGCGTGGCCAAAGCGGACAGCCTGTCGCGCGTCACGGTGAACCCCGCCGCCATTTTGTGGCCGCCGCCATCGACGAGCAGGCCGTTCTGCTTTGCGGAAAGAATGGCGGAGCCGAGATCGACGCCTGAAACGGAACGACCCGACGCCTTTCCGATGCCCTTGCCGTCGAAGGAAATCACGCAGGCGGGGCGGTTGTATTTTTCCTTGAGGCGCGCGGCGACGATGCCGATCACGCCCGGATGCCAGCCTTCGCCGTCAACCAGCAGCACGGGAGCGTCCTGCAGGGATTCCCCGGCGCGCACGACGGCTTCTTCCAGCACATGGCGTTCCAGCTCCTTGCGCTCCGCGTTGTACCGGTGCAGTTGCGCCGCAAGCGCCCTGGCTTCCAGAGGATCCTCCGTCGAGAGCAGTCGCGCCCCCAGTCCGGCCTCTCCCACCCGTCCGCCCGCATTGACGCGGGGGCCGAAAACATATCCGGCATGAAAAGCGCCGGGTGCTTCCGCAAGCCCCGCCACGTCGCCCAGCGCCACAAGCCCCTGATTCTGGCGCAGGGCCATGACACGCAAACCCTGCGCTACGAAAGCGCGGTTGACGCCGGTGAGCGGCACGACGTCGCACACCGTTCCGAGCGCGACGATATCCAGCCATTGCAGGATGCGCGGCTCCGGCCTCTGTCCGGCGTAAAAACCGCCTTCCCGCAAAATGCGGTTCGCCGCGACGACGGCAAGGAAAGTCACGCCGACGGCGGCCAGATGCCCCTGCCCGCTGTCGTCGTCGAGGCGGTTCGGGTTCACGACGGCATAGGCATCGGGCATTCCGGCATCGGCGCGGTGGTGATCGAGAACAATTATGTCCAGCCCCGCCGCCGTCCCTGCCTTCAGAGCGTCGAACGCCGTCGTGCCGCAATCGACGGCGATGACGACATCCATCCCCTCGTCCTTCAGTTTCAGAAGCGCGGGGGCGTTAGGGCCATAGCCTTCCCGAATGCGGTCGGGGATATAAACGCGCAGGTCGGAACCGAGAGCCCTGAAAAATCTTTTCAGCAACGCGGCGGAAGTTGCGCCGTCCACGTCGTAATCGCCGAACACGGCGACTTTCTGCCCGCGCATGATCGCATCGGCGATACGCGCCGCCGCCCTGCCCATGTCCTTCAGGGCGGAAGGGTCTGGGAGCTGGGTCCTGATCGTCGGATTCAGGAACTCTTCCACCCCGTCAAACCGGACGCCCCGCGCAGCCAGCAGCCTGCCGATGATTTCCGGCAGACCGAAAGACTGGCTGATGCCCTGCGACAGCCGTTCATCCGCCTGTGAAAACGCCCACTTTTTTCCGAGGACGGACTCCCGGATATCGAGGACGCTGATTTCCTCCGGCTCCTGATTTCCGACTTCCGATTTCCGGCCTCCTGTCATTTATATCCCGCCTTCTTCCTGAAGTTATGCGTCGCCTCGATGCGGCGGGTGGTGCCCGTTTTGGAGCGCATGATGACGGAATGAGTATGCGCCCCGCCGGAAAAACGCCGCACGCCGCGCAGCATGGCGCCATCGGTCACGCCGGTGGCGGCGAACATCACATCGCCTCCGGCAAGATCCGTCAGCCCGTATTTTTTGTCCAGATCCGTCACGCCCCATTTTCCGGCGCGAGCCTTTTCATCGTCGTTGCGGAACAAAAGACGCCCCTGCATGAAGCCGCCGGTGCAGCGCAGCGCGGCGGCGGACAGAACGCCTTCCGGCGCGCCTCCGATGCCCATGTAGATGTCGATGCCGGACTCCGGCTGCGCGGTGGCCATCACGGCGCTCACGTCTCCGTCGGAGATCAGCATGATGCGCGCCCCCGCCGCGCGCACTTTCGAGATCAGTTCATAATGGCGCGGACGGTCGAGAATGCAGGCGACGATGTCCGCGACTTCGACGCCTTTGGCTTTCGCCAGAGCCTTCAGATTTTCGGCGGGGGTCGCGTCGAGATCAACAATATGATCGGGCAATCCGCCGCCGACCGCAATTTTGTTCATATAGACATCGGGTGCATTCAGGAACCCGCCTTTTTCCGCCATCGCCACGACGGCCAGCGCGTTCGGGCCCCCCTTCGCGGTCAGGGTGGTGCCTTCGAGCGGGTCGAGCGCGATGTCAAGCTCCGGCCCGCCGAGTCCGACCTTTTCCCCGATATAGAGCATCGGCGCCTCATCGCGCTCGCCTTCGCCGATCACCACGGTGCCGCTGATGCTGAGACAGTTGAGCGCGTTCCGCATGGCATCGACCGCCGCCTGATCCGCCGCCTTCTCGTCGCCGCGTCCCATCAGCAGGGAAGCGGAGAGCGCCGCCGCCTCCGTCACCCGCACCAGCTCCAGAGAAAGGTTGCGATCCATGGAAAACTTCGGATTTGATTGTATTCCTTCCATTTTCAGGCTCGCTTTCATGTCAATGATCCCTGTTCGAAAGTCTCGATCCTCATCAGGTGCGGCGGCTCGACGACCGATTTCAGTCTGCCGATAAGTTCAACCGCTTTCAACATAGCACCTTCCGGCGTTCCGTGGCTGGTCAGGATGACAGGCACCGGCTCCCCCGCCGAACGCCCCCGCTGCAGCACGGATTTCAGCGATACGCGGCAGTCGCGCAGGATGGCCGAAACGTCGGCGATCACACCCGGCTGGTCCAGCACGATCAGGCGGAGGTAATAGGAGCCGATGCGCTCGTTGGTATCAGCGGGTTTGAGGATTTCAGCCTTGCCGTGGGCCAGCCCCAGAAGCGGGAGCGACCTCCCCCGCGCCACGTCGATGATGTCGGCCACGACGGCGGAAGCCGTCGGAAATGCCCCCGCGCCCGCGCCCGTGAACAAGGTCATTCCGGCATAGTCCGCATCGACATAGACAGCGTTCCACATCCCATCGACCGCCGCGAGGGGGGAAGTTTCCGGCACAAGGCACGGCTCCACCGATTGTTCGATGCCCTTGCCCGTCCGGCGCGCGATGCCAAGCAGCTTGATGCGATAGCCGAGCTCCCCCGCAAAGGCGATGTCCATCGGCGTGACATTACGGATGCCCCTGATATGCACCGAGGAAAAATCTGGGATGCAGCCAAACGCCAGCCCCGCGAGAATCGACAGTTTGTGCCCGGCGTCGATACCGTCAATATCGAGGGACGGGTCGGCTTCGGCATAGCCTCTCTCCTGTGCTTCCTTCAGCACGTCGGCGAAATCGCGCCCCGTGGAGCGCATTTTCCACAGGAGGAAATTGCAGGTGCCGTTCAGGATGCCGTAGACGGCACTGATTTTATTGGCGGCAAGCCCTTCGCGGATCCCCTTGATGATCGGGATGCCCCCCGCCACCGCCGCCTCGCAGGAAACCGTGCCCTTGCTTTTTTCGAGAAGCCTGAGTATTTCGCTGCTGCGCAGCGCCAGAAGCGCCTTGTTGGCGGTGACGACCGGCTTGCCGTTCTTCAATGATTTTTTAATGAGATCAAAGGCGGCGCCGTCGGAGCCGCCCATCAGCTCGACCACGACATCCACATCCACATCGTCGGCAAGATCGACAGGGTTTTCATGCCATCTGACTTTGGAAAGGTCGAGCAGACGGCGCTTGCCCTTGGTGCGGGCGGAGACGGCCGTCACGACCACGGGGCGCCACGCACGGTCGGAGATAAGCCCCGCATGTTCCGCCAGCAACCGGAACACGCCAATGCCAACGACACCCAGTCCTGCGATCCCTATTTTCAACGGGGCATTCATATTTATTTTTTCGTGTCTGCGTTCAGGCAGCGTCAACGCTGCTCGTCATCCATGTACACTTCGACGCGGCGGTCGGCGGCTTCCTGCGTTCTGTCGCCGGGATTGGGGTTCGGATCGCTGTCCCCGCTGGACGTCACCAGAATCCAGTCCGGCTTCACCCCAGCCTTGTTCAATTCGCGCTTCACCGCATCGGCGCGCCTTTGCGCCATTTTGAGGTTGATCATCTTCTTTCTGACGGGATCCGTCACATGATCGGTGCGGGTGCTGGCGTGGCCGACGACGGACAACTTGTAGTGCCTGGCGATCTGCACAAGAGACTTCGTCAGTTCATGCAGATTCTTGCTGTCGATCCGGCTTATTCTGTCCGATCCATGCTCAAAAAATATCTGCTGCACCATTTCTCCATTGGCATCGATGCGCTCCTGCTGCGGCCAGGAACCCACATCGTCCCCGTCAATGGGATAGACGGTCACGCTGCTACCGTACTTGACGGGCGCGGGCGCCTGTTCATGCAGAGGAATGACAAGCTGTTCCGTGGACAATACCGGATCTTTGGCATCGTAATGATCGATCTTGCTCCAGACATTTTTACCCGTCGGCTCCGCAGGTTCCTCCTGAACGACGACGAGGGAGGGGCGCGCCGGGGGAACCTCACGGACTTCAGCCTGCGCGGGCGGCTCGGAAACGACCTCGCTGTTTTGCCCGTAATACCCGCTTGGCAGCGTCTCGGAAAAGCTCTTCGTGAGATGAGGGCGGCCGCCTTCAAAGCTGCACGCAGCCAGCAATAAAACGCCCGACAGCGCGACGACGAAATTAAGAATACGCATGACAACAACCTTTACTATTCCGAACCGGTTTAAGCATGTCCCCATGCAGTGTGACTTAAACGACGTAAATCATCAACCATGGAACTGCACCCACCCTCAAAAAAATTTATTTCTTCAGCCATCCTATGATGATCGTGTTGAAGTGGAGACCCGACCCGTCCAGCGCCGTCCGCCCGTCGAAAGCTCTGGAACGGGTTTTCCGGAGGATTTTCAATCGCGAACGCTCCGGCATTGATTCATTATATTGTTTAATAAAATTTTTTATCTCTTTTGAATCTATAAATAATTGGTATTTGCGTGATGGCCTTCGAGTAAAACATCGGCTGCTCACAGGTAGTTTCTGGCTATTTCCACATAATGCCTGGCGGAGTGTGGGATATACTCCTTTTCTTCTTTCGTCAACTCCCGCATGAACTTCGCCGGAGACCCCGCCCAGAGCTGGCCTGACGGCACCCGCTTGCCGGGAGTCACCAGCGCCCCCGCCGCCACCATTGCCCCCGCTTCAACCATAACGCCGTCCATCACGCACGCCTGCATCCCGATAAACGCGGCATTGCCAATGGTGCAGGCATGAAGAACCGCCATATGCCCCACCGTTACGTCATCGCCGATATACGTCCCCAACGGGCCGGACGCAACATGAATGACCGTCCCGTCCTGGATATTCGTGCGCTGACCGATGACAATGTTGTTTATGTCGCCCCTGATGGCGCAGCCGTACCAGATGCTGGACTCGTCCCCGATCAGGACGTCCCCGACGACAACGGCGTTTTCGGCGATGAAAACGTCCCTGCCGATGAGTGGGGACTTTCCCTTGTATGGTTTGATGATGGAGGTCATGACTGAAAGACTAGCGAATCCTTCCCCGAAACACAAAAGAAAAGGGCGCCCCGTTTCCGGAGCGCCTTTTTTGGGAAGGAAAAGAAAAGATCAGCGCTTGACCCACTGCGTGCTCTTGCGGGCTTTGTGGTGACCGTACTTTTTGCGTTCGACGATACGGCTGTCGCGCGTGAGCATGCCGGACTTTTTCAGTACGGCGCGCAGGCCGGGCTCGAAGTTCACGAGAGCGCGTGAGATGCCGTGACGGACGGCACCGGCCTGACCGGAAAGGCCGCCGCCGGATACGATGCACATCACGTCGAACTGGCCGGTGCGGCTGGACAGTTCAAACGGCTGGTTGATGACGAGGCGCTGCGTGCCGCGGGCGAAGTACTGCACGACATCGCGTTCGTTGACGACGATTTTTCCCGAGCCGCGCGACACCCAGACGCGGGCAACCGCGTCCTTGCGGCGACCGGTGCCGTAAGCGCGTCCCTTGGCGTCAAGAACGGGCTTGAGTTCTACAGGGCTCGCAGCGACGACGGCAGCCGATGCCGCCACAGTGACGGAAGCAGAGGCTGCTTTCTCGGCAACAGCCGATTTCAGATCCGTAAGGTTCTTTTTGATGGTCATGGTTATTGCCTTTTATTCTTGGGGTTCATCGCGCCGACATCGAGGATTTCCGGTTTTTGCGCTTCGTGATCGTGCTTCGGGCCGGCGAAAATCCGCAGGCAGGTCATCTGGTCGCGGGCGAGAGGACCGTCTTTCGGCATCATGCGGCGGACGGCGTTTTCAAGGACGCGCTCGGGATATTTGCTTTCGAGGATCTGACCCTTGGTGCGGGACTTGATCCCGCCGGGAAAGCCGGTATGCCAGTAGAAAATATCGAACTTCGCCTTCTTGCCGGTGAGGCGGACTTTTTCCGCGTTGATGACGACGATGTTGTCGCCGCAATCGATGTGCGGGGTGTACATGGCTTTATGCTTGCCGCGCAGACGCATCGCGATGAGGCTCGCCAGACGGCCCAGCACCACGCCCTCCGCGTCGATCAGAAGCCATTTCTTTTCGACTTCCGACGGTTTTGCTGAATAGGTTTTCATGTTTTTTTCCTGTCTTGTATCGCACCCGATGAGGGCGTCGTTTTTACACTTGGCCGATGAGTTGTGCAGGATTATGTTCTCTTCGTCAACAGAAATGTGAAGGTGGGGCATAAATTGTTAAATTTCAACATGTTAACTTGTGGTATAATTATACCGATACTCTAATATGCTGTTATAACGAATCAAAAATTATCTCTATACACCCGTTCTCACATATGTATCGCGCGCCCACCGACCGCCAGAGCCGCTTCCCTGACGACCTCGTTCAGGGTCGGGTGGGCGTGGCAGGTGCGGGCGATGGCTTCGGCGGTGGCATTGAGTTCCATCGCCAGCGCAATTTCGGCGATCAGCGTCCCCGCCTCCGCGCCGACGATATGGCAGCCGAGCACGCGATCCGTCGTCGCATCTGCAAGGATTTTGACGAAGCCGTCCGTCGCCGCCATCGCGCGGGCGCGTCCGTTCGCCATGTAGGGGAATTTTCCGCTTTTATAAGCGATCCCCGCTTCCTTCAATTGCTCCTCTGTTTTCCCTACGCTCGCCACTTCGGGGGACGTGTAGACGACGTTTGGGATCGCGTCGTAATTGATATGAACAGGCTTTCCGGCGATGATCTCCGCCACCGCGACGCCTTCGTCCTCGGCCTTGTGCGCCAGCATCGCGCCGCGCACGACATCCCCGATCGCGTAGATGCCCTTTATATTGGTCTGGAAATGATCGTCGATTTCCACGCGGCCCCGGTTATCGACCTTCACTCCGGTTTTTTCGAGACCGCTTCCCGCCGTGTAGGGGCGGCGTCCCACCGCCACCAGAACCGTCTCGGCTTCCAGTTTTTCGGCCTCCCCGCCGCCGGCGGGTTCCAGCGACAGGATGACCCTGTCATTCTCCGTCCGCGCCTCCGTCACTTTCGTGGAGAGCCTGAATTCCATTCCCTGTTTCGCCAGCAGCCGTCTCATTTCCTTCGAGACTTCCAGATCCAAGCCGGGGAGAAGGCGGTCCATGAATTCAACCACCGTGACCTTCGCACCCAGCCGGTGCCAGACGGCGCCCAGTTCCAGCCCGATCACGCCGCCGCCGATGACGACGAGGCTTTCCGGCACTTTCGGCAGGCTCAGGGCGCCTGTCGAGGTCACGATCCGCTTTTCATCGATGGTGATTCCGGACAGCGGCATCGATTCCGATCCCGTTGCAATCACGATATTTTTCGCGTGGAGGGTCTGCGTTCCGTCCTTGCCGGTCACTTCAACGACGCCCGGCGCCGTGATCGTGCCGAGGCCGGAGACGTGCGCGACCTTGTTTTTCCTGAACAGGAAGGAAATTCCCTGCGTGTTGGCGCCGACCACCCTGTTCTTGTGCGCCATCATTTTTTCGAGATCGATTTTCGGCTGTCCAACGTCGATGCCCAGCGCCGCGTAGTGATGTGCCGTCTGCTCGTATTTTTCGGAGATGCTGAGCAGCGCTTTCGAGGGGATGCAGCCGACATTGAGGCAGGTGCCGCCGAGGGTTTTGTCCTTCTCGACGCAGGCCGCCTTCAGCCCCAGTTGCGCCGCGCGGATCGCGCACACATACCCGCCCGGCCCGGACCCGATCACCACAACATCGTACATCTCAGACATGCGCATTCTCCTGCGTTAATTGAGTTTTCACTCTAACCGAACAGTCCCGGCATTTCGAGTCATTCGCCTTTTTCGTAACAACGGGGGCGGATGCCGCGCATCATTAAACCACAGGAATACTGAGCAGCAGGTCGCCTGCGCGAAGAGGTTTCCTTCGCATGAAGGAGACACCGCTGCGATGACGGGTCGTCCGTCACACGGGCGGCGATAGACGGCCACCTGATTTTTCATCATGTGGGCTTTCTTTTTGCCTGAGTAGTATTTGCGCTGTTTTACAGAGCCTTGCGGGCGGTTGATCCGCTGCTCTGTGCCGTCAAAAAAAGGGTGGCCACGTCCTCCGGCAACAGCTTGATGCGGCGCTCAGGCACACGAAACACTTGCGCCAGAACAGGGCGGACGATCTTCATGTTACGGCAGACATTGCTGGCTCTCATGTCAAACAGGTATGTGCCGTAGGTCATGCACATGAAGATCGGCAATACCAGCGCGATTGACAAGCCTTCACGGCTCCAATCATTGCGTTTGGAAACTGTGTCCAGAATGCGCGTATAGCATCGGGGTCACGGGTTGCCTTGTTCGGCCAGTCGTTGATAAGAGGGCGTTTGCTGGCCGGGTCAACCGGAAAGACCGGACAGCCGAGAGCTGCGGCTTGTAGAGCTACGTTTAAGGCCAACATTGGCAATCTATTCACATCATGGGTTAGGTTAGCTTCCGTCAGGTATCGCAGCGTCTCAATTTCGTCGTTTTTATTGGGCATTATCAGAACTCCTTATGTTTGTTGTTGTGAAGCGTATCCTTGCTCACACAACCACACTAAGGCCGTTCAATACCCACGATAAAGCCGATTACATATACCACGATATTTTAATATCGTGGGGTTTTAGGGCGTTTTTTTGGCTTTTTTGTACAGAGGACGGATTCTATTCTCAATAGTCTTTACTGTAGAACGAGAAATACTGGGGTGTTCTGTCTCTAGCCATTTCAGCAAAATATGCGCCTGTGCTGCGAGAGTCTCCTCTATATTTCCAGTTTTGCATCGGCGCTCAAATTCATTGAGGTAAAGCTGTGCTGCGGATGGCCGTCCCGGATCACCTGTGTGGGTTGAGGAAAGAATCTCATCTGAAACCGGCCTTGCTGCATCCGGTATAAGTTTTTCCAGTTCTACTGAAGAAATACGAATATCAGAGTAAAAATGAAACGCGCCCGTTCCATGCTTTGTCCAAGAATCCTGCCTCAATACGAAGTCTTTTAAAACGTAAGTGCGCCACGCTTGCTCTGGGATTTCCTCATACGGTGGATCAAATCGAGTCCCATTCTCTGAAAGCGCCAGTTCTCCAGATTCCGCCTGTGCTTCGATTAGGGCTTGGGACAAAATAACAGCGTCAGTTTAACATTAAACATAAGGCAGAAATTCCTTATCCTACGTTTCTACCCTGCGGTGGATTCTTTATATTCCGATTCTGTTATTTTGTCCCAAGCCCTTAGGTCAGAATTAGATAGCCCCTCGGCTACAATCGCGCCATTTTTGAGCGCTAGAATTAGATCATCCATTGAATCAAAACGCGCCACGGCCTCTTCCAAAGAGAGATATGCGCTGATTTTATACGCAATTTTTTCTGCCATGACGTACTCTTTTCCTTTTTGCTTCCTCAGTGTAGCATTGGTCGCCAATTCGCAACGAGTTTCGATTGTCTCGAAAAGCCGGATCGTTATTTTTTTTTTGAAGTTACAGTGAAACTTTATTCTGTAATATAAAATATGTAAATTATTGAAAAGTAAATATTCGCGTTTACCACCATGTCGATTTTTGGACTTAAATAATTTTTGCCCGTCACTAATTCAGCTTCTCCGCAATCGCCTCCGGCTTTAAGTGAGTATATCTGGAAATTATCCGAAAATCTCTGTGTCCTGAAATCAAAGCCACCTCCGGCACGGACAGGCCGCGCTCGAAAAAGCGGCTAACGGCCTCGTGCCGGAGATCGTGGAAGTGGAGGTCTTCAATACCTGATCTTCTTATCATCCGTTGCCACGCCATTTTGATGGTGTTCTCCGTCAAGGGAAATACATGAGAAGGCATTTCCTTACCGGATTGGCCTTTCAAGTATCTCAGGATGCGGAGAGCCTTACCGGAGAGGGGGATTGTCCGGCTGTGGCCGTTCTTCGACATGGGAATATGAAGCGTTCTGCCTTCAAGATTTACGAACCGCCATTCCAAAGCCAGTATCTCGCCGCGCCGCATAGCTGTGAGTATGGCGAAAAGCACCAAAGGGCGCATGTAGGAATTTTGGCAACCCTTGACGCCTTTGAACAGGCTGAGCAGGTCGCCGCCATTCAATCTTCTCTCCCTGCGATTGTTAATGACGGGCTTCTTAATTTTAGCAACAGGGTTAATCTGAATTGGAATATCCCATTCCCTGCTGGCAATATCATAGGCATGTTGGATAAGCCCAAGCTCCCTGCACACACTGGCGGGTTTTAACGTCTGTAACCTCTGGTCACGATAGCGGCTAAAATGAGCCGAATTTATTTTTGACAGAGGAAAAGATACCCATTCGCTTGCCCTATTAATGAACGCTTCAACCATGATGTTTTCCCTGTCCGTGCATCGTTTCCTAGAAATGACCTCATCCCTGTAACGCTCCAGAACATCCTTCAAGGTGATTGTATCCAGTTGCTTAGGATCATGGGGAAGGCTGCGCCTGTCTGCCTGACTCTCCATGTGCCGCGCCCATTCCCTATGCAGATACGACTGGAGCGAATTACGAGATCATAAAAATTGAAGACATTTCTAGTAGAAATGCAGAGAGGGCGCGCATCAGTGTTGTTCTTCCGACTGTAGAAACAGCAGATGATATAAGAAAAATAGTTGAAGAAATTGTAAGAATTACTGCATTAAAGAGGCCAGATTTAGACCTTATAGCCTTTTTTCTTTATAGCAGCAAAGATCATCTTTCTTCTTCACCCGATTTAGGCTTGGCACAATGGGGACCGGAAGGTTCCACAGGACATGTTGACCCCGATATTGCCAGGAAAAATATACGAGATGGCTATAAAGTATCTGTGACTGTTTATGAGTGGGGGTTGGCAGGTTTAAAAAGCAGACAATCCAATGATGTTATATTTGGGCTGAGTGAACAAAGGCGGCGTGATATTTCTACAGAGATGGCCAAAGCTGAAGATAGGGCGCAAATCGCGGCAGATAGAGTATATCCGACGAATCCTGAGTGCGTTGCAGAAAGTGAAATTGAGGAAGCCTTTCGTAAAAATGCTGAATACCAGAAAGAGATTCTCGAGGAATATGAAGAGGAAATTTATGCCAGGTTCAAAATATCAAAAAAGATTGGCCGCGCTATAACACGGGAAGCTATCAAAGAGATGTGGCCGTTGCCAAAGCATCAATTTTTAAAAGGCCACGGTTGTTGATAAGTTAAGGCTTTCAAGGGAAAACGTGATCTTAATCGGGGCGGAAAACAGCGTTTCTGGATGCAATGTCACGGAGCGCCTTCAGGTCGTCGGTTGTGAGTTTCGACAGGTCGTAATTGCCCTCCTTGTGCGCTGGGGAAACGCCGACGAAGTTGACGGTCACAGGCCCGGCGGAGCTGGGGCTGTCAGGGTCGCCAGAGCGCTCGACGGCTGCAAGTTTCGGGTGAATGTATGGCGCGGCATCCTTCGCCGTTTCATGCGCGATCTTCAGCATCATTGCCTTTTGCGCCGGGTCGGAAATTTTCTTCGCTGCGGCGTATGCCTCGCGCATGGCCTCCAGCATTACCTCAAGCGGGGTTATGCCCTCTTGTATGGCCGCGTCTGCGATCTCACGGGTTTTGACGTTCGCAGCGCCCTTCCGCCTGCCGCCCGTTTTCTTCTGCCCCTTCGGTCTTCCTGCCGTCATTTTCTAAAAATCTCCAGTTTGAAATAGATTTTCTGCTTTATGGGCTTCAATTCTCTATCTCCTGTTTTTATCTTACCAGTTCATCCTTGCCCTTCATCCACCTGTTTCTGGCCTCCAGATAAGCCGCCGCCGTTGCCTCCTCCGGGGTCTTGTAAACGTCAGGGGCGCAGACTTTGAGAAAAGCTGCCCGTTCATCCACATCATTGATGAAGTCCTGAATGTCGGGAGGAGCCCAAGAAAGGGCGCTAACGATCTCCAGTTTCCGCAGTTGCAGGGATGGAAGCCATCGGGTGATTGCGGCCTGTGCGCCTGTGACCTTGATTTCCCTTGTGGGGGTCACGGCGATATGCAGGCCGTCCGCCGCCATGCGCTGGATCAGGGCTGCCGGGGTCATAGCACCACCTCTACCATGTCCTCTATAGGCCGGATTTCACCGTCCAGACCGTCCGCACCGTCCAAAGGCACGGTTTCTGCCCCTTCCAAGCGGACGGTTGGCTGGACGGTAGCGCCCGCATAACCGTTTTGCGTCCGCAGACTGTCCGCAGGAATATCAGGGAATCCCTGTTGTTCGGACGGTGTGGACGGTTCGGACGGTTGATTTCCCCCATTTGCGGGTTGAATCATGATCCTGATAAGCCGTGAGCGGTTCTTGTCTGCGCCCCGGCCATCGAGGTCGCAAACGATCCCGCTTTTCCTGAGAAACGGGGCAATTCGGCGAAGCTGCCCGGACAGGCCGCGTGGGGTTTTCGGCCATGCGGGTGTTTTCTGAATATTGTCCGCAGTCACCTTGCCAAGCGCGGCCTGAAGTTGGGCGGCTGTCCCCGTCCACTCCGTCCGACCGTCCAGTTCGGCAGGCTGTTTCTCCATGAGCATTTGCACGGCGGAGGCGATTGCATCCCCTTCAAGGACGTTGCTGATCGTGCTCGCCCTGTTTTGTTCATAGGCGGCCATGAATGTTCCGGCAGGCCAGAAAGCCGTTTCGCAGGCCATGCCCCACAAGGCGAAGTCCGCCATGCGCGGTTTTTTCTCAAGGCGGCAGGACGGGAGCCTTTTCAGGCCGTGCGCGACGGCATCCAGAAGCGCCCCAAGGATCATCGGCACCACTTTATCAAAGTCCGCGTAAAGTTCTTTTTCCGACTTGCGGGATTCATCCGCTATTTGCTGAAGAATCGAAAGGATTGAGCGGTCGCCAAGATCGGGGCGCGTGACAAAATCCTCAATGCCGTTCAGGATGATCGGGCGCATGGCGTTGAACAGGCTTTCCTCGCCGTCCGTATAAAGCGTCCGGGTTGCAAATCCCCCGCCCGTGGCAAGACGGCATAACGTATCGGAAATCCAGTCTGGCATTTTCGACAAGTTATCGAAGGCAAGGACGTAACCGTTATTCGCAGCAATGAATAAATCCCGGTCTTCACGCGGAAGCGTCCGCAGGGGAGCCGTATTCGGGTCGATCAGCCGCCGCAGGATATTCATGAAGGTTGATTTTGCGGAGCCTTGTTCACCGGATAGGCACAAAACCGGATATGGGCCGGTATTGCGTAGCGCGGCCAGAAGCCATGATACCGCCAAGACGAAAGCGCCGTCATCCTTGACGTTCAAAAACTTCCGTAGCGCCTGAATGCTGCCGCCCTTCTGCGGGGTCACAAGAGGCAACATGCCGCTTGCGCGGCGAAAGCGGACAGGAGGATCATTGACAACGCGCCAGCCGTTTCCATCAATTTCAATGGCCTCCCATTTTTCATTGCATAGATCAAGATAGATTTTTCCATCGTACCCGGCAACGCGGGTAAAAGCCTCCCGCTCTGGCGCGTTGTAATGCGCTTTCGATTCTATGACGTTCAGGGCGGCGGACAAGGATTCGGAATTGGG